>CAYTZY010000006.1:12070-29790 GCA_964442795.1 uncultured Caulobacter sp.
GCCGACGAGGCCGTCGTCCGCGACCACCAGATGCGCCACGATCTCGCCGAGCCGCTGGCTCGTGCGCTGGCCTCGCGCGGCATCGGCCCGGAAAGCGCGGTCGACTTCCTGTCGCCGACCCTCAAGGCGCAGTTTCCCGACCCGTCCAGCTTCCAGGACATGGATCTGGCCGCCTCCATCCTGGTCGACGCCGTCGAACGGGAACGGCCCCTGGCCGTCTTCGCCGACTACGACGTCGACGGGGCCTCCAGCGCCGCCCAGCTGGTCCGCTGGTTCCGGGCCATGGGGCGCGACCTGCCCATCTACGTGCCTGACCGGATCATCGAGGGCTATGGACCCAGCCCCGCCGCCTTTCGCCGGCTGAAGGCGCAGGGCGCCGAGCTGGTGATCACCGTCGACTGCGGCGCGGCGGCGCACGACGCGCTGGTGGCGGCGCGGGACATGGGTCTGGACGTCGTCGTCGTCGACCATCACCTGATGCGCGGCGAGCCGCCGCCCGCCGCCGCCCTGGTCAATCCCAACCGGCCGGACGACACCTCGGGACAGGGCCATCTGGCCGCGGCCGGCGTGACCTTTGTGCTGCTCGCCGCCCTCAACCGGGAAGCCCGCAAGCGCGGCCTGTTCGCGGCGAGGGCCGAGCCGGACATCCGCCAGTGGCTGGATCTGGCGGCCATGGGCGCCTTCTGCGACGTCACCTCGCTGACCGGCTTCAATCGCGCCATAGCCTCTCAGGGGTTGAGGGTCATGTCCGGCTGGGCCAATCCCGGTCTCAAGGCCTTGCTGGACGTCGCCAAGGGGCAGGGGCCCGCGACGAGCTTCCATGCCGGCTTCATCCTGGGGCCCAGAATCAACGCCGGCGGCCGGATCGGCCGCTCCGATCTCGGCGCACACCTTCTCTCGACCGATGATCCGGTCGAGGCCGCCGCCCTGGCCGCCGAGCTCGACGCCCTCAACGCCTCCCGCAAGGAGGTCGAGAAGGAGGTCATCGACCAGGCCACAGCCTTTATCGAGACCGACAGCAACCAGGATCCCGACGCTCCGGTCCTCGTGGTCGCAGGCGACGGCTGGCATCCCGGCGTGGTCGGGATCGCCGCCGCCCGCCTGCGCGAGCGCTATCGCAAACCGGTGATCGTCATCGGCGTCGACCGCCCCTCCGACACCGGCAAGGGGTCAGGCCGTTCGCAGCCGGGCGTCAACCTGGGCCGCGCGGTGCAGGCGGCCTTCGACGAGGGGCTGCTGCTGGCCGGCGGCGGACACGCCATGGCCGCCGGCCTGACCGTGCGCCCCGCCGACATTCCGGAACTGCGCGCCTTCCTCTGCGCCCGGCTGGCCGGGGAGATGATCGACGCCGCCGCCGCCGACGCGGTCGACATCGACGCCCTGGTCAGCCCGGGCGGGGCCACGCGCGGCCTGTGGACCGACTTCCAGCGCCTCGCGCCGTTCGGACCGGGCAATCCCGAGCCGATGTTCGC
Source organism: uncultured Caulobacter sp. (assembly GCA_964442795.1). Classification (GTDB taxonomy): domain Bacteria; phylum Pseudomonadota; class Alphaproteobacteria; order Caulobacterales; family Caulobacteraceae; genus Caulobacter. The sequence continues at coordinate 13,543 of CAYTZY010000006.1, forward strand.
GGTCGCCGACGCCCGCGTGGAGCGTCCGATGATGCTCAAGGGGGGGCACGTGCGCTGCACCCTGACCGACGCCTCGGGCGTCCGGCTGAAGGCCGTGGCCTGGCGGGCGGGTGAAACCGCTCTGGGCGACCGGATCATGGCCGGCGGCGGCGGGCTGCATGTCGTGGGCCGGCTCAAGCCCGACGACTGGCAGGGTCGCGAAAGCGTCGAACTCGAGATCGAGGACGCCGCCGACCCCCGCATGGCGGCCGGCTGAAAAAGGTCGCCGAACAGGCATCGGGAGGGGTTGCGCGAGCCGGGAGTCGCGAATATACAGCCGCTTCCTCGCGACCGGGCGCCCTTCGTCTATCGGTTAGGACCCCAGATTTTCAATCTGGTAAGAGGGGTTCGACTCCCCTAGGGCGTGCCATCGCGAGGCTTCTCCACCCAGAGAATCAACCCTCAACGCCGCGACCAATCGTCGCGCTTGGCGGTGCTGTACGTCTGCTGCGCGAAGTCACGGCTTGACGCCTCTCTTCCTACGAGAACATTGTTATACTTAAGTTCTCGTCCAGAAAGGACCTGGGGCGGGGCAGAGGGGCGAATGTCAGGTTTCGATTTCGAGGGATCAGAGGCGCACGAAGAATCCGTGCGCATCGCTGGTCGCGTGAAGTGGTTCGACGCGGGCAAGGGCTACGGCTTCATTGTTCCCGACGATCCCACGCAGACGGGGCTCAAGGATGTCCTGCTGCACATCACGTCGTTGCGCACGTCCGGACGGGAATCCGCGCTTGAGGGCGCGGTGATCGTCTGTGACGTTGTCCGCCGGCCCAAGGGCTGGCAGGTGTCCGAGGTCGTCGATCTCGACGAGGCCGCGGCGCCGCCACCGATGGAGCGGGCGCCGCGCCGGTTCGACGATCAGGGCCAGGGCGGCTTCTCGCGCGACCGCGATCGCTTCAGCGCGCCGCCGCGGCAGGATTCGGCCCGTCGCGGACCGCCGCGCGCCGACGGCCCCCTGGAGCACTGCACCGTCAAATGGTTCAACCGCACCAAGGGCTACGGTTTCGTGGTGCGCGACGCGGAGCCGGGCGATATCTTCGTCCACATCGAGACCCTGCGTCGCAGCGGTCTCGATGACCTGCAGCCCGGAGACGGCGTGATGGTGCGCTTCGCCGAGGGGCCCAAGGGTCTTGTGGTGGCCGAAATCTCGGCGTCCTGACGGACCGGGATCGTTTCCGGAGTAAAGCCTTGAGCGTGATGATGCGTGACGCCCGCCGGTCGCTTGTCCTGGCGGCGGTCCTGCTTGGGGCCAGCCTGGGCGCCAGCGCCTGCACCGCCCGCGAGGGCGTCGCGGCGGCGACCTCGACCGCCAAGGTCGACATCAACGTCCCGCACACGACCTCGCCCGACTTCGTCACCGAGCCGCTCTCGATCGAGACGGCCTCCGGCCGGCTGGATTATCGGGTCGAGATCGCCGACGACGACGCCGAGCGCCAGCACGGCCTGATGTACCGCACCTCGATGCCGGACATGCACGGCATGCTGTTCATCTTCCCGCAGGCCAGGCCGCAGGCCTTCTGGATGCGCAACACCTACATGCCGCTGGACATCATCTACATCGGCGAGGACGGCCGCATCGTCTCGATCGCGGCCAACGCCCGCCCGTTCGACGAATCCCCGCTGCCGTCGGAAGGCCCGGCGATCGGAGTCCTGGAGATCTACGGCGGCAAGGCCGCCGAGCTGGGCATCAAGCCGGGGGACCGGGTCCGCCACCGGATGTTCGGTCAGTGAGCGCTGCGGAGGTTCCGGCCCCGCCGGAAGGGTTCGTGCCGTCGAGCCGCGGCCCCTACACCACCCACAACGGCCCGATGTTCCACAAGCGTACGGAGGAGGGCGGTCTGATCCATGCCTTCTACGTGCTGCCGCGCCACTGCAACAGCATGGGCATCGTCCACGGCGGCATGCTGTCGACCTTCTTCGACGGCGTGGTGGCCGGGGCGGTCGGGCGGGTGACCGGGGGCATGTCGGTGACCATCCACCTGTCGCTGGACTTCCTGTCGATGGCCCGCGCCGGAGAATGGGTCTACGGTCAGGGCAAGGCCACCCGCCAGACCCGGGACCTGGTCTTCGTCGAGGGCCGCGTCTACGTCGGCGAAAAGGACGTCCTGCGCGGTTCGGGGGTGTTCAAGCCGATGCGCAAGAAGGTCGACGAGAGTCAGGCCGGCTCGTCGAAGCTGTAGCCGAACGCCTTGATGTCCTGGGCATAGAGTCCGGCGACACGGTCCCGAAGATCGTCGTCGAAGTAGTCGCGCCAGGGCCCGTGCGTCGTCGCGTTGATTCGCTGCAGCGTCGTGGTCGGCAGGCCGATCCGGGCGCAGACGGCGTCGTATGACTCCTGCAGCGTCTCCTGGCGGCCGACAAAGTCCACCATCGGCTGGCCGGCGGCATCGCAGATGAAGCGGTGCTGCGGCTGAAAGACGATCCTCTGGCGATGGGCCGGGTCGTCCAGCACACGGGCCATGGTTCCGCGCGGGTCCCGCGTGAACCAGTCCCCGTCCCGATGCGTGAAGACGCAGTAGGACAGGAAGCGCTCCCAGGGATTGCGCACGATCGCGAACTTGAAATAGCCGCTCCAGATCTCCGGACTCACCGTGGCGCGGATCTCGTCCCAGCGGATGTGGCCGTGGCCCAGTCGGGCGATGTCGGGATGGGGCAGGGCCTTCTGGACGAACAGCCGCACCTGCTCCTCGTCGGTCTCCCCCATGTGCTCGCGCAGGGCGAAGCGGATCGCATGGGTGCCGGTTTTCGGGATCGCGAAGAACATGAACCGGTGACGGTGGGAGATAATCACGGGCGAGACCTCTCCCGAACCGATCTACTGTACTTGTAGGGCGCGGTTCATCAGAATGGGCGTCATGGATTTCGGGAAAACGCACCGCTTCCTCAAGCAAGTCAACATCCAACCGCTGCTGGACCGGCTCGCCGGGGTTGATGACGCGCTCTGGGACGGCGAGGAGGATCTGCGTCAGGCGCTGACGGGCGCGCGGCCGACCCAGTCGATCTATCTCTACTACACCAACGCCCTCTACATGCCGCACGATCGGCGCATCACCCAGGACGACGTGCTGCGTCGGGCGGGCTGGGACTGGTTCAGCCCGGTCGTGCTGCCCATCGTCGACGAGATCCTGGCCCTCTACGCGCCGGGCGGCGTGGTGGTCCGCTGCCAGCTCGCCAAGCTGGTCCCCGGCGGGCGCATCGCACGGCACCAGGATATCTCACCCCTGCTGCGCGCCAGCCACCGCGTGCATGTGCCGCTGATCACCTGGCCGGAGGTGACCTTCTTCATCGACGATCAGCCCTTCCGGTTCGAGGCCGGACACGCCTTTGAACTGAACAACCAGATGTTCCACGAGGTGCGCCATGAGGGGGATCGCGACCGGCATCACCTGATCTTCGACATCCTCCCTCCGGACTATGATCCCGCCCCCATGGCCGCGGTCATGCGGTCGGGGATGGCCAGCCAGGTGCCCAGACTGAAGGTCTGACGGACGCCTTCATTGCGGCGCAGCGCGACGCGTGGCAAAGACGGCGCTTCCGTGAAACGGGGTGTGGCGCAGCCTGGTAGCGCATCTGGTTTGGGACCAGAGGGTCGGAGGTTCGAATCCTCTCGCCCCGACCACGGAGAATGATCGAACGGAGAGGCGCCTCATGCTCGCCCGCATCTACCGCCCGGCCAAGACCGCCATGCAGTCGGGGAAGGCCAAGACCAGAGACTGGCTGCTCGAGTTCGAGCCGGCCGCGGCCAAGCGCGTCGACCCCCTGACCGGCTGGACCCAGTCCACGGACATGAACGGCCAGGTGAGGCTGAGCTTCGAGACGCGCGAAGAAGCCGTCGCCTACGCCCAGCGCCACGGCATCGCCTTCCGGCTGATCGAGCCGCATGAGCCGAAGAAGATCATCAAGGCCTACGCCGACAACTTCGCCGCCGGCCGCAAGCAGCCCTGGACGCACTGACCCTGAGTTTCGACCCCATAGCTCAACCGGATAGAGCATCCGCCTTCTAAGCGGACGGTTGCAGGTTCGAGTCCTGCTGGGGTCGCCAGCCTTCGTGCGCCCTTCGCGCGCCTCAGGAAGACGAAGGTGGGGGCTGCAACAGGCTTCGCCATGGTGAGGCTAAAGCCCTTCGCGAGCGTCGCGAGCCGCGCAAGTCCGTATGACGGATCGAGAAGGCCTATCGACGGGCCGCCGCCTCGTAGGCCGACAACGCGCCCTTCAGGTCCGCGATCAGGTCGGACGGGCTTTCCAGGCCGACGTGGAGCCGGATCACCGGGCCGCCGTAGTCCACGGGGACCTTGCGGCGCTTGAACTGCGGGTCGCAGTTGATGGCCAGGCTCTCGAAGCCGCCCCAGGAGAAGCCGAGGCCGAAGAGCTGCAGGGCGTTGAGGAAGGCCTCGGCCGCCTTGTCCGGAGCGGGGCGCAGGACGACGGCGAACAGGCCGCAGGCGCCGCTGTAGTCCCGCTTCCACAGGGCGTGGGCGGGGTCTTCGGGCAGGGCGGGATGGAGGACCCGCAGGACCTGCGGCTGCTCCGCCAGCCAGCGTGCGATGGCCAGACCGTTCTCGCCATGGCGGGCCAGCCGCACCGCCAGGGTGCGCAGACCGCGCAGGGCCTGGTAGGCGTCGTCGCCCGTCACCGCCCAGCCGTGTTCGTGGACGGCGTCCTGCATCGCCGCGGCCAGCTTCGGGTCGGAAACAGCCACCGAGCCCATGAAGACGTCGGAGTGGCCGCAGACGTATTTGGTCAGGGCCTGGGCGCTCAGATCGACGCCGTGGGCCAGCGGCTTGAACAGCAGGCCCGCGCCCCAGGTGTTGTCGATCAGGGTCAGGATGCCCCGCGACCGCGCGGCGGCGGCGATGGCCGGAACGTCCTGCATCTCGAAGGTCAGGGAGCCCGGCGACTCCAGCAGGATCAGCCGCGTCGCCGGCGTGGCCAGCGCCAGCAGCGTGTCAGCGTCCAGTCGGGCGTCGTAGTAGTCCACCGTCACGCCGAACCGGGTCAGGACAGAGTCGCAGAACTGGCGCACGGGCTTGTAGACGGTGTCGACGACCAGGATGTGGTCGCCGGCCTTCAGCACGGCCATCAGGCCGGCGGTGATGGCCGCCAGGCCCGAGGGAAACAGCTGGACCTCGCGGGCGCCCTCGAGCTCGCACAGCGCCTCGCAAAGGGCGTGCTGGGCGTTCAGGCCCGAGCGGCCGTAGCCGAAGGTCCCGTCATAGAGCGCCTTTGCGTCGGGCAGCAGCACCGTGGAGCCGCGCTGGATGGCCGGGGCGACGGTCTTCGCCTCCGGCTTGCGGCCGGCGCCGGCGCGGATCAGGCGGCTTTCCTCGTCCATGCCCATTCCTGTAAGGCCGCGACCGGTGACGGGGCAAGCGCTCTAGGGCCTGAGCACGGCCCGCAGCGCGCAACGGCGTGACATGTCCAGTCCGTGAGCGGCCTCGTGCGCCTGCATGTCGCGCACGACCTCCGTGCGCTCGGCCTCGGCGATCTCCGCGAAGCCGAAGCGGGCGTACCAGGGCGCGTTCCAGGGAATGTCGCGGAAGGTGGTCAGCACCACGTCCGGCGCCCCGGTCGCCCGGCCGTGATCCAGGGCTGTCTCCATCAGCCGGGCGCCGACGCCGCGCCCCTGGCCGGCGCGGGCGACAGAGATCTGCAGGATGACATACTGGCCGCGGCGGGTTCCGGCCGCCAGAAAGCCGACCGGCGCGCCGTCCAGTTCCGCCACCCAGAAGGCGCCCTCGGCCAGCAGGGCGGCGAGCGCCGCGCTGTCGGTCGGCTCCGCAGCGCCGATCTCGGGCATGTCGGTCTGCAGGAACAGCTTGTCGGCGTCCCGTTCGATGTCGGCCAGCGCCGGGAGATCGTCCAGCCGGGCCTTGCGGATCAACGGGTCCGCCAAGGGTTCAGGCCGCTCCCGTGACGACGTCGGTGTCCTGCCGGCCGCCCCATTCGGTCCAGGAGCCGTCGTAGACCGGCACGCGGTCCTTGCCGATGCGGGCCAGGGCCAGCGACAGCATGGCGGCGGTGATCCCCGAGCCGCAGGTGGTGACGATCGGGCGGTTTAGATCAACACCGGCTTTCTCAAAGATTTCCTTGAGTTGCTCTGTGCTCTTCACGGTCCCGTCGGGCGACAGGATTTCCGAGGCGGGCACGTTGAAGGCGCCCGGCATATGGCCGCCGCGCAGGCCCTCGCGGGGCTCCGGCGTCTCGCCGGTGAAGCGGCCGGCGGGGCGCGCGTCGACCAGCTGCTCCTTGCCCGAGGCCAGGGCGCGCTTCACCTGGCCCAGGTCCCGGACCAGATCGTTGCTGTAGCGGACGGTGAAGTGGCGCTCGCGCGGCTGCGGCGGGCCGTCGGCGATCGGGCGGCCCTCGGCGATCCACTTGGGAAGACCGCCGTCGAGGACGACCACGTCCTCATGGCCCATGGCCCGGAAGGTCCACCAGACGCGGGCGGCGGAGCGCAGGCCCAGCTGATCGTAAACCACCATCCGCGAGCCGTCGCCCAGCCCCAGCTTGCGGACCCGCGAGGCGAACTTCACCGGGCTGGGCAGCATGTGCGGCAGGTTGGAGGAGTCGTCGGCGATCTCGTCGATGTCGAAGAACACCGCGCCGGGAATATGGGCCAGCCTGAACTGTTCCAGCGGGTCCTTGCCCTCCTGCGGGAAGTACCAGCTGGCGTCGATCAGCCGTACGTCCGGAGCGCCCAGGTGGTCAGCCAGCCAGGCGGTGGAGACGAGCGGATCGGCCATGCGCGTTATTCCCCTGAGAGCCAGCCCGGAACCGGGAGGCCGCGCTCCTTCAGGAACGCCGGATTGAAGAGTTTCGACTGATAGCGCGAACCGTAGTCGCACAAAATGGTCACGATGGTGTGGCCCGGCCCCATTTCGCGCGCCAGCTTCACGGCGCCGGCGACATTGACGCCCGATGAGCCGCCCAGGACCAGACCCTCGTGCTCGGCGAGCTCGAAGACGGTGGTCAGCATCTCCTCGTCGGAGACGCGGAACGGATGGTCGACGACCAGGCCCTCGAGGTTGGCGGTGATACGGCCCTGACCTATGCCTTCGCTGATCGAGGAGCCCTCGGCCTTCAACTCGCCGTGGGCGTAGTAGTGATACAGGGACGCGCCGTAGGGGTCGGCCAGGCCGATCTTCACGTCGCCCTTGCGGGCCCGCAGCGCCGCGGCGACGCCGGCCAGCGTGCCACCCGAGCCGACCGCGCAGATGAAGCCGTCGACCTTGCCGCCGGTCTGGTCCCAGATTTCCGGGCCGGTGGTCTCCTCGTGCGCCTTCCGGTTGGCGACGTTGTCGAACTGGTTGGCCCAGACCGCGCCGTTCGGATCGGTCTTCGCCAGCTCCTCGGCCAGGCGGCCGGAGTAGCGCACGTAGTTGTCCGGGTTGGAGTAGGGGACGGCGTCGACCTCGACCAGCTCGGCGCCGGCCAGGCGGATGGCGTCCTTCTTCTCCTGGCTTTGGGTGCGCGGGATGACGATGGTGGTGCGGTAACCGAGCGCCGAGGCGACCATGGCCAGACCGATGCCGGTGTTGCCGGCGGTGCCCTCGACGATCCGCCCGCCCGGGCGAAGAAGCCCCCGCGCTTCAGCATCGCGGATGATCCACAGCGCGGCGCGGTCCTTGACTGACTGGCCGGGGTTGAGGAACTCGGCCTTGCCCAGAATCTCGCAGCCGGTCGCCTCGCTGGCGGCCTTGAGGCGGATCAGAGGGGTGTTCCCGATGAGGTCGAGAACGCTGTCGGCATAAGACATGGAGGCATCCGGACGCCCGTGGGCCGGGCTGTGTTGATCCGGTCAACATCGTGAGCCGTACCCGGATCGCAACCCCAGAATATCTGAAAGCGGCCGCTTGTCCCACTCCGCCCCCTCTCTTCGCCTCGTGTTGGGCGACCAGCTGTCGGCCAACCTGGCCTCGCTGGCGGGCGCCACGCCTGCCGACCTGATCCTGCTGGCCGAGGTGCGGGAGGAGGCGACCTGGGTCCGCCATCACAAACAGAAGATCGCCCTGACCTTCGCGGCCATGCGGTCGTTCGCCGCCGGGCTGGAGGCGCGGGGTCTGCGGGTGCGCTACGTGCGGATCGACGATCCGGCCTCCACCGGCTCGATCACCGGCGAGCTCGAACGGACGCTGGCCGAGGCGGGACCGTTCGGACGGGTCGTCCTCACCGAATGCGGCGAGTGGCGGCTGCAGACAGCGCTGGAAGCATTCGCGTCGACCTGCGCGGTCACGGTGGAGATTCGCGCGGACGACCGCTTCCTGTGCAGCCGCGCGGCGTTCGAAGCCTGGGCGCGGGACCGCAAGGAACTGCGCATGGAGTGGTTCTATCGCGAGATGCGTCGCCGCACCGGCCTCTTGATGGATGGCGATCAGCCGGCGGGCGGCCGCTGGAACTTCGACGCCGAGAACCGCAGGCGGCTGCCGGCGGGGATGCGGGGCCCGCGCCGGCGCCGGTTCGCGCCGGACGCCGTGGCGCGCGAGGCGATCGCCGACGTCGAGCGGCTCTATCCCGATCACTTCGGCGCGCTGGACGCCTTCGGCTGGCCGACCACGGCGGCGCAGGCCCAGGAGGCGCTGGAGCACTTCCTGCGCGACGCCCTGCCGCTGTTCGGCGACTGGCAGGACGCCATGGCCACCGGCGAGCCGTTCCTGTGGCACAGCCTGGTCTCGACCTCGATCAACCTCGGCCTGCTCGACCCGCTGGACGTCTGCCGCCGCGCCGAGGTCGAGTGGCGGTCAGGCCGCGCCCCCCTGAACGCCGTCGAGGGTTTCATTCGCCAGGTCCTCGGCTGGCGGGAGTTCGTACGCGGCGTCTACTGGCTGAAGATGCCGGAGTACGGCCGGCGCAACGCCCTGGAGGCCGACCGGGCGCTGCCCTGGCTGTTCTGGAGCGGCGAGACCGACATGGTCTGCGTGCGCGAGACGGTGATCGCCGCCCGCGACCACGCCTACGCCCACCACATCCAGCGGCTGATGGTCACCGGCAACCTGATGATGCTTCTGGGCGTGCACCCTGACGCGGTCGACGACTGGTACATGACCGTCTTCGCCGACGCCTATGAGTGGGTCGAAATGCCCAACACCCGCGGCATGGCCACCTTCGCCGACGGCGGCATCGTCGGATCCAAGCCCTATGCGGCCAGCGGCGCCTACATCAAGCGGATGAGCGACCACTGCGGCGGCTGTCGCTATGATCCGGCGGCGCGGACAGGCGAGGGCGCCTGCCCGTTCAACGCCCTCTACTGGGACTTCCTGATCCGCAACGAGACGCGTCTGTCGGGCAACGCGCGGATGGCCATGCCGTACCGCAACCTGGCGCGGTTCAGCGCGGCCGAGCGGGCGACGATCACGGCGTCGGCAGGGGTCGTGCGGGCGCGGATGGGGGCGGTGCGAATGGTTGAGACAGCGGGATAGGACGTCGAAGACGCTCTCCTCATGTCCGTCATGGCCCGAACAAGTCGGGCCATGACGGTGAGAGCTGGGGGCGCTCCCTGCCCCTAGGCCTTCCCGACGCTCAGCTGGATCACGTCCGTGCGCTCGGTCCTGAAGCCGGCTTCGCAGTAGGCGAGGTAGAAGCGCCACATGCGGCGGAATCGGTCGTCGAAGCCCTGTTTGCGGATGTCGTCCCAGGCGGCGTCGAAGCGGGTCATCCATTCGGCCAGCGTGTCGGCGTAGTCCTGGCCGAACCGCATCACCGACTGCCAGTCGAGGCCGGCCTTGTCGGTCTCCTGCTTGAGGCGGGTCTCGCTGGGCAGCATGCCGCCCGGGAAGATGTACTTCTGGATGAAATCGGCCCGCCGGCGATAGACACCGAACAGCTCGTCGCGAATGGTGATGATCTGCAGACCTGCCCGGCCGCCGGGCGACAGCACGTCGTTGATCTTGTTGAAGTAGGTCGGCCAGTACTCCTCGCCGACCGCCTCGAACATCTCGATGGAGGCCACGCGGTCGAACTGGCCCTGGACGTCGCGATAGTCGATCAGGCGGATGTCGGTCTTCTCGGCAAGTCCTTGTTCAAAAAGGCGTTTCCGCGCGAAGTCGTACTGTTCCTGGCTGATGGTGATGCCGGTGACCTTCGCGCCGACCTCCTTCGCCGCGAACTCGGCGAAGCCGCCCCAGCCGCAGCCGATCTCCAGCACGCTCTGGCCCGGTTGCAGCGCCATGGAGCGGGCGAGGGCGGCGTACTTGTGCTGCTGGGCCAGGTCGAGCGGCTCGCCCGGCTTCTCGTAGACGGCCGCGCTGTAGGTCATCGTCCGGTCCAGCCACTTCGAATAGAAGTGGTTGCCGAGGTCATAGTGCGCGTGGATGTTCTTGCGGCTGCCCTGGCGGTCGTTCCGGTGCAGCATGTGCACCACGAAGTTGATCGCCCGGACGATGGGGTTGCCCTCGACCAGCACGTTGAGCCGGTCGAAGTTCATCGCGAACCCGGTCAGCAGGTGCGCCAGGTCCGGCGTATCCCACTCGTCGGCCATGTAACCCTCGGCGAAGCCGATGGCGCCGGCCGTCAGGCATCGCCGCAGGAAGCGAAAGTCCTTGACCTGGATGCGGATGTCGGGCCCCGGTTCGGTCCCGTTGCAGCGCACCGCTTCGCCGCCCGGGAGCACCCAGACGATCGATCCGTAGCGCCAGCTTTCGGCGCAGATCCGGACAACGGTGCGAAAGACCGGCGGCGCGCTACGCAACGCCGGTATGTCCCAGCCGGGACCGCTGGAGGCGGGGGTCAGGTCCGTGATCGTCATCGGCGCTCCCTTCCTTTACGGGCAAGGTAACATCGTTTTTTCGCGCGAGGCGAGTAACCAGCGTCGCGGCGCTGGTTCCAATGTCGGGCCCCGGGGGGCGCGGGACAAGTCGGGCGCCCTTCACGAACAGGCGAAGCGCCTGCCAGTGGATGCCGATGACGACCTGCAGCGTCATCAGGGGAAAGCTCAGGAAAAGCCGCAGCATACGGCCATCTGTTAGCGGCTTCCGCTTGCCTCTGAGCGTGGCTGTGAAGTCGATTTGGCCCTCTGCGTCATGCTTGACGATGGCCAGTTCCAGGGCGCAGCCCGGCGGACTCACATCGAAGCGATAGGCTCCGTCGACGCCGTAGTAGGGCGACACGAAGAGGCGTTTTTCCGCGGTCTGGCGCTGAAAGCCGCGGCCCGCGGCCGGGGCGACATAGGCGTGCGTCTGTCCGAAGGTGGAGTTGACCTCGTAGATCACCGCCTCCAGCCCGCCGGCCGCGTCCTCGACGTAGAACAGCGAGATCGGGTTGAACACGAAGCCCAGCACCCTCGGCATGGTCAGCAGCCGGATGCGATGGGCCGTGGCGGTCACGCGGGCCTCCGCGAGCCGCTCCAGCACCCAGCCGCGCAAGGTCCGGCCGTCGCGCCAGCCGTGATCGCGGTCGTCGTAGCTGAACAGGCCGAGGCGTCCGCGCCGGATCATGGTGAGGCCGCGCAGGTCCTCATCGATGCGGTCAATGTCGAGCAGGATCTGGAACAGCCGGTAGCGGAAGCCGTGCGTCACCGCGCCGATGCGGCGGTGCGTGGTCTCGCTCTCGTAGAGCCAGGCGGTCATGCCGCCACGCGCAGGGGAGCCCGCGGATCGACGGCGGCGACCCGGTGATCGACGAAGTCCCAGGGAACCTGCCCGCCCAGGGCCAGCGCGACCTTCACGCCCGAGGTGATGCCGTCCTCGTGGAAGCCGTAGCCGAGCCAGGCGCCGGCGTACCAGATCCCGCCACGCCCCTGCACCTGCCCGAACCGGCGCTGGGCGGCGAGCGCGGCGGTGTCGAACTGCGGATGTTCGTAGTCGTAGGCGCTGAAGGTGAGCGCCGGGTCGGGCTCAGGCCCGTTCAGGCTGACAAACAGGGGGCTGGCGGCGTCGATGCCCTGCAGGTTGTTCATCCAGTAGGTGACGTAAGGCGCTGTCTTTCCGCCGGAATTGTCGATGTAGTTCCAGCTGCCCCAGGCCTGCGGCCGCTCAGGCATCAGGCGCGGGTCGCGGTGCAGGACAGCGCGGTTGGGGGCGTAGCGGATGGCTTCCAGCAGCGCGGCCTCCTCGCCGTCGGCGTCCTGGCCCAGCAGACGGCGCGCCTGGTCGGAGTGGCAGGCGAGGATGACGTCGTCGAAGCGGTCCTCGTGACCGGACGCGTCGCGGACGATGACTCCGCCGCCCTGCCGCCGCACGGAAACCACCGGCGCTCCGGCGCGGATCGCCCCCTCGAGCGACTGCTCCAGCTTGCTGACATAGCTGCGGCTGCCGCCGACCACGGTGCGCCAGAGCGAGGGCCGGAACTGCAGCAGGCTGTGGTTGGAGAGGAAGCGCAGGAAGCTGCGGGCCGGGAAGTCGCCGATGCCGGACTCGGTGGTCGACCAGATGGCCGCGCCCATGGGCAGCAGGTACCGATCCCGAAAGCCGTTGCCGAACCGGCGCAGCTTGAGCCAGGCGCCGAGGGTCAGGTCATCCATGTCCGGGCGAAGCAGCTCGGTGCGGGCAAGGGCGTTGAAGCGTCCGATGTCGGCCAGCATGCCCAGGAAGTCGGGCCGCAGCAGGTTGCGCTTCTGGGCGAAGACGCCGCGCGGGAAGCTGGACGACCACTCCACGCCGCCGCCGGCGCAGGCGAAGCTCATGTCGGTGGGGCGGGTCTCGACGTCCAGCGCCGCGAACAGGCCGCAGAGGTTGGGGTAGTTCTCGGCGTTGTAGACGATGAAGCCGGTGTCCACCGCGACCGGGACGCCATCGTAGTCGATGGTCACGGTATTGGCGTGTCCGCCCAGACGGGCGTCCTGCTCATACAGGACCACCTCGCGGGAGTCCTTCAGGGCCCAGGCGGCGCCCAGGCCCGCCACGCCGGCGCCGATGACAGCTGTTTTCATGACGGCGTTCCTCAGGCGGCTTTGACGGCGGCGTACGCGTCCAGCGCCCGCGTGCGGGCGGCGGAGTGCTCGATGATGGGGCGGGGGTAAGTGTGACCGAGCCGGACGCCTGCGGCGACGAGCCGGCCTTCGGAGGCTGTCCAGGGCTGGTGGAGGACGTCATTGGGCAGTTTGGCCAGTTCCGGACACCAGCGTCGGACATAGACGCCGTCCGGGTCGAACTTCTCGCCCTGGGTGATCGGATTGAAGATCCGGAACCACGGCGAGGCGTCGGCGCCCGATCCGGCGACCCACTGCCAGTTGGCTGCGTTCTGGGCGATGTCGGCGTCGACGAGCGTGTCGCGGAACCAGGCCTCGCCCTCGCGCCAGTCGATCATCAGGTGCTTGATCAGGAAGGAGGCGACGATCATCCGCACGCGATTGTGCATGAAGCCGGTGGTCCACAGCTCCCGCATTCCCGCGTCGACGATCGGGTAACCGGTCCCGCCGGTCTGCCAGGCCTCCAGGCCGGCGGGATCGTCGCGCCAGATGAAGCGGTCGAACTCGGGCTTGAAGTTGGCGGTCGGCAGGTCCGGCCAGTGGAACAGCAGGTGATGGTTGAACTCCCGCCAGCCCAGTTCGGCGAGAAACTTGGCAGCCTGGTCGAACGGGACGCGGCCGGCCTCCGTCGCCGTCTGCACGGCGCGCCAGACCTGACGCGGGCCGACCTCGCCAAAATGCAGGTGGGGGGACAGCCGTGACGTGCCCTCGACGCCCGGCAGGTTCCGCGCTTCGGCGTAGGTCTTCGCCGCGCCGCCCAGAAACAGGTCGAGCATGGCCAGCGCGCCACCTTCGCCCGGCGTCCAGACGTCGAAGCCCGTCGACCAGTCGGGACGCGTCGGGTGCAGCCCCCAGTCGGCGAGCGTGTCGCTGCCTGGCCAGGCGGGCGGCGACGCCAGCCGGTCGGGCGCCGGGAAGGCCGGTCGCTCGGCGTAGACCGCCCGGGCGGCGCGCCAGAAGGGCGTGAACACCTTGTACGGATCGCCGGAGCCCGACTTCACCGTCCAGGGTTCGACCAGCAGGCCGCCGTCGAACGACTGCGCCTCGACGCCATCGCTGCGCAGGTCGGATTTCAGGGCGCTGTCACGGGCGACCGAATGCTTGTCGTAGAGTCTGTTCCAGACCACCGCTTCCGCCCCGGTCCCGGCGATGACCTCGCCGATCTGGTGGACGGGATCGCCTTGGCGCAGGATCAGGCGCGAGCCCAGCGCCCGCAAGGATGCGTCCAGCGACGCCAGCGACTTGTCCAGCCACCAGAGGCTCGCGCCGCCAAGCCGGGGGGCGGTCTCGTCCAGCACGTAGAGGGGGATGATCGGCCGGCTCGACGCAACGGCCCCGGCGAAAGCAGGGTTGTCCGCCAGGCGCAGGTCCTGCCGGAACCACACCACGACGGGACCGGCCCCTGACGGCTCTACCTGTTTCAAAGCGTCGCTCACGTCGGGTGTACGGCCCGTCGGGCCAACCGGATCATCGCCCGCTTGACCGCTCCTACGTCAAAGCCCACACCCTGCGTCTCATGGACCTTGCTTCGCTCCAGTCCCTGTTGAGCTCCGTCGCGGGCGCCCGCGTCGCCTGCGTGGGCGATGTCATGCTGGACCGCTTCGTCTACGGCGAGGTCACCCGGACCTCGCCGGAAGCGCCCATACCCGTGCTGGCCCGCACGCGGGAGATCGCCATGCTGGGCGGGGCCGGCAACGTCGCGCGCAATGTCGCCTCGCTGGGCGGTACGGCGGCGCTGGCGGGCGTGATCGGCGATGACGCCGCCGCCAACGAGGCGCTGGGCATGATCGGCGCGGACGAGCGGATGGAGGGCCATCTGGTCCCCGAACGAGGTCGCCCGACCACCGTGAAGACCCGCTACGTCGCCGCCGGCCAGCAACTGCTCCGCGTCGACGCCGAGGACGCCCGACCGGTCGGCAAGGACGCCGAGGTCAAACTTCTGAACGCCGTACGGCACGCCACGGCGGATGCGGGCGCGATCCTGCTGTCGGACTACGGCAAGGGCGCGGTGACCCAGGCGGTGATCGAGGCCTGCCTCTCCGCCGCCAGGGCGTCGGGCGCGATCCTCATCGTCGACTCCAAGGCCCGCAACTTCGCCCGCTACGGCGCCGCCGACATCGTCAAGCCCAACGCCGCCGAACTGGCTGCCGCCACCGATCTGCCGACCGAAACGGACGAACAGGTCGAGGCGGCGCTGGCCCGGGCCCTGGACCTGTCGCGGGCGAAGGCGGTGCTGGTCACGCGCGCGGCCAGGGGGATGAGTCTCGCGGTTCGCGGCGAGGGGGTCGTTCACTTCCCCGGCAGGCCGCGCGAGGTGTTCGACGTCTCCGGGGCCGGCGACACGGCGCTGGCGGCCCTGGGTCTGGCCCTGGCCGCGAAGGCCTCGCCCCGGGAGGCGGTGACCTTCGCGCTGCTGGCCTCCGGCGTCGCGGTCGGCAAGGCCGGCACCGCCGTGGTGCTGCCCTCCGAACTGATCGAGGCCGAGATCGCTGCGCACATGGCGCCCGCCGAGGCCAAGCTGGCGACACCCGCCCAGGTCGCCGCCAAGGCCCAAGCCTGGCGCGACGCCGGCCTCAAGGTCGGCTTCACCAACGGCTGCTTCGACATCCTGCACAAGGGCCATGTCGCCTACCTCGCCCAGTCCCGCGCCTGGTGCGATCGCCTGATCGTCGGGGTCAACAGCGACCGGTCGGTCCGCGCGCTGAAGGGGGAGGGGCGTCCGGTCAACGATCTGGAGTCCCGCGCCCTGGTGCTGGCCGGCCTCGCCCACGTCGACCTGGTCGCGCCGTTCGACGAGGACACGCCCCTGGAGCTGATCAAGGCCGCACGGCCCGACGTCCTGGTCAAGGGCGCCGACTACACCGTCGAGGGCGTGGTCGGCCATGAGCTGGTCCAGTCCTGGGGCGGCGAGGTGAAGCTCGCCCCCATCGTCGAAGGCTATTCGACCTCCGCCGCCATCGCCCGCATCACCGAGAAGGCCTGAGTTCCATGACCCGCCGCATTGTTTTCGTCACCGGCGGGGCCGGCTTCATCGGCTCCAACATCGTCGCCAAGCTGGCCGAGGATCCCTCGCTGGACCTGGTGGTCTGCGACTGGCTGGAGACGGCCGAGCTCGGCAAGTGGAAGAACCTCGCCAAGCACCCGATCGGCGACTTCGTGCCGCCCGAGCAGATGTTCGAATGGCTCGAGAAGCGCTGGCAGGACGAACTGGCGATCATCAACGAAATCCGCGAGCTGCGGGCGCAGCTCCCCGCGTTCAAATCGCCCGAGGCCGCGCCGGCCCCCGCCGCGACCGACGGAAAGCCCGC
>CAYTZY010000006.1:29800-41593 GCA_964442795.1 uncultured Caulobacter sp.
AGAAGCGCTGGCAGGACGTCCAGATGGTGGTCCACATGGGCGCCATCAGCTCGACGACCGAGCCGGACGCCGACAAGATCGTCCAGACCAACTTCTGCCTGTCGCGCGACCTCTACCGCTGGTGCACTGACCGCCAGCGCCGTTTCATCTACGCCTCCTCGGCGGCGACCTACGGCGACGGCTCCCAGGGCTTCGACGACCGCGACGACGTGGACAGCCTCAAGGCGCTGCGGCCGCTGAACACCTACGGCTGGTCCAAGGCCCTGTTCGACGTCTTCGCCGCCCGCCAGGCCGCCCGCGACTACGCACCGCCCCAATGGGCCGGCCTGAAGTTCTTCAACGTCTACGGCCCCAACGAGGAGCACAAGGCGTCGATGAAGTCCGTCGCCTCGCAGATCTGGCCCAAGGTGAAGGCCGGTCATCAGGTCCAGCTCTTCAAGTCTCACAATCCCGACTACGCCGACGGCGGCCAGCTGCGCGACTTCGTCTATGTCCGTGACGTCGCCGATGTCGTGGACTGGCTGCACAAGACCGAATCCGTGAACGGCATCTACAACCTCGGCTCCGGCAAGGCGCGATCGTTCAAGGATCTGGCCGAAACGGTGTTCAGGGCGGCAGGCCGCACGCCCGACATCGACTACACGCCGATGCCGCCGGCCATTCGCGACAAGTACCAGTACTTCACGGAGGCCAGCATGGATCGCCTGCGCGCGGCGGGCTATCCGGGCCAGATGACCCCGCTCGAGGACGGGGTCACCGAGTATGTCCAGAAGTACCTCAACGCCGCCGATCCCTATCGCTGAGCCTGCTCAAGTCATGTAACCATCACGGCATGTGGGGTTTGCAGGGCTTCAAGCGCTGGGTCTTCCTGGGGGCGGTCGTCACGGTCGTCGTCCTGCTGGCCGGCGCGTGGTTCATGCGGGTGGAGATCATCCGGTCGACGCTGGACCCGCGCGTACCCTTCCAGACCTACAAGCCGCCCGGCCAGCCTGACTACCTCCAGGCGCGGACCTGGGCGTTGCTGCCGGGCAAGCCGGTGGACCGGGCCCTGCCGGCCGACGTCTTCTTCATCGGCCCGACCACCTATGACGGCGGCGACCACTGGAACTCACCCTGGCGCGACCAGGAGGCCTGGCGACTGACGCGCCGGGCCATGTTGCCCAACTACGCCGGCCCCTTCGTCAGGGTGGGTCGTGTCTTCGCCCCGCACTACCGTCAGGCCAGCCTCTATTCGCAGCTGACCCTGCGCGAGGACGCCCGCAGCGCTCGCCGCTTCGCCTACGCCGACGTGCTCGCCGCCTTCCGCGTCTGGCGGAAGAACCACGACAGCGGCCGCCCCCTCGTGGTGGTGGGCGTCGAGCAGGGCGGCCTGCTGGCCGAGCGGCTGGTGCGCGAGGAGATCGCGAGCGATGGCGAACTCCTCAAGCGCCTGGCCGGGGTCTATCTGATCGAGACCGTCGTTCCGGCCGACCAGTACGGCGACGGCGCGGCCGTTCCCGCCTGCGGGATGCGCGCCCAGGCCGGGTGCGTGGTCGCCTGGGCGACACCGCGAGAGCGCAGCGCCCGGGAACTGCTGGATCGATCGCTGGTCTGGAACGCGCGCGGCCGGCTCGTCGACCTGGGCGACCGTCCGGCGTTGTGCGTCAATCCACTGCTGGGCGCCCGCACCGACGCGCCGGCGCCGGACAAGGACAACCTCGGGGCCGCCGTGGCGACCGGCTTTGAATGGAACGAGCGGCCGGCCTTCCTCCAGCGGCAGGTCAGCGCACGGTGCGTCGACGGGGTGCTGGACGTCAGCAAGCCCAAATCGAAGGTCTTCAAGCCCGCCCGGGGCTGGGCCGACCGGCTGAAGGTCCCGCCCTACAACCTGTTCTACCTGGATCTCGAGGTGGACGCCCGGGCGCGGGTCTCGGCCCTCGTCGGGCGCGACGCCTACCCCAAGGCCGCGCCGCCGATCGAGACCTCGATTCCTGTCCGGCCATCCCCCGTGAACCGGATCGACTGAGCCGGTGGCGCTGCTCGGCGGCCAGCTCTGGAAACACCGTGACTTCATGCGGCTGTGGTCGGCCCAGGCCGTCTCCGCCTTCGGGGCGAGGATCACGCGCGAAGGCCTGCCGCTGGCCGCGGTGATGACCCTCGACGCCACGCCGGCCCAGCTGGGCGTCCTTGCGGCGCTGTCGATGGGACCCGGGCTGGTCGTTGGACTGCTGGCCGGCGGGTTTGTCGACCGGCGGCGGCGGCGGACGATCCTGATCGGCGCCGATCTCGTCCGCTTCGCCATCCTGATGACCGTGCCGGTCGCCGCGTGGCTGCAGTGGCTGACCATCGAGCAGCTGTACGTCGTCGCCGGCCTGGTCGGGGCGGCCAGCGTGCTGTTCGACCTGGCCGACAACGCCTTCCTGCCCAGCCTCATCGCGCCGGACCAGCTGATGGAGGGCAACAGCAAGCTGGGCGTCACCGACTCGGTGGCCGAGATCGGCGGCCCGGCTCTGGCCGGCGTGCTCTTCCAGCTTCTGACCGCGCCGTTCGCCATCGCCGTCAACGCCGGGACCTATCTTGCCTCGGCGCTCCTCCTCGGCGGCGTCAGGGCGCGCGAGGCGGTCGAGGCTCCGGCGGAGGACGAGGTCCGCCACTGGGGCTCTGACCTGACCTTCGGTTGGCGGGCGATCATGGCGCAGCCGCTGGTGCGGCCATTGCTGCTCTCGACCATGGTCCAGTCCCTGTTCTTCTCGTTCCTGGGCGGGCTCTACGCCCTGTGGGCCATCCGGCATCTGGGGCTGACGCCGGCGGCGATGGGGCTGACCATCGCGGTGGGCGGCGTGGGCGCGCTGCTCGGCGCGGCGCTGGCCAGCCCAGCGACGAAGCGGCTGGGGATTGGACCGGCGATCATCGTCTGCGGCCTGATCTCGGCCGCCTCGGCCTTCCTGATCCCGCTGGCGCCGGCGCACGCGGTCTGGGGCATCGCGTTCATGATGGGCGCCCAGCTGATCGGCGACGCCTTCGCCGTGGCGTCGATCATTCCGGCCACGACGCTGCAGCAGACCGTCATCGACCAGCGCTCCCTCGGCCGGGTCGGGGCCATCTTCCACGTCGCGCGGGGCGGGCTGGCGGTGCTGGGGGCGCTGCTCGGCGGCTGGCTGGCCACCGTCGTCGGCGTGCGCGAGGCGCTGTTCGTAGCCTGCGCGGGCGGCGCCATCGGCCCGTTGATCGTGCTCGCCTCGCCGCTGCGCAGCCTGCGGACCGTCAGCCCGCCAGCGTCCTGAGCCCGGCGTAGTTCGGCTGGTCGATCCGGACCTGGTCGATGATGCTGGCCTTCATGTGCGCCAGCACGGCCGGGTCGAAGGCGTCGATGCTGCCATCCTGAATGCCGCTGCAGAGCGCGTCGTTCAGGTCGGCGAAGTCGCCGTCGCGGCCCAGGATGGCCTTCAGGCGGTCGACGGCCGCGTCCTCCGCCGAGGGGCCCCGCTCGATCTCGCGGCGGACGGCGGCCAGGGCGTTGACGGCCACGCGGCACAGGAAGGCGTCGCGGTCCTTCAGCTGCGGGGCGGCGCGCTCCTCGATGAAACGGATCACCGAGTCGATCAGCTCGGGCGCGGTGGGATGGGTGATCATGCGGCCTGCTCCAGCAACGCCATCAGGTCGATCTCGCACTCGGAGGTGCGCCGTCCGATCATCGCCCGCTCGACCGACGGGTCGGAGCCGTTGGCGAAGGAGGCGTACATGCCCTCGCACATGACGCCCCACTTCAGCGAGCCGAGCATCTGCCAGTAGAGGACGCGATCCAGCGCGATCGGGGTTCCGCCGGCCGCCTCGTAGCCGGCCAGCAGGTCGGCGTAGTCGCCGAAGCCGCCGACGGGCTTGCCGCCCCCGAAGCGCCAGGAGGCGGTGCAGAGCCAGCCCATGTCCTCGGCGGGATCGCCGATGTGGACCAGCTCCCAGTCGAGGATGGCGGCGACGCCGGTCTCCGGGTGGAACATGATGTTCCCGTTACGGAAATCGCCATGCAGCATGACCGGCCGTTCCAGCGGCGGCGCTCGGTCCTTCAGGTATTTGAACGCGGCTTCGAGGATCGGGCGACGGGCCCCGAGATTGCGGTAGACGGTCTCGTACTTCTCCAGCTCATCCAGCGCGCTGGACCGGGCCAGATCGGGCAGGCCCTCGAGCGGGATGGCGTGGATCTTGGCCAGCGCCTCGCCGCACTGGAAGGCTAGCTTCGGGCGGATGGCGGCGAAGGCCTCGCCCTGGGCGATGCGCTTGCCCAGGGTCTCGCCCTCGACCGCCGACATGACATAGGCCTCGCCGATGTCGCTGCCCGGCGCGCTCACGTAGAGCACCTCCGGCACGGCGGCGCCCTGCAGCGTCGCGGCGCGGATCAGGGCGGCCTCGGTGGCCAGCGGGTTGGCGTTGCCGGTCGGCGAGCCGGCTCCGGCCGGCTTGCGGCGCAGGATCAGCGGGCGGCCGGTATCCAGCGCGAAGGCCCAGGTCTCCTGGCTGGCTCCGCCCGACAGGCGGCGCAGGCCTGTGACCGATTGGCCGCCCAGCTGGGGGGCGATGGCGTTCAAGGCTGTTTCGAGATCGCTCATGACTCGCGATTGGGACCCTTCACCCGGCGTCAGTCAAACCGGACGGCTTCCAGTCGAACAGTTCCTGCAGCACGCGGACCGCCTGGCCCCGGGGCGAGGTCAGCTGTGGGTCCCGCGCCAGGATCAGCCGGGCGTCGTCCGCCGCCGCCGCGATCATCGACCGGTGCGCCACAGGATCGGCCAGCCTGTAGGCCGGAAAGCCGCTCTGCTTCAGGCCCAGCGGGTCGCCGCCGCCGCGCAGCTCCAGGTCCTTCTCGGCGATGACGAAGCCGTCGTCGGTGCGGCGCAGGATGTCGAGGCGCTGCTGGGCGACGTCCGACAGGGGCGGATCATAGAGCAGCACGCAGGCGCTCTCCCGCCGACCGCGCCCGACCCGCCCGCGCAGCTGGTGCAGCTGGGCCAGGCCGAAGCGCTCGGCCTGCTCGATGACCATGATGGTGGCGTTGGGCACGTTCACACCGACCTCGACCACCGTGGTCGCCACCAGCACCGGCAGGCGGCCGTCGGCGAACTCGGCCATCACTGCGTCCTTCTCGGCCGGCGGCATCTGGCCGTGGACCAGGCCGACCTGGGCGCCCATCACCTTGCGCAGCGCCTCGGCGCGCTTCTCGGCGGCGGCCAGGTCGGCGAACTCGCTCTCACTGACCATCGGGCAGATCCAGAAGGCCTGGGCCCCATCCGCCACCGCCTGCTTCAGCCGCTCGACGATCTCGCCCATGCGCGGGGAGGGGACGGCCCGGGTGGCCACCGGCGTGCGCCCGGGCGGCTTCTCGTCGATGCGGCTGACGTCGAGGTCGCCGAACACGGTCAGCTCCAGCGTGCGCGGGATCGGCGTCGCCGACATGGCCAGCAGATGGGCGCGCTCGCCCTTGGCCTGCAGACGCTTGCGTTCGTTGACGCCGAAACGGTGCTGCTCGTCGATGATGGTCAGGCCGAGGTCGCGGAACTTCACCTCGTCCTGGAACAGGGCATGGGTGCCGACGGCCACCTGGGCCGTGCCGTCCATCAGCGCCATCAGCTTCTCGGCCCGCACCCCGCCCTTGTCGCGGCCGGTCAGCAGCAGCACCCGCAGGCCCTGGGCCTCCAGCGGCCCGGCGATGGTCTCGAAATGCTGGCGCGCGAGGATCTCGGTGGGGGCCATCAGCGCTGACTGCAGGTGCGCCTGCGCGGCGTCGGCGATGGCCAGCATGGCGACGATGGTCTTGCCCGCCCCGACATCGCCGTGCAGCAGCCGGCTCATCCTCTCGCCCGATTGCAGGTCGCCGCGCACCTCGGAGAGGGCGCGGATCTGGGCGCCGGTCAGCTTCCAGGGCAGGGCGGCCTCGATGCGGCCGGCCATGTCGCCGGCCGGGATCACCGCCCCCGGGTGCGACCGCCGCGCCGCCTTGCGCTGCGCCAGGGCCAGCTGGTGGGCCAGCAGCTCGTCGAAAGCCAGCCGCCGCCGGGCCGGCGACAGCGGCGACAGGTCCGCCTCGGTCTGCGGGTTGTGAAACGCCTCCAGCGCCTCGCGCCAGGGCGGCAGGCCCTCGCGGGCCAGCCAAGCGGGGTCCTGCCACTCGGGCAGCTCCGGCGCGCGGGTCAGCGCCTCGTGGGCCAGCTTGCGCACCGTGCGGGCCGGCAGGCCGGCGGTGGCGGGGTAGACGGCCTCGATCGTCGGCACATCGTCGGCCTTCTCGACCGCGACGATGTAGTCCGGGTGCGCCATCTGGATCTCGTTGCCCCAGCGCTCGATCTTGCCGCTGACCACGCGCCGGGAGCCGACCGGGTGGCTGCGCAGCAGGTGCTCGCCGTGCCCCCGGAACCAGATGAGGGTCAGGAAGGCGGTGCCGTCGAAGGCCCTGATCTTCCAGGGCACGTCCATGCGCGGCGGCTTCGTATGCTGCTCGATGTCGACGATCAGGGTGTGGACCTGGCCGTCGACGACGCTGTCGACGGTGGTCGGCGTGCGATGGATCAGCGACTGGGGCCCAAGGAACGCCACGTCCCGCACCAGCGGCCCGGCCAGCTTCTGCACCAAAGGCTCGTTCTTCGGCCCGACGCCTTTCAGCGTCGAGACGGGCGAGAACAGCGGAAACAGAATCTCGGGCCTCATGGGTGGAACATAGCGTGATCCTGGCGCCTTGCGTGCTTCGACACGCGCTCGTCGAGCGCTGCTCAGCATGACGTGGGCGGGGGCTACGTCATTCTGAGCAGGCCCGCAGGGCCGTGTCGAAGGACGCAAGGTGGCAAATCCGGCGAGATGTCCCCCGTGTCTCCAGTCCTGCTTTACCGACGCTGCAGCGTCCGCTTCACGATTGCCGATAGGGGGATGAACGCCCCGCCGGGATGCGCCGATGCTCCGCACGGAGCCACGTCCGCCCGGACGCGCGGTGGGCAAGCCCCTTGCGTGGCAAGGCGTTGAATGTCGCGTGGGCCGGCTCACCCACCCATTGTGCGCCCGTGTGGGCGCGGGGGGATCGGCGCTGCGACGCGAGCACGCGAAGCCGGGGCGGATTGTCCCGCAAGGTCTCGCCTTGTCCCCAGACTACAGGTCTCGAGAGTCTTCATTCGCGAGGCATGGTCCGGCGTGGTTTGGCGTATCCCCAATGAAGCGGAAGGCACTCACCGACCACTGGTTGATCTCCATCAAGCCGGCGCCTGCCTGTTGGTGCACTATGCAGACGTCGCACGTCCCAGGAGGGAAACCGCATGTACAAGCACATCCTCGTCTCCACCGATGGCTCGGACCTCGCCCGCAAGGGTCTCGAGCAGGGACTGGCGCTGGCCAAAAGCCTCGGCGCCAGGGTCACCATCGTCACCGTGACCGAGCGGCTCCCGATCTATGCCGGCTTCGACGGCGGCCTCACGGCGCTCGCCTACAGCGACTACACCGCCAGCCAGAGAGCGGGCGCCGAACAGGTGCTGGGCGCGGCGAAGGAGGCGGCAGCCGGCAGCGGAGTGGTGGTTGAAGCCGTCCTTATCGAGAACGCGCTGCCCGCCGAGGCGATCATCGCCACCGCCAAGGCCCGCGGCTGCGACCTTATCGCCATGGCGTCGCACGGTCGGCGAGGCCTCGGCCGCCTGGTTCTCGGCAGCGTGACCGTCGAGGTGCTGACGCACAGCGACGTGCCGGTGCTGGTCGTTCGCTGATTGAATGGGGACATGTTCCGGCAAGGCCGGTACGTGTCCCCGATGGTGCGGCGGGCGCCGCCGTTCCCTCGACACGCCGCTTCTTCGCTTCGGGAGGACGAACTTCCTTGCCCGGTCCGCGTTCGGGAAGCGAGGAGACGTACCCGCTTCGCCGGACCATGCCCTCGGCAACACACTGGCGCCCCCGCCCGGGGCGGCCTATATGGCGGCGCCTCATGGACGATACACGGCTCAAGAAGATCAGGCTGCGGGCCTGGCGTCGCGGCTTCCGGGAAGCGGACCTCCTTCTGGGGCCGTTCGCGGATTACTATTGCCCGCGGTTCAGCGACGGGCAGCTCGACGCGCTCGAGACGCTGATGGGCGAGGCCGACCAGGACATCTACGACTGGTACCTGGGCCGCAGCCCCACGCCGGCGGAATTCGATAACGAGATCATGGCCTTGCTGAAAGGTTTTGATCCGCACACCGGAGCGCCGCGCGATGGCGGCTGACGGCGGCGGGCCGAGCCACAACGACCTGAAGCGGGTCGCGCGGGACGACGGCCGGCTGGATCTGACCGGCGCGCCGGAGGGTTTCGACGCGCTGGTGATGGCCGACATCGCCCGCTCGCGCGGCGGTCTGACGGTGTTCATCGCCCGCGACGGGGCCCGGGCCAACGCCTTCATGGAGGCGATGGGCTTCTTCGCGCCCGAGATCGAGGTGCTGCAGCTGCCGTCGTGGGACTGCCTGCCTTATGACCGGGTCGGGCCGTCGGCGGCGGTGGCGGCACACCGGATGGCGACCCTGACGCGGCTGGCGCGCGGGCTCGATCCGAAGAAGCCGACCCTGCTGGTCACCGCCGCGCCCGCCGCGCTGCAACGGGTGCCGCCTCGCGAGGTCGTGGCCCGCGCCGGCTACAGCACTCGCCCCGGCGCCGAGGTGAAGATCGCCGACCTGGAGCGCTACTTCGCGGTCAACGGCTATTCCCGCGCCTCGACGGTGTCCGAACGCGGCGAGTTCGCCATCCGGGGCGGGGTGATTGACGTCTTCTCGCCGACCGCCGAGGAGCCGGTGCGCCTGGACCTGTTCGGCGACACGCTGGAGAGCATCCGCGGCTTTGATCCCGAGACCCAGCGCTCGACCCGGCAGCTGAAGGAGATCGACCTCCTGCCGGTCAGCGAGGCGCTGGTCGATCCCGAGACCATCAGCCGCTTCCGCAAGGGCTATGTCGCCGCCTTCGGCGCGCCGGGCGAGGATGCCCTCTACGCCGCCGTCAGCGAGGGCGGGCGCCGGGCGGGGATGGAGCACTGGTTGCCGCTGTTCTACGAGCGGATGGAGACGCTGTTCGACTATCTGCCCGACGACGCGCTGGTCGGGGTCGATCACCTGGTCCAGGAGTCGGAGACCGAGCGGCTGGCGATGATCGCCGACGCCTTCGACGCCCGGGCCACCGCCGACCGCAAGGCCGCCTACCGTCCGCTGGCGCCCGAGGCGCTGTACCTGACGGCCGACGAGATCGCGATGCGGATCGCGCAGCGGCCCAACCGCTGGTTTACGCCGTTCCAGCGCGACGGGGCCGGGGTCGTCGATATGGGCGCCAAGCTCGGCCGCTCTTTCGCCGCCGAGCGGGCCCAGGACAGCGTCAATCTGTTCGAGGCGACGGCCGAACACGCCAAGGCGATGACGGCGCAGGGCCGGCGCGTCCTGCTGGCCTCCTGGTCGGAAGGCTCGTCCGAGCGGCTGGGCAGCATGATGGCCGACCACGGCCTGGGCCGGGTGCCGTTCGCGCCCTACTGGCAGGCGGCCAAGGCCAACGATCCGAAGATCCCGCAGCGCGTCGTGCTGCCGCTGGAGGCCGGGTTCGAGACCGACAACCTGGCCGTCATCTCCGAGACCGACATCCTCGGCGACCGGCTCGCCCGGCCGCGCAAGAAGCGTCGCGCCGCCAACTTCCTGGCCGAGGCCAGCGCCCTGACGCCCGGCGACCTGGTCGTGCACATCGACCACGGCATCGGCCGCTACGAGGGCCTCAAGACCCTCGACGTGCAGGGCGCGCCGCACGACTGCCTGGACCTGCTCTACGGCGGCGAGGCCAAGCTCTACCTGCCGGTCGAGAACATCGATCTGCTGACCCGCTACGGCGCCGACGGCGAGAACGTGCAGCTGGACAAGCTGGGCGGGGCCGGCTGGCAGAGCCGCAAGGCGAAAGCGAAAGAGCGCCTGCGCCAGATGGCGGAGGGGCTGATCCAGATCGCCGCCGCCCGCCAGCTGAAGTCGGTCGAGGAGACCGATCCGCCGTCCGGCCTGTTCGACGAGTTCTGCGCCCGCTTCCCCTACGAGGAGACGGACGACCAGCTGAGCGCCATCCACGACGTGCTCGAGGACCTCGCGTCCGGCAAGCCGATGGACCGGCTGATCTGCGGCGACGTGGGCTTCGGCAAGACCGAGGTCGCGCTGCGGGCCGCCTTCGTCATGGCCATGAGCGGCAAGCAGGTGGCCATCGTCTGCCCGACCACCCTGCTGGCCCGCCAGCACTACAAGACCTTCACCGAGCGCTTCCAGGGCTGGCCGGTCAAGGTGCGGCGCCTGTCGCGCATGGTGACGGCGAAGGAGGCGGCCGAGACTCGCGAGGGCCTGGCCAACGGCGAGCTGGAGATCGTGGTCGGCACCCACGCCATCCTGTCCAAACAGGTCAGCTTCAAGGACCTGGGCCTGGTCATCGTCGACGAGGAGCAGCACTTCGGAGTCAAGCACAAGGAGAAGCTCAAGGAGCTTCGCGCCGACGTGCACATGCTGACCCTGACCGCCACGCCGATCCCGCGCACGCTTCAGATGTCGCTGAGCGGCATCCGCGAGATGTCGATCATCGCCACGCCGCCGGTCGACCGGCTGGCGGTGCGCACCTACATCACGCCCTGGGACCCGGTCACGCTGCGCGAGGCGCTGCTGCGCGAGAAGTATCGCGGCGGCCAGACCTACTTCGTGGCGCCGCGCATCAAGGACTTGCCTGATCTTGAGCGGTTCCTGCGCGAGCAGGTTCCGGAGGTGAAGTACGTCGTCGGCCACGGCCAGATGGCGCCGACCCAGCTCGAGGAGGTGATGACCGCCTTCTACGAGGGCCAGTACGACGTGCTGCTGGCCACCACGATCGTCGAGAGCGGACTGGACATCCCATCGGCCAACACCCTGATCGTCCACCGCGCGGACATGTTCGGCCTGGCGCAGCTCTACCAGATCCGCGGCCGGGTCGGCCGCTCCAAGGCCCGGGCCTACGCCTACCTGACCACGCCGGTCGAGAAGCAGCTGACCCTGTCGGCCGAGAAGCGGCTGAAGGTGCTGCAGTCGCTCGACAGCCTGGGCGCCGGCTTCCAGCTGGCCAGCCACGACCTCGACATCCGCGGCGGCGGCAACCTGCTGGGCGACGAGCAGAGCGGCCACATCAAGGAGATCGGCGTCGAGCTCTACCAGCAGATGCTGGAGGACGCCGTCGCCGAGCTGCGCCAGCGCCAGGGGGGCGAAGCGCTCAACAGCGACCGGGGCTGGTCGCCGCTGATCAACACCGGCGCGGCCGTGCTGATTCCCGAGGACTATGTCCCCGACCTCAACGTGCGCCTGTCGATGTACCGCCGGCTGTCGGAGGCCGAGAAGGCCCAGGACCGCGAGGCTCTTGCCGCCGAGCTGATCGACCGCTTCGGCCCGCTGCCGCCCGAGACCGACAGCCTGCTCAAGGTGGTGGGCATCAAGGGCCTGTGCCGCGAAACCAACGTCGCCAAGATCGACGTCGGCCCCAAGGGCGCGGTGCTGACCTTCCGCGACAACAGCTTCGCCAACCCCGGCGCGCTGTTGCAGCACATCGCCGCCAACCAGATGCTCTGGAAGATCCGCCCCGACGAGAAGGTGGTGGTGAAGGGCGAGTGGGACACCCCCAACGCGCGCCTGGACGCGGCGGAGAAGATCCTGACCCAGCTGGTGAAACTGGCGAAGGGGTAGGGGCCTTGTCTCTGGGGATGGCAGGGCGCATCTTACATGCGTCTTACCGAGGTCTCCGCATGACCAGCCTTCCAAAGCAGACAACCGTGCTGTCCACCAAGGGTCAGATCAT
>CAYTZY010000006.1:41603-51584 GCA_964442795.1 uncultured Caulobacter sp.
CTGCCCAAGGCTGTGCGCGATCAGCGCGGCTGGAAGCCAGGCACGAAGTTGACGGTCGAGGAAACGCCGGACGGCGTGCTGCTGAAGCCCGAACCCCTGTTTCCGCCGACAACGCTCGACGAAGTCTACGGCTGCCTGAAATGGGAGGGACCGCCTGTGTCGCTTGAGGACATGGACGCGGCGATCACCGCCGAGGTTCTGGAGCGGCATGCTCGCGGTCGATACTAACGTTCTCATCCGACTGATCGTCGGCGACGACATCGTGCAGTCACCGCGCGCGCTGGTGCTGTTCGAAGAGAACGAAATCTGGATCGCCACCACTGTGCTCCTTGAAACCGAGTGGGTCCTTCGCCGTGTCTACCGCTTTGGTCGTGAGCCGTTGGCGCGGGCCCTCGGGTCCATCGCGGGTTTGCCGAACGTCCAGCTGGAACACCCGGAGCGTGTTGCGGCGGCTGTGGCGCGCATGCAGGCGGGGGCAGATTTCGCCGACGCCCTGCATGTCGCCGGATCGGGCGGCGCCGTACATTTCGCCACGTTCGACAAGGATTGCCTCAGGGCCGAAACGCCGGGGGCTACGCCGGTCAGGCTGATCTGAGGCGCCGCACCGCCCACGCCTTACGAACTTGTCATCCTCGCCCGATGGCGCATCTACCCTCCAGCGCATAGCCTTGTTCGGCGAGGCCACGGGAGAGGCGAATGACCACGATCACGCTGAACGGCAAATCCGTCACGGTGACGTCCGAGCCGGACACCCCGCTGCTGTGGGTCCTGCGTGAGGAGTTCAACCTCAAGGGCGCCAAGTACGGCTGCGGCATCGCCCAGTGCGGGGCCTGCACGGTGCATGTCGGCGGCCAGGCCGTGCGATCCTGCTCCATCGCCATCGGCGACCTGGACGGCCAGAGCATCACCACGATCGAGAGCTTCGACGGCCAGCATGCGGTGCAGAAGGCCTGGATCGACGCCCAGGTCCCGCAGTGCGGCTTCTGCCAGCCGGGCCAGATCATGAGCGCCACCGCGCTGCTGGCCGAGAACACGGCGCCCAGCGACGCCGACATCGACGCGGCCATGGCCGGGAACATCTGCCGCTGCGGGACCTACCCGCGCATCCGCGCCGCCATCAAGGCGGCGGCGAAGGCCTGAGGACCGGGATCATGAACAAGCCGATGATCGACCGCCGCGCCTTCCTCGCCACCACCGGGGCCTTCACCCTCAGCTTCGCGGTTCCGGCCAAGGCGCAGCAGACCGGCGCGCCGGCCGCGCCCTGGACCGCCTATCTGACCATCGGGTCGGACGGGAGGATCGCCCTGCTGTCCCCGACGACGGAGATGGGGCAGGGCACCCACACCGCCCACGCCGCCATCATCGCCGACGAGATCGGCGTGCCGCTGGCGCAGGTGAGCGTCGACACCGCCCTGCCGTCGGACCCGTTCCGGCGCGGCGGGGCCATGGGCTCGGGCGGCTCGGCCGGCGTGCGCGCCTGGTGGGGTGCGCTGCGCACCGTGGGCGCCAACGCCCGCGCCAGCCTGATCGCGGCGGCGGCGGGCAAGGCCGGCGTTCCGTCGGCCGAGATCACGCTCGATGACGGCCGCTTCCTGCGCGCCGGCCAGCCGCTGGCCGTGACGCTGGGCGAAGCCGCGACGCTGGCGGCCGGAAAGCCCGTGGTCGAGGGCGCGCCCAAGGACCCGGCGACCTATCGTCTTGTCGGGAAAGCCACGCCGCGCGTCGACGTGCCAGCCAAGGTGCGGGGCGAGCCGGTGTTCTCGCAGGACTTCACCCGGCCCGGCATGGTCTACGCCTGCGCAGTCCTCTCGCCGGTCTACGGCGGCGACGCCGACAGCTGGGACGACGCCGCGACCCTGGCGGTCAAGGGCGTCCAGCAGGTCGTGAAGATCCCCGGCGGCGCGGCCGTGGTGGCCAACAGCCAGTGGGCGGCCATGAAGGGCGCGGCCCAGCTGACGGTGCGCTGGAAATCCACCGCCATCGACGGCCTCGACTCATCGGCCATCTCGGCGGCCATGCACATGGGGCTCGACAAGGACGCCGAGGCCATCGTCGCCAAGGTCGAGGGCGACACGGCCGCGGCGCTGGCCGGCGCGGCCCGGACCTTCGAGGCGGACTACGAGGTTCCCTATCTCTGCCACGCCCCGATGGAGCCCTGGTCGATCATCGTTGAGCCCACGGCTGACGGCGGGCTGGAGATCTGGGGTCCGTTCCAGACCCAGGATCGCAACCGCAACACCGCCGCGAAGACGGCCGGGATCGATCCGTCGAAGGTCACGCTGCACACCCTGATGCTCGGCGGCGGCTACGGCCGGCGCCTCGGCGACGACGGCACGCCGGGCGGCGTGGTCACCGCGCTGGCCGTGAAGAAGCCGGTGAAGTTCTTCTGGCGGCGCGAGGACGAGATCGGCCAGGGCTGGTACCGCCCGGCCCAGGTGGCGCGGCTCAGGGCCGGCGTCGACGCCGGCGGCAAGGTCACGGCCCTGCATGTGCGCACCGCCGGCCCGTCGATGCGCGACAGCTTCTCGCCCGGCGGCCTCAAGCAGGGCGAGCTGGACGGCTCGTCGGTCCAGACCCTGACCGACACCCGCTACCGACCGGGCGCCTATCGCGTCGACTGGGTGCGGGTCGACCAGGCCGTACCGATGGCCCCCTGGCGCGCGGTCGGCGCGACCCAGAACGGCTATTTCATGGAGGCCTTCGTCGACGAGCTGGCCGCCTTCCTGAAGAAGGATCCCGTCGCCCTTCGCCGCGAGCTGCTGGCCCACGATCCCCGGGCGCTGAAGGTCATCGACGAGGCGGCGAAGGCCGGCGACTGGGGCAAGCCGCTGAAGACCGGACATGCCCGCGGCTTCGCCTACGTCGAAAGCTACGGCAGTCTCTGCGCCCAGGTCGTCGAGGTCTCACTCGAGGACGGCGGCGTTGTGAAGATCCACAAGGCGACCTGCGTGCTCGACTGCGCCCGCGTCGTCACCCCCGACGGGGCCCGCAACCAGGTCGAGGGCGGCATGATCCAGGGCCTGTCGACGGCGCTGTTCGAGGGCATCGAGATCAGCGGCGGCGCATCCTGCGCATGCACGAGGCGCCGCACGCGGTCGAGACGGTGTTCATCGAGAACGGCGAGACCATCGGCGGCGTCGGCGAGCCGCCGGTGCCGCCGGCCACGCCGGCCTTGGTCAACGCCCTGTTCGCCCTGACCGGCAAGCCGATCCGCAAGCTGCCGATCGGGGCGTCGCTGGCGGGGTAGGGAAAAAGCAGCTTCCGTTTCCCCCTGTTACACGTCATGGCCCGACTTGTTCGGGCCAGCCATGCGTGGTGAGGCAGAGGCGTTTGGCGCCGTGGGTCCGTCCGGACGCGCGGTGTTCCTGGGTGGCCCGAACAAGTCGGGCCATGACGTAGCGTTGGTGGAAAAGGCGCTAGCCGGGCCCAGGCCCGACCGCTACCCCGGCAGTCGCTCGAATTGCGGGATGCCTTCCGGGATGCAGTGGAAGGGCTGCTTGTCGACGGTGAAGATCGCCAGCTGCGGCGTGAACACCGACGGGTCGTCCAGCGAGCCGACCTTGAGGATCACCGCCGGGAAGCCCGGCGAGCGAGTGACGATGTGGCTGCCGCATTCGCCGCAGAACTCGCGGGTCACGGCGTTGGGGATGTCCTGCGAGTGAACGCTTTCGGCTCGCCCTTGGTATATTTGAAGCCCGGGATCGGCATGGCCATGAACACGTTCGGCGAGCCGCCGGTGATGTGCTGGCACTCGCGGCAATGGCACTGGGCCTGCATCATCGGCTCGCCCTCGGCCTCATAGCGCACCGCGCCGCAGTAGCATCCGCCAGTGAGTTTCATGGTCGCCTCCCATTGTTTTGCGAAGGCTAGCACCCTTCCGCGCCGTCACGGCAAGACGTCAGTCAGGCCGCCATCTCCACGGCCTTGTCGAGCGCCTTGACCAGCCGCTGCGGCGGCTCGGCGCCGGAGACGGCGATCTTGCCGTCGAAGATCATGAACGGCACGCCCGAGACGCCGGCCTGGTGGGCCAGCTGGTGCTCGCGGGTGATCGTGTCCTTGTCGGCGCCTTCCGACAGCAGCTTGAGGACCAGCAGGCGGTCCATGCCCGCCGCGCCGGCGATGTCGGCCAGCACGACCGGGTCGCCGATGTCCTTGCCCTCGCTGAAGTAGGCGGCCAGCACGCCTTCGAGCACCGGCTCCTGGCAGCCGGCCGTCTGGGCCCAGCGGATCAGGCGGTGGGCGGCATTGGTGTTGGGCGAGACCTTGATGGCCGTCAGGTCCCACGTGATGCCGTCCTGGGCGGCATTGTCGTCCAGCACCTTCGTGATCTCGGCGCGGCGCGACGAATCCGGGAACTTGGCGGCCATGTAGGCCTTGCGGTCGACGCCCTCTTCCGGGAGCGTCGGATCCAGCTGGTAGGGCCGCCAGACCACGGTGGCCTTGATGTCCGGGCGCATCGCCAGCGCCGCGTGAAGCCGCCGCCAGCCGAGGTAGCACCAGGGACAGACGACGTCGGCGATGAAGTCGATCTGCATGGCGGGCTCCTTGCGGGTCAGCTGGCTTCGCGCTGCAACGCGCGGGCGGCGGCGCGTTCCAGCGCCACGGCGGCGTTCTCGCCGGGCTCGATCTGGGCGACGCCGATGTCGAAATCGACGGTAAAGGGGCTCTTGCCCTCGCCGGCCTCGAAGGCGGTGCAGGCGATGACGGCGGCGATGCGTTCGGCGGCCGAGCGCCCGGCGCTCTGCGGCGTCGCGGGCAGGGCCAGGGCGAAGACCTCAGGGCCCAGGCGGGCGGCGGTGTCCTCGGCGCGGACCAGCCGGCCGATCATCGATCCGATCTGCGGAATGGCCCGGTCCAGCCAGCCGCCGGCCCGGGCGGCGTGCACCTCTGGCCGGTCGGCGACGCGCAGCACGCAGACGCTCATCGGACGGTTCCGCATGCGCGAGGCCTGGGCCAGCCGCACCAGATGACTGGCGAACAGGTCGCGGGTGAAAAGGCCCGTGGCGGCGTCCATCAGCCCGCTGCTGCGCGCCTTTTCCAGCGCCCGGCGGATGGCCGTCTGGCGCCGATAGCTGCGGGCCAGTTCGATCACGCGCTTGGCCGTCTCGGTCTCGGCCGTCTCGGGCGAGGCGACGTCGGACACCCCGCGATGGAAGGCTTCAGAGGTGGTGACGTAGCTCTCGGCCCGCAGATAGAGCAGGGCGGGGATGTGGTAGAGCCGGGTGTTGCGGCGCATGCCGGCCGCGATCGACAGGGCCTCGGCGCTGTTGTCGCCGGCCCAGAGCACCACCGAGTCGAAGGCCCGCTCGTGCAGGTAGTCAAAGGCGGTGAAGGCGGTGAAGGCGCCGACCACGTCCGCGCCGCTGCGCGTCAGGGCGTTGCTCAGCGCCAGAAACTGCGGCGCCGGCTCGCCGACCGCCAGCACGCGATAAGGCTCGGGGTTGGGCTCGGGCAGGTCCAGCCGGCGACCGCGCTCGGCGAAGGTCTCCAGCCTCAGCTCGAACTCCTCCTCGGCCACGGCCATGCGGACCAGCGACTCGAGTCTTAGAACAGCCTGCGCCGGATGCAGGGGCGGGGCGAGGGTCAGGTCGAAGGCGTAGCTGTCCAGCTGCGGATCGGGATCGCCGATGGCGATGACCGGCAGCCGGCGCGGCGCGCAGGCGGCCTTGAGGCGGCGAGCGAGCTGCAGCGCGTCATGGCCGCCGCTGGCGACATCGACGATCGCCGCCTCGATGGCCAGATCGCCCAGCGCCGCCATGGCCGCATAGGGGCCGCGCGCGGTGATCGTGCGCCAGCCGAGTCGGTCCAGCCCCTCGGCCAGGGGACCGGCCAGCGCGTCGTCGCGCGCCACGATCAAAATCCGGGCCTGAATTGACAACCCGCTCGAACTCCCGCCCATGACGCCGCCGGCCCCCGTCGGCTGCTGATTGCTGCGTCAGGATTCGTGAGCAGGCAACATAGCAGAGGCCGACGCCGGGGATAGCACAACGACGACGCGAACCTCGAACGGGATCAGGACGATGAGCGACAAACCTCTGGCCGGCCGGGTGGCCGTCGTTACGGGCGCTTCCAGCGGGCTGGGCGCGCGGTTCGCGCGGGTGCTGTCGCAGGCCGGCGCGAGCGTGGCGGTGATGGCCCGGCGGACCGACCGGCTCGAGGCCCTGGTCGCCGAGCTCAACACCGCCGGGGGCAAGGCCGTCGCCATCGCCCTGGACGTCGCCGACACGCCCGCCATCGGTCCGGCGCTCGATCAGGCCGAGGCCGCGCTCGGCCCGATCTCGATCATGATCAACAACGCCGGCGTCGGCGGCGAGGGCATGGCCATGGACATGACCGTCGAGACCTTCGACCAGACCATGGCCGTCAACGTCCGCGCCGTCTACTTCGGGGCCGTCGAGGCGGCGAAGCGGATGATCGCCAGCGGCGTGGCCGAGGCCGGCGAGGCGCGGATCATCAACATCGCCTCGATCGCCGCCTTCAACCAGCTGCCCGGCCTGACCGTCTACTGCGCCTCCAAGGCCGCCTGCGCCTCGCTGACCAAGGGGCTGGCCCGCGAGTGGGCGCGGCCGCGGATCGCCGTCAACGCCATCTGCCCCGGCTACATCGAGACCGAGATCAACAGCGACTGGTTCCAGACCGAAGGCGGCCAGAAGCAGATCAAGGGCTTCCCGCGCCGGCGCCTGATGGACGAGGACGTCCTGGACGAGGCCCTGCTCATGCTGGCCGGCCGCCGCGCCCACTTCATCACCGGCACGACGATCACCATCGACGACGGGCAGACGCTGTAGGAACACGTATAGGGAGACTATCCGGTCGCGATGCAATCTGTTAGTGTGAGGCCATGACAGATCGCGAGCTGAAACTGGTGCTTGATCCTGACCGGTACGCCGTCCTGCAGGCAGCTGCCGAGGACGCTGGCGAGTCGGTTGAGGCGTTCGCAACACGCCTGATTACGCGCGGGCTCAAACATGATGACTGGGCCATCTCCGAGGCGCGCGTAGAGGAGTACCGGCGCACTGGCGTGGCCGAGGAGGCCGAAACCGTCTTCCGCGACGTGCGTGACCATCTTCAGAAGCGGCTCGCCGAAAGGCAGGCTCCGGCCAAGTGAGCCGGCGGGTCCGGTTCCTGTCGAGCGCCCGAAGGGACCTGCTGCGGCTCACCGATTTCCTCGCCGGGAACCCGGCGAAGGCGAGCGGTGCACTCGAGGTCATCCTGGCCGGCGCGGCCAGCCTCAGTGACTACGCTGAACGTGGCGTCCCCGTGGAACCGCCCGACGGCCGGAAGCTGATCGTTCCGTTCGGCAGGACAGCCTACATAATTCTCTATCTCGTTGAGCCGGACGCCGTAGTGATCACCCGCATCTTCCACAGCCTCGAAGACCGGCCGCTTGCCTGACCATGCGTCAGCGCCTCTAACTCTCGCCCAAACGGGAGAAACGTCATGGCTAGTGGTCCGCTTTCGGGTCTGAAGATCGTCGAGTTCGCCGGCATCGGGCCGGGGCCGTTCTGCGGCATGCTGCTGTCGGACCTGGGCGCCGACGTGGTGCGGGTCGACCGCAAGGGCGGCCGCGGCGGCGCGCCTTCGGACATCACCAGCCGTGGCCGGCGCTCGATCGCGCTGGACCTCAAGTCGCCCGACGCCATCGAGGCGGTGCTGAAGCTTCTCGAAAGCGCTGACGGCCTGATCGAGGGCTTCCGCCCCGGCGTCATGGAGCGCCTGGGCCTTGGCCCGGACGTGGTGCTCAAGCGCAACCCGAAGCTGGTATTCGGCCGGATGACCGGCTGGGGCCAGACCGGCCCTTACGCCAAGGCCGCCGGTCACGACATGAACTACATCGCCATCACCGGCGCGCTGCACGCCATCGGCACCGAGGACAAGCCGGTGCCGCCGCTGAACCTGGTCGGCGACTTCGGGGGCGGCGCCCTCTACCTGGCCTTCGGCCTCATGGCCGGCATCATCAGCGCCCGCGAGACCGGCAAGGGCCAGGTCATCGACTGCGCGATGAGCGACGGCGCCGCCTCGCTGATGGCCATGTTCTACGGCTTCAAGGGCGCCGGCATCTGGCAGGACAAGCGCCGCAGCAACCTGCTCGACGGCGGGGCCCACTTCTACGACACCTACCAGTGCGCCGACGGCAAGTGGATCTCGATCGGCTCGATCGAACCGCAGTTCTACGCCCTGCTGCTGGAGAAGACCGGCATCACCGATCCGGAATTCGCCAACCAGATGGACCGCTCGGCCTGGCCGTCGCTTAAGGCCAAGCTCCAGGACGTGCTGCGCACCAAGACCCAGGCCGAATGGTGCGCGATCATGGACGCCACCGACATCTGCTTCGCGCCGGTGCTGGATCTGGACGAGGCCCCGAAGCATGCCCACAACGTGGCCCGCGAGACCTTCGTGACCGTCGAGGGCGTCGTGCAGCCGGCCCCCGCGCCGCGCTTCTCGGGTACGCCGGGCGCCATCCAGGGCCCGCCGCCGAAGATCGGCGCCCACAACGACGAGGCCCTCACCGACTGGGGCTTCACCGCCGCCGAGGTGGCCGCGCTGAAGGAAAAGGGCGCGCTCTGAGGTGTTGCGTCCTTCGACACGCCGGTTGGCGGCTGCTCAGGATGACGTAACTGGAAGGCTACCCACCCACGTCATGCTGAGCAGCGCCGCAGGCGCGTGTCGAAGCACGCACATCCGTTCAGCCACCGTTCAGGTGACGGAATCGATCCTGCGTTCGTAGACGGCCTCCACGCTCTCCCGTCCCTCGTTGTGGGGGCCGGCTACCCAGGACGAAGGCAAGGTCATCCTGTCAGGCGCGTCCCGCGAAGCGGGGCGCGCCTTTGACATTGCGCCCGGGGGGCGGGGAGGGCAGTTTCCGCGCCATGTCAGACGCCGACCGCCCCGGCCATTCCCCCCAGATCGATCTCGATCCCGTCCACTGGGCCCGGGCGACGCTCGATGTGCTGGGCAAGGCGCTGCAGCGGCTGTGGGGCCGCGATGTCATGCTCTACGTCGGCGGCGTGTCGTTCTGGATCATGCTGGCGGTGTTCCCGCTGCTGGTCATCGCCATCGGCCTCTACGGCATGCTGTCGGCGCCCGACGAGGTCGCACGGCAGGCCGAGGTTCTGGCCGGCATGCTGCCCGCCGACGCCCGCGGCATCTTCCGCAGCGAGCTCGAGCGCCTCGCCCACGCGCCGTCCGGGGCCCTGAGCACCCAGAGCATCGTCGCCCTGGTCATCGGCGGCTACGCGGCGCACCGCGGCTTCAAGGCGCTGCTCGCCGGCCTGTCGTTCATCCACGACGAGGAGAATCAGCGCGGCTTCATCAGCTTCAACGTCATGGCCCTGGTGGTGCTGATCGCGGCCCTGGTGCTGATGGGCGTGGTGTCGTTCGGCTTCCTGGGCATCCGGGTGATGTCGGCGGCGCTCGACTTCAAGCCGCTCGCCGGCCTCAGCTGGCTGTTCAACGAATGGACCTGGACCAGCATCGGGCTGGTCCTGGCCATGACCCTGATCTACCGCTTCGCCATGTCGCGGGACCCGGTCGCGTGGCGGGCGTCGCTGGCCGGCGGCGTCGCCTCCGCCGTGCTCGGCCTGTGCTTCTCCTGGCTGTGCGCCTTCTACGTCGAGCAGATCGCCCACCTGGGCGCGACCTACGGCTCGGTGGCCACCGTCGTGGTGTTCCTGATCTGGCTGAGCTGGAACGTCAACGCGCTGTTCTTCGGCGGCGCGCTGGCCACCGAGATGGAGATCGCGCTGCACACGCGGAAGATCATTCCGATCTCGCTACGACGAAGACCAGCCAGCCGCTGACCTCGTCCTTCTCCAGCAGGGTGTAACCCTTCTCCTGGACGAAGTGCGGCACGTCGATGCGCGCCATCGGATCATCGGCCAGCAGCCGCACCCGCGCGCCCGGCCCGCCCGCCTCCAGCGCCCTGCGCAGCCGCAGGGTCGGAACCGGGCAGTGATGCCCCCGCGCGTCAACGACCGTTTC
>CAYTZY010000006.1:51594-63367 GCA_964442795.1 uncultured Caulobacter sp.
CGCCTTCCTGTCCGGTTCCTGCGTCGGCGCGAGCCGCCTCGGCGGCCCCGGCCTCGTCCTCGTCTCGTTCGGCGAGATGTTCGACTCCTTCAACATGGTCCATGGCGCCGCGCCCGACCTGGCAGGGACACCTTCGCCTGTCTCTGGTGACCTGCCCGGTCGCTCTCTACACCGCCACCAGCCCGGCGGGCGATGTCCGTTTCAACATGCTGCACAAGGATACGCACAATCGTATCCGCATGGTGCCCACCGACCCCGAGCTGGGCCCGGTCGAACGCGCCGACCTGGTGAAGGGCTACGAGTACGAGAAGGACTCCTATGTCGTCGTCACCCCCGACGAGATCGAGTCGGTCAGGCTGGAGAGCACCAAGACCATCGACATCGAGCGCTTCGTCGACGCCGCGGACATCGACCGCCTCTACTGGGACAATCCCTACTTCCTGGCGCCGGACGGCAAGCTGGCGCTGGAGGCCTATACGGTGATCCGCGAGGCCATGAGCCGGACGGGCAAGATCGCGCTGGGCCGGGTCGTGATGCACCAGCGCGAGCGGCTGCTGGCCCTGGAGCCGCGCGACAACGGCCTGATGGCCTGGAGCCTGCGCAGCCATGACGAGGTCCGCGACGCCGCCGACGTCTTCGGCGACATCCCCGACCAGAAGCCGGACGCGGCGATGATCGCCATCGCCGAGAAGATCATCGATCAGCAGGAGGGGCCGTTCGACCCCTCGGAGTTCAACGACAGGTACGAGGACGCGCTGCGCGACCTGATCGCCGAGAAACAGAAGGGCAAGGGCCACAAGGTCAAGGCGGCCGAGCCGGAGACGACCAATGTCGTCGACCTGATGGACGCGCTGCGCAAGAGCCTCGGCGGCAAGGCGACGGCGAAGCCTCCGGCAAGGAAGGGCCCCGCGAAGAAGGCGCCGGCGAAGAAGCGGGCCTAGGCGGTGCGTGGTTCGCGACGCCGGCCCGAGAGCCGGCTCCTCACCATTACGAACCTGGGAGGCGTTCCACTGAATTCGTCATCCTGAGGAGCGAGCCCTTTGCGAGCGTCGCGAAGGACGCAACGCGCCTCAACCCTTCCCCAGCCGCTTGATCGCCGCCGTCAGCCTCCGTTCCCCCTCGTCATAGTCTGTCCACGCGGTGGATTTGCGGAGCAGCGTCGGGACCGTCCGGATCGTGTACGCCTTCGGATCCAGCCCCTTGCGGACCTGGGTCCAGTTCAGCGGCATCGAGACGGTGGCCCCCGGGCGGGCGCGAGGCGACAGCGGGGCGACAGCGGTGCTAAGGCGATCGTTGCGAAGATAATCCAGGAATATCCGCCCCTTGCGGAGCTTCTTTGACATGTTGATCACGTAGAGCTCGGGGCTGTCGGCGGCCATGCGGGCGCAGACTTCGCGGGCGAAAGCCTTCGCGGTCGGCCAGTCGATCTTCTCCTTCGCCAGCGGCGTGACCACGTGCAGGCCCTTGCCGCCGGTGGTCTTGCAGAAGGCGACCAGGCCCAGGTCGTCGAGGCGGTCGCGCACCTCCCGCGCGGCGTCGATCACGGCGTCGAACCCCAGGTCCTCCGACGGGTCGAGGTCGAAGACCAGCCGGCCCGGGACCTCGGGTTCGCCCGGGCGGCAGTTGGAGGGATGCAGCTCTGTGGTGGAGGTCTGGGCCAGCGCCGCCAGGGCCGCCTTCCGCTCGATCATCAAATAGGGCTTGTGATCGCCGGCCAGAGCCACCTCGCTGAGCAGCGCCGATGCGCCCTTGCCCAGATGTCTCTGGAAGAACAGCTCCCCTCCGATGCCCTCGGGCGTCCGGATCGTCGAGCAGGGGCGATGGCTGATGTGGGGCATCATCCAGTCGGCGACGGCCTCATAGTATCGGGCGAGATCGAGCTTCGTGACCGGAACGCCGTCGTCGCCGGCTTCCGGCCACAGGATCTTGTCTGCGCTGGACAAGGCGACCCCCATCACCACCGCGGGCCCGGCCTTCTTCGCGGTGATCGCACGCGTCGGCGCGGGGGCGGCCAGCCCGGTGTCGGCGGGGGCCGGCGCCTCCGCCTCGACCTCGGCCGCCGGCTTGTCCTCGCGCAGCCCCTTGAACGACGCCTGGCGGATGGCGCCGTCGCGGGTGAAGCCGGCGTATTCGATCTCGGCGACCAGCTGCGGCCTCACCCAGCGCGTCTCGCCCGCGCCGCGCGGCAGGCGGGCCTCGAAGGGCGAGCGATCGGTCTCCAGCGCCTTCAGCTTCGGCAGCAGCGCCCTGACCTTGGCGGCCGAGAATCCCGTGCCGATCCGGCCGACATGGACCAGCTTGCCGTCGCGCATCACGCCGGCGACCAGCGAGCGGAACGCCCCGCCGTTGGTGGTGTAGCCGCCGATGACCACCTCGTGGCCGGCGCGGCACTTGGACTTGGTCCAGGTCTCGCTGCGACCGGACCGGTAGGGGGCGTCGAGCTTCTTGGACACAATCCCCTCGAGCGACATCCGGCAGGCCGAGCTGAGGACCGCCTCGCCGCCGCTGCCGAAGTGCTCGACGTAGCGCAATCGCGTGTCCGCCGGCTTGTCCAGCAATGTCCGGAGCCGCGCCTTGCGCTCCTGGAGGGGCAGGGGCCGCAGGTCCTCGCCATCCGCGAACAGCAGGTCGAAGGCGAAGAAAATCAACTCATCGGTCGAACCGCCCGACAGGGCCGCCTGCAGGGCGGCGAAGTCCGGCGAGCCGTCATCGTCCAGCGCCACGGCCTCACCGTCGATGAGGCTGTCGGGCAGTCCCCGGGCGGCCGCCGCGATCTTCGGGAAGCGGTCGGTCCAGTCCAGGCCCTTGCGGGTCTTCAGCGTCGCCTTGCCGCCCCCGACGCGCAGCTGCATGCGATAGCCGTCGAACTTGATCTCGTGCGCCCAGCCTGTCCCGGTCGGCGGACGGTCGACCAGCCGGCACAGCTGCGGCTCGACAAAGGCCGGGATGGCCGCGGCCTCCCGAGCCGGCTTCCGACGGGCCCTGGGCGACGCAGGCTTCACTGCCTCTTCCTCCGCGCTGGCTTCAGGCGAGTTCGTGGATGACCATACAGCCTTCGCGCCCCGCTTCACCCGGGTGATGAAGGGCCTGGGCGCCTTACCCTTGCCGGCGGCGATGTCTTCCATCGCGCGCCCGGACGCGACGGAGAAGGCGTTCTCCTCCAGCAGCGCCTCGCCATCGCCGTCGACGGCGAACTCGTCGCGATGCTTGATCAGCAGCCAGTTGCTCCGCTTGCCCCCGGTGCGGTCGTTGCGGATCTTCACCAGCGCATAGCCGCCCTTCATCCGCTCCCCGGCGAAGACCAGCTTCAGCTCGCCCTTCTTCAGCCCCCTGGCGACGTCAAACCCCGGCTCCGGCGCCCAGTAGCCGCGATCCCACAGCATGACCGTCCCGCCGCCATACTGACCCTTGGGGATCGTACCCTCGAAGTCGCCGTAGTCGAGCGGATGGGGCTCGACCTCCACCGCCAGCCGCTTGTCGGCCGGATCGCGGGACGGTCCACGGGTGACGGCCCAGGACAGGAACACGCCCTCATGCTCCAGCCTCAGGTCGTAGTGCAGACGGCTTGCGGCATGCTTCTGGATCACGAAGCGACGCTGTTCGGAGGCCGCGACGTCCACGGTTCCGGCGGGTTCGGCGGTGACGGTGAAGTCGCGCTTGGCGCGATACTTTGCGAGCTTGGCGGCGGCGGCCACGACGGGTCTCCCGATGTTCCCCCGGTTCAAGCTTCCGGGCGCGCCGGGAGTTCCCTCAGTCCGGGAGGTCCGGGAGCCTGGCGTAGGCCCGCTGAACGGCGGCGACGAAGCCCGGATGGGACGCCAGCCTGGGTGGGAACACCGCCTCCAGCGCCAGGAAGCGGGCGACATCGCCCACCGCGTCGCCGTTGCAGGCCAGGCCGATGGCCGCCAGCCGGACCTGCATCGGGTCGGTCATCGCGATGGCCGCCCGGGCCTGGCGGACCACGAACCGCATCCAGGCGGCGACGGGCAGGGCCAGGCGGTCCAGCGGGGCGCCAGCGGCGATGGCGTCCGTCACGGTGGCCAGCACCCGGATGGGGATCTTCTGCGACCCGTCCCAGGCGATCTGCGACAGCCGGTGCTCGATGGCCGGATTGCGGAAGCGGTCGAGCAGGGCCTCGACATAGGCCGCGACGTCGAGGCCTTCGGGCGGGCGCACGGTCGGGGCGATATCCTCCAGCATGAGCCGCCGGGCAAAGCCCGCCAGCGCAGGATCGCCCATGGCGTCGCGCACCGACTGCCAGCCGCGAAGGAGGCCGGCGTAGGCGAGCGTCGAGTGGGCGCCATTGAGCAGCCGCAGCTTGGCCCGCTCCCAGGCCTCGACGTCGGGCGTCAGGGTGGCGATGACGGCGAGGGCGTCGCGGTCGGGTCCGAGGTCATCCTCGATGACCCACTGGGCGAAGTGCTCGCGCTGGATCGGCCAGGCGTCCTCCAGTCCCAGCGTCGCGGCGACCCGCAGCCGCAGCGCGTCGTCCGTCGCCGGCGTGATGCTGTCGACCATGCTGCAGGGGAAGCGGGCGGTCGCCGCGATCCAGTCGGCCAGCGCCGGGTCGCGCAACCGGGCCAGCGCCAGTACCGCGCCACGCAGCTTGCGGCCGTTGGACGGAAGGTTGTCGCAGCTGAGCGTCGTGAAGGGCGCCAGCCCCGCGGCGTGACGGCGCGCCAGACCCTCGACGAGCCAGCCGATGACGCTCGACGGCTGCTTCGGCGCGGCCAGGTCGGCCAGCACGTCGGGGTGATTGAGGTCCAGGGTCCCGTCGGGACGGAGGCAGTAGCCCTTCTCGGTGACGGTCAGGGTGACCAGCCGCGTTTCTGGCGCCGCGAGTCTCTGCGCGACCTGCTCAGGCGCCTCGCCGGCGACCAGCACCTCGCCGATGGCGCCGATGACCCGGAACTGTGTCTGATCGCCCAGCTCGACCAGGGTGTAGAGACCGTCCTGCGGCGAGAGCGCGTCCCGTACGCCGGGGCTCTTCAGCGACACCGCGCAGATCCCCCAGCGCGGATCGGCGGCCAGCAGGCGGTCGAAATAGGCGGCCTGGTGGGCGCGGTGAAAGGCGCCGGGGCCGAAGTGCACGACGCCGGTGCGTACCGCGGCGCGATCATAGAGCGGCCGGCGCACGTCGCGCCCGGCCTCAGCCAGGGAGATGTTCGTCAGCCGCTTCAAAGTGTTACGCCGCGCTTCCACAACGCGATGCCTCGTTCGCCATTGTGCTCGGACCGGGTCATCTGACCAGAGGCTGTGGCCAGCACAAGGTCCATGAGACGGTTGGCCGCGTCCTCGGCGTCGACCAGGGCCGTGGAGGCGTCGAAGTCGATCCAGCGCGGCTTGCGGGCGGCCAGATCGGCGTTGCTGGCGATCTTCAGGGTCGGGGCGGGAAAGCCCAGGGGCGTGCCGCGCCCGGTGGTGAACAGGATCACCGTCGCGCCGGCCGCCGTCAGCGCCGTGGATGACACCGCGTCGTTGCCCGGCGCCTCCAGCAACGCCAGGCCGGGCCGGCGCACGGTCTCGCCATAGGCCAGCGCCTGGGTCAGCACCGCATGGCCGGCCTTCTGCACCGCGCCCAGCGACTTTTCCTCCAGCGTGGTGATGCCCCCGGCGATGTTGCCGGGCGAGGGGTTCTCGCTGACCGGCTGGCCGTGATCGAGGAAGTGGCGCTTGAAGCCGTTGACCAGCCCCGCCGCCGCCCCGAACACCGCCTCGTCGACGGCGCGGGCCAGCAGCAGATGCTCGGCGCCGAAGATCTCGGGGATCTCGGTCAGGACCGGCGTTCCACCGGCGGCGGCCACCCGGTCCGCCATCACGCCGACCAGCGGATTGGCGGTCAGGCCGGAGAAACCGTCCGACCCACCGCACTTGAGGCCCAGCACCAGGTCGGACAGCGGGCAGGGTTCCCGCCGGTCCTGCTCGGCCAATGCGACCAGCGCTTCCACGGCCGCCAGGCCCGCCTCGTGCTCGTCGGCCTCGCCCTGGGCGGCGAAGGCGCGAATCCGGCCGTCCCGCTCGCCGATCTGCGCCAGCAGGTCCGCCAGCTGGTTGGACTCGCAGCCCAGCCCCAGGATCAGTACGCCGCCGGCGTTGGGGTGCCGCGCCAGGGCCGCCAGCATCGTCCGGGTCGCCGACAGGTCGTCGCCCAGCTGCGAGCAGCCGAACGGATGGGTGAAGGCGTGGACGCCGTCGACGCGACCCGCGAAACGTTCGCCGGCCTCCGCCGCGATGCGTCGCGCCGTCTCGGCCACGCAGCCGACGGTCACCAGGATCCAGATCTCGTTGCGTGTGCCGACCCGGCCGTCGGTGCGCCGGTAGCCGCCGAAGCGGCGGCCGTCGTCGACGGGCGCGGGCAGGGCGGCGGGCTGCTCGAACCGGTAGGCCAGCTCGCCGGTCAGGCCGGTGGCGAGGTTGTGGCTGTGGACATGCTCGCCGACGGCGATGGCGGCGCTCGCCACGCCGATCGGGAAGCCATACTTGCGCACCGGGGCGCCGGGCCGGACCGGCCGCAGGGCGAGCTTGTGGCCGCGCGGGATGGAAGAGATCGCCGCCACCGCCCCGAAGCGTTCGCCGGCCTCGGCGTCGCGCAGGGCGACGGCGACGTCGTCGTAGGGGTGGATGCGGTAAAAGGCGGGCGGGCTGGCCATGCCGCCGGAATGATCCCGACCGACACCGGTGTCAACGTCGCGCGCCCGAC
Source organism: uncultured Caulobacter sp. (assembly GCA_964442795.1). Lineage (GTDB taxonomy): Bacteria > Pseudomonadota > Alphaproteobacteria > Caulobacterales > Caulobacteraceae > Caulobacter. The sequence continues at coordinate 58,295 of CAYTZY010000006.1, forward strand.
GCTGGCGCCGCCCCGCGACGCAGGTTATCAAAGGTCAGGGACGAGGGAGCGCCGGAGAGGCCGTGAGTTCGAGGACGCCGAAGCCAGTCGATGACGAGGCGCTGCAGAGCGGTCGCCGTCGCGCCACGATCAACGATGTCGCCCGCCTGGCGGGGGTGTCGAAGAAGACGGTCTCCCGGGTCATCAACCGCTCGCCGTCGGTGCGTCCGGAGACGCGCGAGAAGATCGAGGCGGTCATCGCCCGCTACGGCTACGCGCCCGACCCGCAGGCGCGGGGCCTCGCCTTCCGTCGCTCATTTCTGATCGGGCTGATCTACGACAACCCCAATCCGCAGTACGTCGTGAACATGCAGCTGGGCCTGCTGGACGGCATGAAGGGCTCCGGCTTCGAGCTGGTCGTCCACCCCTGCGACCGCGGCAGCACCACCCTGGTGCCCGACATCCGGGCCTTCATCGAGCGCCAGAAGCTGTTTGGCGTCGTGCTGACCCCGTCGGTCTCCGAAGACGAGGCGGTGGCGGAGATGCTGCGCGAGATCGGTTGCGAGTACGTCCGCGTCGCCTCCATCGCCGTCGACGCCGAGGCGCACAGCATCGTCACCCGCGACCGGCACGGCGGCCTGCTGGCCGGCCGGCACCTGGCCGAGCTGGGCCACCGGCGCGTGGGCTTCATCTCCGGCCCCGACCGCTTCCGCTCCTCGCACGAACGCCGCGGCGGGTTCGAGGACGGGCTGAAGGAACACGGCGTGGCGCTGGCTCCCGACTGCGTGGCCGAGGGCGCCTACACCTTCGAGTCGGGCATGGAAGCCGCCGCGCGGCTACTGGCCCTGAAGGACCGGCCCACCGCGATCTTCGCCGGCAATGACGAGATGGCCGCCGGCGCGTTGCACGCGGCGCGGCAGGCCGGGCTCGCGGTGCCGGGCGATCTGTCGGTGATCGGTTTCGACGACTTCCAGATCGCCTCGCGCGTCTGGCCGCCGCTGACCACGATCCGGGCGCCGACCCGCGAGATCGGCCGTCTGGCGGCCGACCGGCTGCTGGGGGTGACCGAAGGCGACAAGCGCGACCCGGAATGGCGGATGCCGTCCCTGGTCGTCCGCGAGTCGACAGCCGCGCCGAAGGGGTAGGGGCTACACGAATGACCAGCCAGCCGTCCGATTTTACCTACACGCGGGCCACGATCGCGCTGCACTGGCTGATGCTGTTGCTGCTGGCGGCGGTCTACGCCTGCATCGAGCTTAGGGTGCTGTTCGAACGCGGCAGCGACCTGCGCGACGGGATCAAGGCCTGGCACTTCTCGCTGGGGCTCTGCGTGCTGGCGTTGCTCGTCGCGCGCATCGTCGTCCGCGTCCGCTCGCCGCGACCGCCGCGACCGGCCAGCCCGATGGAGTGGCTGGGCGCGGCGATGCACCTTGCCCTGTACGGCCTCATGCTGGCCATGCCGGTGATGGGCTGGGTCACCCTGAGCGCCGAGGGCGATCCGGTCCTGCTGTTCGGCCTGGAGCTGCCGCCGCTGGTCGCGCCGAACAAGGATCTGGCCAAGCAGGTCGAGGAACTGCACGAGCGGGTCGGGACCATCGGCTACTGGCTGATCGGCCTGCACGCCGCCGCCGCGCTGATGCACCACTACCTCCTGCGCGACGGCACGCTGCGGCGGATGCTCCCGGGCTTCGGCCAGGCGCGCGGCTAGGCGGGCGGCGACCGCAGGGCCCGGCTCAGCGGGCTGTAGAAGACCAGCACCAGCAGCGATCCGGCCAGGGCGATGGCGGCGTGCAGAAGCCAGAAGTCCGCAGGCGTCATCTTCTCGTAGTAGGTCCCGATCAGGCCGGCCGCGTAGTTGGTCAGGAAGGCCCCGAAAAAGGCCACCCCCATGATCACCCCGCTGACGGCCGGCGGGGCGACGCGCGAACAGAGCGCCAGGGTGGTCGGCCAGTTGTAGATGAAGCCCCAGCTGCACAGCGCGAAACAGGCGATGCCCCAGCCGACGCCCGGCTTGCCGCCCGCCGCCGCGATCATCGACGCGGCCGCCAGGCACAGCATCCCGGCCACCCCGAACAGCCCGCTCCAGCCGATCTTGGACAGCTCGCTGGTCGGCCGGCCGCGCGCCAGCTGCCAGGCCCAGTAGCGCATGGCCAGCGGCGTCAGGAGGACGATGAAGAAGCCGTCGAAGGCCGGATACCAGGTCACCGGCATCTGGAAGCCGAAGACGCCGAGGTCGGTGTAGGTCCGCGCCCAGAGGCTGAAGACGTTGAACTCCTGGCCGTAGGCCACGTTGAAGAACAGGCCCAGCACCAGGGCCGCGCCCAGCGCCAGCAGGATCGGCACGTCGACGCGGCGCAGCTTCGGCCGCGGTTCGCCGCCGCGCCTGAGCGTGTCCGGCGGCAGATGGCGTCCTCCGGCGGCATACATCGCGATGCCCAGCAACATGCCGGCGGCGGCGAGACCAAAGCCGTAGTGGTAGCCGTATACGGCGGCCACCGCCCCGCAGGCCACCGGCGCGATCATGGCCCCGATGTTGATGCTGACGCTGAAGATCGAGAAGGCCGGCGTGCGCCTGGCGTCATCCCGCGGATAAAGGGCGCCGACCTGGGCGGAGATGTTGCCCTTCAGGCAGCCGCTGCCGAGGATCAGCAGGGCCAGCGCGATCAGGAACGAGGCCTCGAAGGCCATGAGCAGGTGTCCAGCCGCCATCAGCAGCGCGCCGAGCATGACCGTCCGCTTCTGGCCCAGCACCTGGTCGCCCAGCCAGCCGCCGACCAGCGGCGTCAGATAGACCAGGCCCGTGTAGAGCCCGAAGATCTGCGACGACAACGCCTGGGTCGACAGAGGTCCGAACACCCCCTCCAGCACGGTGCGGAAGCCGCCCATGCCGGTCACCGTTCCGATGTGGTCCGGGGTCAGCACCTGATCGACCATGTAGACGACCAGCAGCGCCTGCATGCCGTAGAACGAGAACCGCTCCCAGACCTCGGTCAGGCTCAGGAAGACGAGCCCGCGCGGGTGCCCGAGGAAGGTCCTTTCGCCCGGCAGGGCGACGTCCACGCTGGTCAAGGCGATGCTCCGGCTGCGCCGGATCCCCCCGACGCAGCATTAGGACGTCGAATAACGACGTTTGGCCAGAGGGACTGAGCAGGCGAAGGGCCCCGTCGCGCCGCCGCCTACCTTTTCATCGCCTTGGCCGCTGCGGCGACGATGGCGGCGTTGTAGCCTCGGTAGGCATCCCGAACGAGCCCTTCCCAGAGCGGCAGGTTCACGACGACCGCATCGCCCCGCGCGCGCGCCACCGTCTGGTAGTTCTCGTCGACCCAGGTCCCCAGAGATCGCACGCCCGCGGCGCCTTCCTCGACCGTGGCGAAGGGCGTCTGCGACACGACGTCCTTGGCCGGCCGAAGTCCGCCCGGCGTGCCAAACCGGCCGCCGCTGGCCGGGTTCAGCGTCCAGGTCGGCGAGTCCATGTCGATCCTGAACCTGACCGAGCCGCTCGCGCTCGCGACGCCCCCGAACATGCCGCCGGTGCTGGCTTCCATGGACGCGAAGTCCAGGGTCAGGGAGGGGATGAGGATGTTGGCGTCCAGGTCCCAGGCGGACTTGTACATCCTGGCGCCGGCGTTGATCTGCGTAGCCGCGGCCATGGCGCCCAGGCCGGTCTGCGATTCCGGCAGCCGATAGGCGGTCAGGGCAGGGGCGTCCGTAGCGCCAATGGTGACGAACCCGCGGCGCACGCTCTTGCCGATGGTGACGCTCTTGCCGCCGCCTACCGTCGCCATGTTGCCGGGCAGGCGCTCCATGCCGGCCTTGGCGACCATGGCCGCCGCGTCGGCTTCCGACACGACCTCGATCCCGGCGGCAGTGAACTGTGCTTTCAGATCGGCGTACGCCTCGTCCGTGAGCTTGCGCAGCGTCGGCACATCGACGCCGGTCAGGAGGAGCACCAGCCGGCTCCGCGCTGCGATGGAGGCCGCGGCCGTGGCCTGCTGCCAGACGATGAAGTTGATGTGATAGGCGGGGATGGCCACGCGCTTGTGGCCTTTGAACAGCCCGTCGTGCTGGGTCATCCACTTGACGGTCATGGGTTCGGCCAGCGCGGGCCGCGCGGCGAAGGTCAGCGCGCTCGCGGCGGCGGCGCTCAGGAAAAGGCGTCGGTGCACGGGTGTCGTCCTCACGGGGTCGCGGGGTCCTCCGCCCCGCCGTCCCCTCATGGAGGAGGGGCGACCGCGTCGTCATCCACTGGAAAGGGGGCCCTCTTCGCGCAGGCGCCGGATGGAGCGCGCCAGGTTTGCCCGGGCCGGGGCCTCGAACGCCTCGCGCCCCCAAGGCGACATGTAGAGCGCCTCGCGGGCGAGGAAGCGCTCCAGAATGGCCGCGCGACCCGCGCGAAACGCGGCCTCGGGGACCTCGCGGTACTCGTGCCGCACGCCGGCCTCGTAGGCGTCGAACTCGGCGTCCGGAGCCGCCAGGATCGCCAGATCCATGTCCAGGAACATGGCCATGTCGCCGCGCTCCGCGGCAGGCAGATCTTCCGGGATCGCATGCTTTGCGGTCGCCTCGATCAGCCGGACGGTCCGGGCGAGGGTTTCCGGCGGCACGGCTCCGTCGAGGAGTTCGGCGGCGAGCGCGGCGCTTCGCGCCTCGTTGTCGCGGGCGCGCGGCTCGTAGATTGCATCATGCAGAACGATCGCGCAGTAGACGGCCAGGGGATCGGACAGCCGGTCGCGCACGCTGTCGAACAGGACGAGCAGGGCCAGCGGATGGCTCCATCCGTGATAGCCGCGCTCCGCCCCGGTGTGCAGGTCCCGAATCCTGTCCAGCAGGCGATCTTCCAGCATGACGATCTTGCTCCGGGCGAGAGGTGCTTGATGGCAGAGTTCCGCGCGCGCAGCGAGGGGCGCGCCTTCCCGCTTGCCCCGCGCTATGACACCGGTTACCTAGCGCGCAGGGAAGAACACGAACCGGAATGATCCGACCGCGCCATGGCCGCGCCGCTGAACCTGCACGACGATCGCCTGTTTCCGGCCGAACCTTCGGTCCGGGCGATCGCGCGTGAACTGTACGGCGAGGTCCGGGCGCTGCCGATCC
>CAYTZY010000007.1:0-36205 GCA_964442795.1 uncultured Caulobacter sp.
AGGGCATGAAGGGCTTCAGCGTCTCCAGGAAGCTGGACAAGATGGGCATGCGCGGCAGCGACACCGCCGAGCTGGTCTTCGAGGACTGCGAGGTGCCTGAAGAGAACATCATGGGCCCCGAGAACGGCGGCGTCGGCGTGCTGATGAGCGGTCTCGACTACGAGCGCGCGGTGCTCTCGGCAGGGCCGCTGGGCATCATGCAGGCCTGTCTCGATGTGGTCCTGCCCTACGTTCGCGACCGCAAGCAGTTCGGCAAGGCCATCGGGTCGTTCCAGCTGATGCAGGGCAAGGTGGCGGACATGTATGTCGCCCTGAACTCGGCTCGCGCCTACGTCTACGCGGTGGCCCGGGCCTGCGACGCCGGCAAGACCACCCGCTTCGACGCCGCCGGCGCCATCCTGCTGGCCAGCGAGAACGCCATGAAGGTCGCCAACGAGGCTATCCAGGCGCTGGGCGGGGCCGGGTACACCCGGGAATGGCCCGTCGAGCGCTACCTGCGCGACGCCAAGCTCTACGATATCGGCGCCGGCACCAACGAGATCCGCAGGTTCCTGATTGGGCGGGAGTTGGTCGGGGGGTGAGGGCGCTCGGGGGCCTTGCCGTCGCCCTTCTGCTGACGGGCTGCGTCGGCGTCGATATCGACGGCGAGCCAGCTGTCTGCCGCGCCGGCCTGGAGCCGAAGACCACCGTGGACCTCTTCTTCGGACGCAACACCGGCGCTTCACTCGGCGTCTCGGACGCTGACTGGGCGCGGTTCGTTGATGAGGAGATCACCCCGCGCTTCCCGGCCGGGCTGTCGGTCTCGGATATCGCTGGCCAATGGCGCGGCGCTGACGGAGTGACCGTTCGCGAGCCTTCGAAGGCGGTCATGGTCGTGCTCTCCGGCGAGGAGGGCGAGTACGCCCGGCTGGACGCTATTCGTGACGCCTACCGCAAGCGCTTCCGGCAGGAGTCCGTCATGCTGGTTCAGCGCCAGGCCTGCGTCGGGTTCTAGCCGCCGAGGCTCTGGACGATCGGTTCGCCGTTCGCCTCCCTGAAGGCGCTGACAGCCAGCGGATCTAGGAAATAGCTGTCGAACCAGCGGCGCAGCCAGGGATCGGCGCCGACGAACTGCCTGGCGAGGTCGTCCATCCGCAGGGCGGCGCGCGCCTGCTTCTGGTCAAGGCCCTCGCTGACCGAGCGGGTGATCTGGTCTCGCACGCCTTCCACCGCTGCGCCGACGCGGAGCAGGTAGGCGTCGTCCGTCAGGGGCGCGCCGTGGCCGGGGACAAGCAGCGCCGCCGGGAACGCGCGTATTTTCCTGAGCACCGCCAGCCAGTCAGTCGGATAGCTGCCGAACCCGAACGGGATCGGCGCGACCAGGATATCGCCGGTGACCATCACCGACTGGCGGCGAAGCCAGACCAGCGCGTCGCCGTCGGTGTTGGCACGGCCCAGGAACAGCGCCTCGACAGGCGCGTCGTCGTCGTCGATGAGCAGCCGGTCGCTGAAGCCTTCCTTCGGGGCCAGGGTCACGGCGCCGTCCATGTCGGCGGCGTACTGCGGGAACAGTCGCGCGCCGGCGGCCCAGCCGGCCCGTTCGGCCTCGCTCGCGGCCTTGGCCGCCATGTCGCGGCAATAGGCGGCGAAACCTTCGAAGCGGGCGAGCATCTTCGCGTTGGCCGAGCTGTCCGGCGCGGCGGGGGTGTTCAGGGTTTTCGGATCGGACAGGTGCGCGCGGGTCGCTGTCGTGGCGATGGTGCGGGCGTTCGGCCAGGCCTTGAGGATCTCGCCCAGGCCCAGCGGGTGGTCGCCGTGCCAGTGGGTCAGGATCACCGCCTTGACCGGCCGCCCGGGGCGGTTGCGGCGGAGCAGCTCGATGATGCGCCGGCCCGAGCCGGGCGAGCCGCCGCTGTCGACCAGCACAAGGCCGTCCGATTGATCGATGACCGTGACGTTGCCGATGGGCTGCAGATGGAAGGGTTTGGCCTGCCGGATCACGGCGACGCCGGGGACGAGGTCCTGCCAGATCTCGAAATAGCCGTCGTTGGCCAGGGTGGCATCGGCCGCGAAGGCCGGGGGCGCCAGCAGGCTCGCGCCCGCGCCGAGCATCAGGGTCCTGCGAGTGCCGATGATCATGGCCGGTCCTCCCCACGGGAGGACAGCATGCGGATCGCTCGGCGCCCAATGAACCTTTGTCCAGATATGCGAACGGCCGCCGGGGCGCCCCGGCGGCCGTTCCATCGTCGTGCCGCGGTCGCGGCAGAAACGCTATGCGCTGATCAGGCGCTGACCTCCGCCGAAGCGAGAGTGCGGGTCATGCGTTGCGACCGAGGGCTCATACGATGAGACACGTGGTCACCTCCTTTCAGCTGTTGAACAGGACCTTCAATATGGGTCCCGTTTCTGGAGTCGCAAACCCCGATTTCGCGGGCCGCGACAACTTGCCGTCAGGTGCGTTTTTCAGGTCACTTCAGCTTCTGGACCTTCATCGGGCAGACATCGCCCAGCCGTTTGGCCGTTGTGCTGGCCCGCGCGGAGACCGGCACGCCCCCCACCTTGCCCGAGAGGTCGGCGGTCAGGGTGAAAGCGCCCGGCGAATAGGTGCCGGTGGCGGTCACGGCGACCGTGCGCCCCCGCTTGTCGACGCACGTCCCCTTGAAGAACATCTTGCCGTCAGCCACCCGCTTTTCCGGATAGGTGCAGGTGTAGTGGCGGTTGATCCGGCCCGACATCACCTTGTCGACGTCCTTGGGCGTGATGCAGCGACGCTCACGATCCACGTCCTTGATGATGAAGTTGAGCGTGTTGGTGCTCTCCCACCAGCCGGGCTGGATCGTGGTCGTCTCGCGGGCCACGGCGGGCGCTGCGAGCACGGCGGCGACGGCGAGCGAGGCGAGGATGCGGATCGTCTTCATGGGTCCAGTCTTGCAGGTCGAGCGTGGCGGTCTTTTGGCCTGTCGCGCATGAATGCACGATGACCGGCCCGTGCAAACAGGTGTAGGCGAGGTTCATGCCGAGTTGGGATCCCGACGTCTACGAGCGGTACAAGACCTACCGCGACCGTCCCGCCCTGGACCTGATGGTCCAGATCCCGTCCCGCGATTTCAACGAGATCTGGGACCTGGGCTGCGGCGCGGGCGAGCACGCCGCGCTGCTGGCGGCCAGGCATCCGGGCGCCAGGGTGCATGGCCTCGATTCCAGTCCCGACATGCTGGCCGCCGCCCGGCGTCGCGCGAGCGAGGTCGACTGGGTGCTCGAGGGGGTCGAGACCTGGACGCCGGCCGTCGCGCCGGACCTGCTGTTCAGCAACGCCGCGCTGCAATGGCTGCCCGATCATGACCGGCTGTTTCCGCGTCTGGTCGGCCAGCTGGCGAGCGGCGGCGTCTTCGCCTGCCAGATGCCGATGGCCTACGAGACGGAGCATCACCGCATCCTGCGGGAGACGGCGGAGGAGGGGGAGGGTTGGGCCTCCCTGACCCACCATGCGCGGCTGATCCGGCCGACACCGTCGCTGGACGACTACTATGGCTGGCTGGCGCCGCTTTGCGACCAGATCGACCTGTGGACGACGACCTATCTGCACGCGCTCGAGGGCGATGATCCTGTCGTGGAGTGGATGCGCGGCACGGCGCTGCGCCCCTACCTCGACGTGCTGACCGACCCGGCGCTGCGCGAGGCGTTCCTTGAGAGCTTCCGGGCGCGGATCTCCGGGGCCTTCCCGGCTCGCGAGGACGGCGTGACCCTGTTTCCGTTCCCGCGCCTTTTCATCGTCGCCACCCGGCGCTAACGCCGCCGGCGAAGATCGGTCACGGGATGCTGCAAGGCGTCCAGCGCCGTGGTCGCCGCCGTGTACCCGAGCGTGATCGTCGGGTCGTAGGCTTTCCAGTCGCGCAGGTCGACGCCCTCGACATTGGGCAGGATCAGGAGATCGGTGGCCTGGCGCGAGGCGGTGATCTCGCGCCCGGTGGAGACGGTGGCGGTGCGCATCAGCAGCGCCACGATCGGCGGGCCCTTGCGCCAGTCGCCGGACAGGATCCAGCGCCAGACCGAGGAGGGGCGGGCGACGTCGTCGGCGCTGATGCTGCGGCCGCGGGTGACGTCGACGCCCACCACGGGGCCCAGGTGCATGGCGCGCATCACGTCGGTCGGGAAGTTCTTCATGATCGCCCCGTCGACCAGCACGTCGTCGCCGTCGATGGCCGGCGGCATCACGCCGGGCAGGGCGATGGTCGCCCGCAGCGCGGTGCGCAGGACGCCCATCCGGTGCAGGTGATAGGCGCCGGTGGTCAGGTTCGACGACACGCAGAAGAACGGCAGCCACAGGTCGGCTATGTCGACCTCGTCGAAGTGGTCCCGCAGGCGGTGACGGACCTTCTCGCCCAGGGTCATGGCGATCAGCGGGAAGGCGATGTCGTCGAGCGGGCTGGAGTCGACGAAGGCGGCGCGGATGCGGGCGTCCATCTCCGCCTCTTCCCAGCCCATGGCCACGCCGGCGGCGATCACCGCGCCCATGGAGGCGCCGCCGACGAAGTCGATCGGCACGTTCCGCTCGCGCAGCGCCTTGATGGCGCCGATGTGGGCGTAGGCCCGCGCTCCGCCGCCCGACAGCACCAACCCGACGGACCGCCCGGTCAGCACCCGCGCCAGCCGCTCGATATCGGACTGCCGGCCGTCATTGATGTGGAACAGCCGCGCCGCGCCGGTGGCGGTCAGCCAGTCCGCAGACCCGGTCGGACGGCGGCAGTCGGCCTTCTGGACCAGTATCAGATCGACCAGTTGCTGCTCCTGCAGCGGCTCGGAGGCATGGCTCTCGAACACCGCCGGCGGCGGACGATCACCCCGTCCTATGCGGAACAGCCGGTCGACCTGGCGGCCGACCAGCGGCTTCCAGGCCGACTCGCCGAACTCGGCGGCATAGAGGACGTAGTCGTAGTCGGCCTCGACATTGGAGAACCACTCGGTCGGCGCGTGGGTGGCCTCGGCCCCGACGACGGTCACCGAGTAGCCCAGCCGCGCGATGCCCAGGGCGATCTTCTCGACCAGAGGCCGGACCTTGCGGCCGTTGTCGGCCGGGATGAAGCCGAACACCGACGGATCACCGTGGCTGGCCGCCGCGCCGGTCGCCTGCCGCATGCGCAGGATCATCAGCTTGGCCAACTCGGTCATCACCGCCGGATCGGCTTCGGCGGCGGCGAAGAAGTCTTCGCGCGACAGGGCCAGGATCTCGGAGTCGCGCAGCGCCACGACCTGGCCCGAGTGCGGCGCCCCGGCGATCAGCGCCATTTCCCCGGCCGGCTCGCCGGGCCGGATCACGCCCAGGAACTGCCGCTCCTGTCCCTCCTCCTTGCGGAAGGCGCCCAGCCGTCCGGCCTTGAGCAGGTAGAGTTCGCTGGACGGCTCCCCGGCCGCATAAAGGTGCGCCCCGCCGGGCAGCGAGAACCAGCGCGCGGCGCCGGTCAGCCGCTCAACGGCGAACAGGCGTTCCAGTGCGGTGTCGTTCTCACGGTCGATCATCGGGCCCCACGGAGGGAGGCTAGCGCGGGCGGTGAGTCGATTCCAACGACCTCTGCCCCGCCCGCGAGCGGGGAGGATTGGCGAGGTCGTGGAGAACAGGCTATGCCTCGCCCATGCCGAAGCTGAGCACGACCGTCGACACCAACTCGGAGGCCTTCCGCAAGAATCTTGCGGTCAACATGGCCCTCGCCGAAGAGCTTCACCAGCATGTAGCCCGCGCCGCCCTGGGCGGCGACGCGCGGTCCCGTGAGCGCCACACGTCGCGCGGCAAGCTCCTGCCGCGGGAACGCGTCGAGCGGCTGCTGGACCCCGGCTCGCCCTTCCTGGAGATCGGCCAGCTGGCCGCCCATGAGGTCTATGGCAAGGACGACATCCCCGGCGCCGGCATCATCACCGGCATCGGCCGGGTGTCGGGCCGCGAGGTGATGATCGTCGCCAACGACGCCACGGTGAAGGGCGGCACCTACTACCCGATGACGGTCAAGAAGCACCTGCGGGCGCAGGAGATCGCGCTGCAGAACCGGCTGCCCTGCATCTATCTGGTCGACAGCGGCGGCGCGAACCTGCCGCACCAGGCCGAGGTCTTCCCCGACCGCGACCACTTCGGCCGCATCTTCTACAACCAGGCCCGGATGAGCGCCGAGGGCATCAGCCAGATCGCCTGCGTCATGGGCTCCTGCACCGCCGGCGGCGCCTATGTGCCGGCCATGTCCGACGAGACGGTGATCGTGCGCGGGGCGGGCGAGGAGAGCCAGGGCACCATCTTCCTGGCCGGTCCGCCGCTGGTGAAGGCCGCCACGGGCGAGGTGATCAGCGCCACGGACCTGGGCGGCGCCGACGTTCATGGCCGGCGCAGCGGCGTCGTCGACCATGTCGCCGCCAACGACGAGCACGCGCTGGAGATCGTCCGCTCGATCGTCGCCAACCTGAACACCGTCAAGACGCTGGACATCGACGTCCGCGAGCCGAAGCCGCCGGTGTACGACCCGAAGGACATCTACGGCATCGTCCCCGCCGACGTCCGCGCCCCCTACGACGTGCGCGAGGTCATCGCCCGCCTCGTCGACGGCAGCGAGTTCGACGAGTTCAAGCCGCTGTACGGGACGACCCTGGTCACCGGCTTCGCCCGCATCTGGGGCTATCCGGTCGCCATCCTGGCCAACAACGGCGTGCTGTTCAGCGAAGCGGCGCTCAAGGCCGCCCACTTCATTGAACTGGCCTGCAAGCGCCGGATTCCGCTGGTGTTCCTGCAGAACATCTCGGGCTTCATGGTCGGCGGCAAGTACGAGGCCGGGGGCATCGCCAAGGACGGGGCCAAGATGGTCACCGCCGTCGCCAGCGCCAATGTGCCCAAGTTCACCGTCCTGATCGGCGGCAGCTTCGGGGCCGGCAACTACGGCATGTGCGGTCGCGCCTATTCGCCCCGCTTCCTGTTCACCTGGCCCAACAGCCGCATCAGCGTCATGGGCGGCGAGCAGGCCGCCAGCGTGCTGGCCACCGTCCACCGCGACGTCGACAAATGGACGCCGGAAGAGGCCGAGGCCTTCAAGGCGCCCGTGCGCCAGAAGTACGAGGACGAAGGCAACCCCTACTACGCCACCGGCCGCATGTGGGATGACGGGGTGATTGATCCAGCGCAGACCCGCGACGTGCTGGGTCTGGCAATCTCGGCAAGTTTGAACGCGCCTGTACCCGACACGACCTTTGGCGTGTTCCGGATGTAGGCCCAGGAGTTTTCGCCATGACCAATCCCATCGCCGATCCCCTCGTCGAGGTGACCGACACCGACGCGCTCAGCGCGCTGGTCGAGCTCGACGCCAGTCCGTCGGGCGTCGCGGTTATCACCATCAACCGGCCAGACCGGAAGAACGCCTTCAACGCCGAGGTGATCGCCGCCCTGAGCCAGCACTTCGAGACGCTGAAGGACGCCGACGGCGTCCGCATCGTCTTCCTGCGCGGCGCCGGCGGCGCGTTCAGCGCCGGGGCGGATCTGGAGTGGATGCGCTCGGCCGCCGACTGGACGGTGGCGGAGAACCGCGCCGACGCCCTGCTCCTGGCCGAGATGCTGCTGGCCCTGCGCGAGCTGCCCCAGTTCACCGTCGCGCTGGTCGAGGGCCCGGCCTTCGGCGGCGGCGCGGGCCTGGTCGCCGCCTGTGACTACGCCGTGGCCGCGCCGGACGCGAAGTTCTCCTTCTCCGAGGTCAAGCTGGGGCTGGTCGCCGCGACCATCAGCCCGCATGTCGTCGCCGCCATCGGCCCGCGCCGCGCCAAGAGCCTGTTCGCCACCGGCCGCATCTTCGACGCCGCCTTCGCCGAGAAGATCGGCCTGGTCGACGAGGTGGTCGCCGCCGCCGCCGACCTGGACGACGCCATGGAGCGGCTGTCGGCCGAGATCATGGCCTGCGCGCCGGGCGCTGTCGCCGCCTCCAAGCAGCTGGTCGACGACATCGCCGGCCTGCCGCTGGACCAGGAGCTGCTCGAGGAAACCGCGAAACTGATCGCCGACCGGCGCGCCAGCCCCGAAGGGCAGGAGGGCGTCCGCGCCTTCCTCGACAAGCGCAAACCCAGCTGGGCGCAGTAGGCCCGGCGTCATGATCGAAAGCCTGCTCATCGCCAACCGGGGCGAGATCGCCCGCCGGATCATCCGCACCGCGCGCAAGCTCGGCGTCCGGACGGTCGCCGTCTATTCGGAAGCCGATGCCAGGGCTCCGCATGTGACGGAGGCCGACGAGGCGGTGTTGATCGGCCCGGCCCCGGCCCGCGAGAGCTATCTGGTGGCCGAGAAGATCCTGGCGGCGGCGAACGAGACCGGCGCGAAGGCCATCCATCCTGGCTACGGCTTTCTGAGCGAGAACGCCGCCTTCGCCCAGGCGGTGAAGGACGCGGGCCTGATCTGGGTCGGCCCGCCGCCCGCCGCCATCAACGCCATGGGCCTGAAGGACGCCGCCAAGAGCCTGATGATCGCCGCCGGGGTGCCCTGCACCCCGGGCTATCTCGGCGATGACCAGTCCGATGAACGGCTGGCCACCGAGGCGAAGGCCATCGGCTATCCGGTGCTGATCAAGGCCGTGGCCGGCGGCGGCGGCAAGGGCATGCGCAAGGTCGAGGCGGAGGGCGAGTTCCTCGCCGCCCTGGCCTCCTGCCGCCGCGAGGCCGCCGCCAGCTTCGGCGACGACCGGGTGCTGCTGGAGAAGTACGTCACCCGCCCGCGCCACATCGAGGTGCAGGTGTTCGGCGACAGCCACGGCAATGTCGTTCACCTCTATGAGCGCGACTGCTCGCTGCAGCGCCGCCACCAGAAGGTCATCGAGGAAGCCCCGGCCCCCGGCATGGACGCGGCCACCCGGGCCGCCGTCTGTGACGCCGCCGTCAAGGCCGCGCGGGCCGTGAACTACGAGGGCGCCGGCACGGTGGAGTTCATCGCCGACGCCAGCGAGAGCCTGCGCGCCGACCGCATCTGGTTCATGGAAATGAACACCCGGCTGCAGGTTGAGCACCCGGTCACCGAGATGGTCACCGGCCAGGACCTGGTCGAATGGCAACTGCGCGTGGCGTCCGGCGAACCGCTGCCGCTCAAGCAGGACGAGATCACGCTCGACGGCTGGGCGATGGAGGCGCGGCTGTACGCGGAGAACCCGGCGACCGGGTTCCTGCCGAGCACGGGACCGCTGACGCATTTCCGGCTGCCGGAAGACGAGGTCCGCGTCGACAGCGCGCTGGAGGAGGGCGGCGAGGTCACGCCGTTCTACGATCCGATGATCGCCAAGCTGATCGCGCACGGAGGCACGCGAGAAGCGGCCGCCGAGGCCCTGGCCGACGCCTGCGGCTCTGTCGAGGTCTGGCCCGTAAAGACCAATGCCGCCTTCCTGGCCCGCTGCGCGAGCCATCCGGACTTCGTGGCCGGGGACGTCGATACCGGCTTCATCGAGCGGCGGCTGGAGGCGCTGCTAGGCGATCAAGCCCCCCCGGTGGTCGTCTCTGGCATTGCAGCCACGGCGCTCGTCGAGCTGCAGTCGAGGGATGATGAGCCGACGCCGTGGTCGACTCTGGACGGCGCCAGCGGATTTCGTCTGAACGCCGCGCCGCGCCGGAAGATGACCGTCGAATGCGGCGGAACCGCCTATGAGACGGACCTGCTGGATGTCGACCTGTTTCCCGAGGACCTGCTGGTCGTCGATGATGACGAGGTCGTGGTCTTCGAGATGGGAGAGGCGTTCTCTTTCCGCCGTCCCAAGGCCCATGCGGGCGGGGAGGCCGGAGAATCCGACGGCGCCGTCCTCTCCCCCATGCCGGGCAAGATCGTCTCCGTCTCGGTCAAGGCCGGCGACACGGTGACCAGGGGCCAGACGCTGCTGGTGCTGGAAGCCATGAAGATGGAACACGCCCTGGCCGCGCCGTTCGACGGCGTGGTGGCCGAGCTCGCCGCCGAGGCCGGCGGCCAGGTCAGCGAGGGCGTGGTGCTGGTGAAGCTGGAGGCGCAATAGACCGGGGACATGCACTTCAGTGCGTGTCCCCAGCCGCTCGAAGCTGCGGGGGAACACGTACCGGTGCGCGGAACATGTCCCCGAACACCCCCCACCGTCATGGCCCGACTTGTTCGGGCCACCTATGAACACGGTCTTCAAAAGGCGCGCGGCGAAGACCCGGATCTTCGCCCTTCCTCATCAGGTATGGGTGGCCCGAACAAGTCGGGCCATGACGGTTTGAAATTTCATGGGGGAAGGGGGTAAGCAGCACCCATGCCCCTTCACCTCATCAAGCTCTGTGTCGGCATCGACAGCGTCGCGGACCTGCGGGCCTGGCGGGCGCATCGCGCCGCGCAGGGGCATCGCTCGGTTTGTCCGACGCGCCAGACGCCCAAGCGGGCGGCGGAGCTGCTGGACGGCGGCTCGCTCTACTGGGTGATCAAGGGCCAGGTGCTGGTCCGCCAGGCGATCGACGAGATCGTCACGGAGGAGGGTGGGCCGCAGCCCTGCCGCATCTACCTCAAGCCCGAGCTCATCGAGACCGCCCCGCAGCCGCGCCGCGCCTTCCAGGGCTGGCGCTACCTCGAGGCCGCCGATGCCCCGCCGGACCTGGCGACCGGCGGAGATGAAGCGGTGCCGCAGGACCTGGCGCGGCAGCTGCGGGAGCTGGGCGCGTGGTAGGGGCCTTGCGTCCTTCGACACGCCGCTTCGCGGCTGCTCAGGATGACGTACGGGGAAAGCTATAATTCCACGTCGTGCTGAGCAGCGCCGCTGGCGCGTGTCGAAGCACGCACCGCCTCAAACCCCCCAGTTATCGATCAGCCGCGTCTTCCCCATCCACGCCGCGACGAACACGCGCGCCCCGGCGCTGACCGGTCCCGGGCCCAGCCGGTCCAGCGTCTCGCCGTCTCGGACCTCGACGTAGTCGATCTTGCCGAAGCCGGCCTCGGCGAGGATCGCCTTGACCCGGCCCTCGACGCCTTCGGCGGCCTGGCCCTCGCGCAGCCATCCGACGGCGGCGGCCATGGCGGCGGGCAGGGCGGCGGAGGCCTCGCGCTCCTCGGGGCTCAGGTACGCATTGCGCGAGGACATGGCCAGGTCGTCGGCCTCGCGGCTGGTCGGTCCGCCGACGATCTCGACGCCCAGGTCCAGGTCGCGGGCCATCCGCTTGATGACCAGCAGCTGCTGGTAGTCCTTCTCGCCGAAGATCGCGACGTCCGGCCGGCACTGGTTCAGCAGCTTGGAGACCACCGTCGCCACCCCACCGAAGAAGTGCGGCCGTGACACGCCCTCCAGCGGCTCGGAGACTCCGGTGGCGACATTGACGGTGGTGGCGAAGCCGTCCGGGTACATCTCGCCGACGGTAGGGGCGAACAACAGGGCGCAGCCGGCGGCGGCCAGCAGCGTCGCGTCGCGGTCCTCGCCGCGCGGGTAGGCGTCGAAGTCCTCGTGCGGCGCGAACTGGGCCGGGTTGACGAAGATCGACGCCACCGTGCGGTCGGCCTTCTCGTTGCCGAGGCGCACCAGCGACAGGTGTCCCTCGTGCAGCGCGCCCATGGTCGGGACCATGGCCACGCGCAGGCCCTCGCGCTTCCAGGCGGAGACCTGGGCGCGCAGCGCGGCGACGGTGCGGACGACGGGGAGGGCGGTCTGTGTCATGGCGCGCGGCTTATCGCGCGGGCTTCCCCTGTGACAAGGCGCCTGTGGACAAATCGTCCCGCCTGATTGCGGCCCGCGCCGTACAGGTGTCTCGTCCGACGATATCCGACGCTGAGTCGGCGCAGCCGCGGGGACCACCAGATGGCCACCACCCAGCCACATGTCATCGTCATCGGCAACGAGAAGGGCGGCGCCGGCAAGTCGACCATCGCCGTTCACCTGGCCACGGGCCTGCTGCATGGCGGGGCCTCGGTGGCGGTGATCGACCTCGACCTGCGCCAGTCGTCGACGGCGCGGTTCTTCGCCAATCGCCAGACCTGGAGCGCGTCGAACGGGGTGGCCCTGCCGCAGCCGCTGGCCCGCCACCCGGCCGAGGACGGCGTCGTGCTGGCCCGCGCCCCGGACGCTGAGCAGATCGAGCGCTTCCACGAGGCCTTCGACCGCGCGCGCCAGGACGCCGAGTTCGTGATCATCGACACGCCGGGCGGCAACACCGCCCTGTCGCGCACCGCCCACGCCCATGCCGACATGGTCGTGACCCCGATGAACGACAGCTTCGTCGACTTCGACATGCTGGGGCACGTCGATCCGGTGACGCTCGAGCTGCAGAAGCCCGGCCTCTATTCGGAAATCGTCTGGGAGGCCCGCAAGGCGCGGGCCCTGGCCGGCCAGCGCGCACCGCTGGACTGGGTCGTGCTGCGCAACCGCCTGGCCAGCGTCGAGGCCCGCAACCGCAAGCGCATCGACGACCGGCTGACGGCCCTGGCCAAGCGGGTCGGCTTCCGCGTCGGCTCGGGCCTGCGCGACCGGGTCATCTATCGCGAGCTGTTCCCGTTCGGCCTGACGGTCGCCGACCTGTCGCCCAAGGTGCGGCCGATTCCGGTGTCGCTGACCCACGTCGCCGCGCGGCAGGAGCTGCGAGCCCTGCTGCACGCCGTGGGGCTGTCGGCCTGGACCGGCGAACGATTGCTCGCCGCCGAGTAGCGGGAGGGCTACAAGCGCCGGCATGATCTACATCCTGATCGGCGTCGTTCTGTTCGGCCTGCTCGTCTGGGCGGGTCGCCGCGCGCGACCTCTGCTGCAGAAGCGCGAACTGCGCATCCTCACCGCCGTTGTCGGGGCCATGGCGATGGCCGCCGGAGGCTTCGCCGCGCTGCGCGGCGGCTATGTGCCCGGCGCGATCCTCGGCGCCCTGGGATTGGGACTGGTGTTCACCGGCCGCAGCGGCGTTGGCGGCCCCGAGCCGTCCCGGGACGATCCGGCCGCCGCCGAGGCCCGGGAGATCCTGGGCGTGGGCGAGGGGGCCTCGCGCGCGGAAATCCAGGCCGCCTACAGCCGGCTGATCCGCGCCGTGCATCCCGATGCGGGCGGCACCAGCGGCCTTGCGGCTCGGCTCAACGCGGCGCGGGATACGCTGCTGAAGAAGTAGCGATCAGGGCGCGATGACCATGCAGGCCTGCTTCTTGGCCTTGAGGGTCTTGCAGGCGGCGCGGGCGGCGTCGGCGGTCATGCCTTCGAACCGGACCCGGAAGTAGCCGCCGACGGCGCTCCCGATCTCGGCCTCGGCGTCGGCGAAGGACGAGGCGAAGCGCTTCTGGACCAGTTTGAGCTGCTTGCGCGCCTGGTCCCTGGACTTGAACGCGCCGGCCTGCACGACGTACTGGCCGCGCGGCCTCTTCGCCGCGGGCTTCCTGGCCGGCGTCGGCTTGGTCACCGGATCGGCGATCGGCGCCATCGAGCGCTGGACCGTCATCGGGTAGGACGGGGCGGGGCCGTCGGTCAGCACCACGCGCAGGCCGCCGGTGTCGCCGGCGTCGCCCATGGCGGTCGGCGGTCGCACCACCGGCCCTTCGATCACCGGCTCGAACATCGTCTGGGCGACCGTGATGGTCTCCCCGAGCGATCGGCGCTTGAGCACGTCAAAGCCGGTCAGCAGCAGGTCCTCGACGTGGTCGTCGCGGGTCGCCGTCGAACGCCCGCCCAGCACCACGGCGATCAGCCGGCGGCCGTCGCGCACGGCCGAGGCGGCGAGGTTGAAGCCCGAGGCGTTGATGTAGCCGGTCTTCAGGCCGTCCATGCCGGCGAACTGGCCCATCAGGCGGTTGTGGCTCGTGATCAGCCGACCCCGGAAGTAGAAGGACTTGATCCCGAAGTAGCCGTAGTACTGCGGGAAGTCGCGCATCACCGCGCGGGACATGATGGCGATGTCGCGGGCGCTGGAGATCTGGCGGCTGTCGGGCAGGCCCGAGGCGTTCACGAACCGGGTGTTGCTCATTCCCAGTTCCTGGCCGCGCAGGGTCATCAGGGCGGCGAAGCGTTGCTCGGTCCCGGCGATGTGCTCGGCCAGGGCCACGGCCATGTCATTGGCCGAGCGCGTCGCCAGCGCCTTGAGGGCGTCGTCCACGCTGACCTGGTCGCCGGCGGCCACGCCCAGCTTGGTCGGCGGCTGCGAGGCGGCGCGGGCGGAAATGGTGACCATGTCGGTCGGCTTCACCCGCCCCTCGGCCATCGCTTCCATGACCAGGTACATGGTCATGATCTTGGTGATCGAGGCGGGATAGCGCGGACTGTCGGCGCGCTTGGCGTAGAGGACCTCGCCGGTGTTGGCGTCAACCACGATCGCCGCGTACTTCGGCTCGCTGGCCGGGATCGACAGGTAGGGAACCTGGGCCTGCGCGAGGCCGGGCGCGACAAGGCAGGCCGCCAGGCTGGCGAACAGGGCGAGTGCGAGATACGCGCGGCGGGCGGGCTGGTACATGCATCGTCCGTCGAAAAGCTGAAGCGGGACGCCCCCGAAGGTCCTCTCGGGTTGCCTAACTAACATGCATGCTGTCGCCTTTCGCCAAAGTAAACAACTGTTGAGCGAACCCGGCGGGGGCTGCGGCGGGTGGTCGCGCCGATGGCGCCGCACCGCCTGAGCGGGTCATGAAGCGGTTATTGTGCAGTGCACAAAAAATCGTTGACTGCTGCACTGCAACATGAGACAACACGCTCCAGAAGCGGCGATGGATTCGCGGCTTCACCCCTTCTCTCCGGGTCTCTCCCCGACCCCCATAAGGAGACTACCGATGGCCACCACCGGCGCCGAAACCCTGAAGAACACCGTCGAGCAGTTCACCACCGCCGGCAACCAGGCGTTCAAGGACAATGTCGAGAAGTCGCTCGCGACCCTCAACGAAGTGAACACCTACTCCAAGAAGAACCTTGAAGCCGTCGTCGCTTCGGTCACCGCCGCCACCAAGGGCGCTGAAGCCCTCGGCGCGCAGGTCATGGCCTTCTCCAAGAAGTCCATGGAAGACCAGGTCGCCGCGGCCAAGGCCCTGGCCGGCGCCAAGAGCGTTCAGGAAGCCGTCGAACTGCAGACCGCCTGGGTCAAGGCCGCGATGGAAGGCTACCTCGCCGAAGCCTCGAAGATGGGCGAAGTCGTCGCCGCGTCGGTGAAGGACTCGGTCAAGCCGCTCAACGAACGCGTCACCGCGACCGTCGAAAAGCTGCAAGCCGCGAAGTAAGCGAACGCGTAGGGCCGGCGCCTCTCCCCCCAGATTGCCGGTCAAGTTCGCGTGAAGGCCCGGGTTCCCCAACCCGGGCCTTTTTCGCGTCTGCTTCCGTCGGCGAGCGACGCGCGATAGAAGCGCGGCATGTCCAGAGTTGAACAACGCCTCGCCGCTGCCGGCATCACGCTGCCCAGCCCGGTCGCTCCGATCGCCAACTACGTGCCGTTCGTGCGCGCCGGCAATCTCGTCCACATCTCCGGCCAGGTGTCGCTGGACGCCTCGGGGGGGATCACCGGCATCGTCGGCGAACAGGTCGACCTTGAGACGGCCCAGCGCGCCGCGCGGCTGTGCGGGATCAACCTCATCGCCCAGATGCGCGCCGCCTGCGACGGCGACCTCGACCGCGTGGTCCGGGTGGTCAAGCTGGGCGGTTTCGTCCAGGCGGGCCCCGACTTCTTCGACATCCCCAGCGTGGTGAACGGCTGTTCCGACGTCATGGTCGAGGCGTTTGGCGACGCCGGGCGCCACGCCCGCGCGGCCGTCGGCGTCTACCGCCTGCCACGCAACTTCTCGGTCGAGGTCGACGCGGTGGTGGAGGTCGCGTGATGAAGACGAAAGCGCGTCCGGAACCCGCCGCCTTCGGAGAGGCCTGGGAACGCCTCTTTGGCCCGGCCATCGCCCACCGCGGCCTGTGGACGCCGGACGGCGCGCCTGAGAACTCGCTCGGCGCCTTTCAGGCCGCCTGCGCCCAGGGCTACAGCATCGAGCTCGATGTACAGATCACGGCCGACGGCGAGGCGGTCGTGTTCCACGACTACGGTCTGGAGCGGATGACCGGCGCCGAGGGCAAGCTCTCGGACCGCGCGCTGCACGACCTCCGCGACCTGCGCCTGAAGGGTACGGACGAGGGCATTCCGACGCTGGCCGAGGTGCTGGTCGAGGTTGGCCACCGCGCCATGATCCACATTGAGCTGAAGACGCCCTTCGGCGAGGTCGGCCCGCTGGAAAAGCGGGTCAGCGAAGTGCTGCTGGACCACAACGGCCCCACCTGCGTGATCGGCTTCAATCCCTACAGCCACGCCTGGTTCGCCGATCACCACCCGCAGATCCTGCGCGGTCTCGACAGCTATGCCTGGAACGACGAGGGCGCCCGGCATCTGTCGCCGGAGATCCGCAAGTCGATGGCCAACCTCGAGCAGATCGAGATCGCCCGCCCGGACTTCCTGGCGCTGGAGCGCGGCATGCTGCCCTGGGACCGGGCCGAGGCCTTGCGCGCCCGGGGCATGCCGATCATCGCCTGGACGGTGCGCAGCGAGAAGGAAGTCGAACGGCTCCGTCCGCACGTCGACAACGTGATCTTCGAGGGGTTTGCGGCCTGACGGACGCTTGCGCGGTGCGTGCTTCGACACGCGCCTGGGGCGCTGCTCAGTATGACTTTGATGGGCAGCCTTCCAATCCAGTCATCCTGAGCAGGCCCGAAGGGCCGTGTCGAAGGACGCCATGACGCCTTGCGTCCTTCGCGACGCGGCTGCGCCGCTCCTCAGGATGACGGAAGTCAGGAGCTCACATGGGCTCGTCAGGGTGAGGAGCGCGAAGCGCGTCGCGAACCCCGCACAGCGGCGCCGCCGACACTGACGAATGTGCGACGCCCGCCGCGTTCCCGGTTTGCCACGGCCGCCAAGCCCCCTATCTTGGCCCTGTCGTGACTATCCCCCTCAAGCCCGCTGTCCGCATTCACCGCCGTATCGCCGAGCTTGAGCGGGCGGACTGGGACGCCTGCGCGCCGTCGGGGGCCGGCTACAATCCGTTCGTGTCTTTCGACTTCCTCGACGCGCTGGAGCAGTCCGGCAGCGTCGGCGACCGCACCGGCTGGGCCCCGCACCATCTCAGCGTCGAGGACGAGGCCGGGCGCGTCGCGGCGGTCATGCCGCTCTATCTGAAGAACCACAGCCAGGGCGAATACGTCTTCGACTGGTCGTGGGCCGACGCCTACGAGCGGGCAGGGGGGCGATACTATCCCAAGCTGCAGTGCGCCGCGCCGTTCTCGCCGGTGACCGGTCCACGCCTGCTGGTGCGGGCGGACATCGACCCCGACGAGGGCCGACGGACGCTGCTGGGCGGCGCCCTGACACTGTGTGAACGGCTGGGCGCGTCCAGCCTGCATGTGACCTTCCCTGACCGCGAGGACTGGCGGTTCCTGACCGACGCCGGCCTGTTGCCCAGGCAGGACCAGCAGTACCACTGGTTCAACAACAACTACGGGACGTTCGAGGACTTCCTGGCCGCCCTGTCTTCGGGACGCCGCAAGACCATCCGGCGCGAGCGGCGCGACGCGCAGGCCGGCGTCGACGAGATCGTCGGCCTGACCGGCGCGGCCCTGACCGAGGAGCACTGGGACGCCTTCTACGACTTCTACCAGGACACCGGCGGGCGGAAGTGGGGCAGTCCCTACCTGAACCGCGCCTTCTTCTCGATGCTGGGCGCCCGTATGGCCGACCAGGTGCTGCTGGTCATGGCCCGCAAGGGCGGCCGGTGGGTGGCCGGCGCCCTGAATCTGATCGGCGGCGACTGCCTGTTCGGCCGCAACTGGGGCTGCGTCGAGGACATTCCCTTCCTGCATTTCGAGCTCTGCTACTACCAGGCCATCGAACAGGCGATCGCGCTCGGCCTGCCGCGCGTGGAAGCCGGCGCCCAGGGCCAGCACAAGATCGCCCGCGGCTACCTGCCGGCCGAGGTCTACAGCGCCCACTGGATCGCCGACCCGGCCCTGCGCGAGCCTGTGCGCCGCTACCTGGACCAGGAGCGGACGGCGGTGCGTCAGGAGATGGACTGGCTGGCGGAAGAGTATTCGCCGTTCAGGGCGGGGTAGGGGTGTGGACATCCGCTTCAGTGCGCGTCCACCAGGGCTCTATGCGTTCGGGCAGCGCTCGTAGAGCGCCGGCGGTTCCGGTGTCGCGACATAGCGACCGTCCCGCAGGGTGTAGGCCACCTCGCCCTTGAAGCTGCCACTGTAGCGGACCGCGAAGTCACCAGCTCTGCCTTTTGGCACGATCCGGCCCCTGATCTGGCAGTCGTCGGCCGAGCCGGCGTTGTCATGGGCGAGGGGTACGCCCTCCGCGACCGCGCTGACGTCCGCCGGCGCCGGTCCCAGGCGGATTAGGTCGACCCAGACCTCTGTCTCACCCTGGTTGGAGAATGAGTTGCGCACGACCAGCAGCGGCGTCTGTCCAAGCCGGGTCAGCAGGTTCACCGCGGGCGCCACCCCGAGACCGCCCATCGACCCGAAGCCCACGAAGGGCGCGCCCGATACACGCCCGTCGATGAGATAGGTGACGCTGAAGGCGCCCTGGCACATGTGGCAGTCGCTGGAGAGCGCCCTGCCGACACTGACCAGGACCTGTGTTCGCGCGTCGAGGCGATGGAGCAGCTTCGGCGTGAAGACCACCTCCACCTGTTCTTCGTCGCGCGCCACGACGCCACGCCCGGTCGGATAGGCCTGCTGGAAGGCCGTCTGAATGGCCGTGGTTGCGGTCGCTTCAGCACGGGCGGCCCGACTGCCGGGGGCCTCGAGATGCAGTCCGCAGAGAGTCACGGCGATGGCGAGGGTCGGGAGCAGGATTGCCCGCAGGCCATGACGGGAATGGGCGGATTGACGACGCATGACGGGCCCCCTCGGCCGTTGGGCGATGCAAGACTCTGAAGACAGATCATCGCGAGACAAACGAGGATAAACCACCCCTTCCAGGGACATTCGCGCCGCGCGGACCCACAGATTCGATCCACCCCTCGAGGCGCGGCGTCATACTGGCGGGATGAACAGCCCGCCAATCCCGCCGCCAGCCTTCGAAATCCTTGTGGGGCAATGGCTGCCGGTCCAAGCGGGGCGCCGGTGGCCGGCTTGCCGCGCGGTGGCCGCGCGCGGCCGGGCTGGATCCAGGCTCCTGTTCGCGGTGTCTCGCGGGCCGTTTCGCCGCGGCTTGAAGGGCCTGCGGGACTCCGGAGACCGTTCAGCAGGCGCTTGACTGTCGTCGATCAGCTCGCCTCCCAGGCCTGCTTCAGTACCACCTTCAGCGCCGCGTCCACCTGCTCCGGCGCCTCGAGCGTGGCCGCCGCCTTCAGCCGCTCCGACCAGCCCTCGTTCCTGGGCGCTTCCAGCCGCGGGTCAGCGTCCGGCGTCACGCAGAGGCCGAGCCGGGCCCCGCCGCCCTTGATGGGGCGCAAGGCGGCGAACTGGAAGTTCCGCGACCACGCCGAGAACCCCTTGCGCTGGCCGGTCACCAGGCCGTTGAAGTCCTGCACGGCCGCCTCGATCGCCTCGAAGATCGCGGCCGAGGCGGGATCCTTCCACAGCGCCGCGCGCAGCGCGTCTCCGTTGGCCCAGCCCATGGCGCTCGGAAAGGCCTCCGAAAGGACATGGGCGGCGCGATTGGTCCCCAGCCCGTGGTGCTCGCGCAGCCAGGCCGATTGTTTGCCCGACGTTGTCTCGGGACAGGTCCTCGCAATGACCACCCACTCGGCGATGGTCTTGCCGGTGTCGCGTTCGAGGCTCGCCTCAACCGAGGTGAACCATTTCTTCTGCCGCTCGGTCAGGTGCTCGCCGCCGCCGGACTTTCCCATGCTTGCGCTCTCCGTCGCGTGGGGTAGGACCATGAGACACCGGATGGAGACCCGCAATGAGCCTCGAAGGCGCCTACGACGACGGCAACATCTTCGCGAAGATCGTGCGCGGCGAGATGCCCGCGGTGAAGGTCTACGAGGACGCCGAGATCCTGGCCTTCATGGACGTCTTCCCGCAGGCGAAGGGCCATGTGCTGGTCATCTCGAAGACCTCGAAGGCGCGCAACCTGCTCGACGCCGAGCCCAAGACGCTCGGCCGGGTGATCGGGGGCGTCCAGAAGGTGACCCGGGCCGTGAAGGCGGCGCTGAAGCCGGACGGCATCGTCGTCACCCAGTTCAATGGCGCGCCGGCCGGCCAGACCGTGTTCCACCTGCACTTCCACGTGATCCCGCGCTGGGACGGCGTACCGCTGGGCCGGCACGGCGAGGGCATGGCCGACATGGAGGAGCTCAAGACCCTCGCCGCGCAGATCTCGGCGGAGCTGGACGTCTAACGGCGCGGGATCGCGTCCGCGATCGCCTCGGCCTTCGCGAACAGCGCCGGATCGATCTTCAGCTCGACGGCCGCGCAGTTGTCGTCCAGCTGCGAGGGCCGGCTGGCCCCGACAATGGCCGAGGCGACGTTCGGCTCGCGCAGCACCCAGGCCAGCGCGAACTGCGCCAGGGTGCAGCCGGCCTCGGCGGCGATCGGCTTCATCTGCTGGACCGCTTCCAGCACCTCGCGCCGCATCCAGCCGCCGATGGCGCCCGCCATGCTCTCGCTGGCGGCGCGTGAGTCGGCGGGCGGGGCGCTGCCCGGATCGTACTTGCCGGAGAGGACGCCTTGGGCGAGCGGCGACCAGACGATCTGCGACACGCCGTTGGCCGCGCAGATCGGGATCACCGCCTTCTCCGGCCGTCGCCACAGGATCGAGTACTGCGGCTGGCTGGAGACGAACCGCTCGACACCGGGGATGGCGAAGGCCGCCTCGATCTGTTCCGGCGCCCATTCGCTGAAGCCGATCCAGCGCACCTTGCCGACGCGGACGATCTCGCTCAGCGCCTCCATGGTTTCCTCGAGCGGCGTGTCGGGGTCGTAGCGGTGGCACTGGTAGAGGTCGACGTAGTCGGTTCTCAGGCGCGTCAGCGAGGCGTCGATCTGCTTGTGGACCTGGGCGCGGGACAGGCCCTTGTCGCCGCCGCCCATGTCGCCCCAAAGCTTGGTGGCCAGGATGTAGCTGTCGCGCGGCCGGCCCGCGAGCGTCTCGCCCAGCACCGTCTCGGCCGAGCCGCGCCCGTAGACGTTGGCCGTGTCGATGAAGTTGATCCCCAGCTCGAAGGCGCGATCCACGCAGGCCCGGGCGTTGTCCGCCTCGACGCCGACGCCGTAGGTCAGCCAGGAACCGAGGGAGATTTCGGAGACGTTCAGGTCGCTCGCGCCGAGCTTGCGGTACTTCATGGGGTTCTCCGGAGGCTGGCGAGCAGCATCGGGCGAGTATGCTCCGGGACGCAAGCCCGTTCAGGCCAGGCGCGGAAACAGTCCGGCCAGCGCCTGACGCCAGGCCGCGTCGTTCAGGAGGTTCTCGAGCGCGGGCCCGATCCGGTTGAAGTCGACCTCGCGCATGGTGGGATAGAGGTAGCCGTCGAGCTGGGCGAGCCAGGCCTCCGACGGCGCGCGCTCGTGCGGGCGGATGAACTTCCAGCTCGAATGTACAAGCCGCAGATGGTCGTAGACCTTCTGTTCGACGAAGCTAACGCCCTCGGCCGGCAGGTACTCGAAATCGACCAGCGCGTGCCTGGTCCGGTTCTCGTCGGCCAGCACGTTGCCCAGCGAGGCGTCCATGTGGCTGAGGCCCGTCTCCGCATGCAGGCGGTGCAGGGTGGCGCTGCCCTCGATCAGCAGCGGCCAGATCGACGCGGCCTCCTTCACCCAGGACATCAAGGGCCGGTAGGGCAGGTAGCGGCAGAACAGGGCGTCCGGCGCCTTCCACAGCGGCGTCGGCGTCAGGCCGCTGGCGGCGCCGCGACCATAGACCTCGAACTCATGCTTGATGCGCATCGAGGGACCGGCGATCTCGAAAGGCATTCCGGCCGCCGGCGCCGGGCGCTTCTTGTGCGGATTGACCAGCCGCAGGACGCCGATCTGCTCGCCGCCGGAGAAGACGTTGTAGTTGCTGTCGTGGCCCAGGTTGCCGCGCTCCACCAGGCGGGGCGGACCCGGCAGATCGAGAGCCTTCGCCAGCTCGGCGGCGACCTCGTTGCGCCGGTCCCGCATCCTCCATTCCCAGAACTGGGCGCGGACCCAGCGCTTGGCGGCCCTCACGCGCCTTCGCTCCGCAATTGGGCCAGCCGCGCCTCGATGGCCTCGATTTCAGCCGGCGAGAAGAACAGCGGCAGGTGGCCCATGGCCTCGGCCTCATTGTCGGTCGAATGCAGCGGGTTGTGCCAGGGGTCGAGGCCGGTGGTCTGCGCGAACCAGTCTCGCAGGCCGCGCTTCATGAACTGGCGGCCGTTGAACACGAACGGATGGACCTTGCGCTCGTCCTCGGTGGTCGGGATCGGGGCGCGGTCGAAGACCACCATGGCCCGGACCGGAAAGCCGCCACGGCGCCACTTGCCGCCGCGCATCCCCTTGCGCGTCCGCCATCGGACGAGCCACGGGATGTCGGTCTGGGCGATGACCTCGTAGTGGCCCCCGATGCGCTCGGCCATGGCCTCGACCAACCCCTTCTTCAGGGCGATCTCGCGGACGACGAACAGGTTCATCTCCCCGGCCAGACGGTCGGCGACCCGGGCCAGGAAGGGGCTCTTCACGTTGCGGGCGAAGTCGTTGACCAGGATGGCCGACAGCTGGCGGTACGACGGCTGTAGCCCGGCGGCGTGCAGCGCGTCGTCGAAGGCCGTCAGCGTCAGCGGAACCGCCAGTCCGCACCGCCCCATAAGGTCAAGGAGTTCCGGCACGTATTTGGAATCACCTGACTTTTCGGGATCGTCGATGTCGATCTTCGATCGTTCCGCCTTCTGGTAGGCGATGTGGTACATCAGGCCGTAGAGATAGCCCTTCGGGGCGGCGACGAAGAAGCGGTCGGCGAACCGCTCCCGCGCGTTCAGCATCAGCTCGGCCAGGGCGCGCGAGTAGTAGGCCTCGCCGCAGTAGGTCCCTTCGCCGGTCCCGCTGACGTCGTAGAAGTCACATTTGACGCCCTGCCTACGGCGGACCTTGCCGTACTTGGCCTTGATCGGAGCCAGGGCGGCGTCCTCGACGAGGATGTCGACATCATCCTTGGATCCCGGCGCCGGATAGCTGCTGACGAAGGCCGGCGCATTGCGCAGCACGACGTACTTCCAGCCGGAGCCTTCCAGCCAGGCGAACAACTCCGCCATGTCGGGGGTGAAGATGCGCATGCTCTAGGCGCTAGAGAGATTGGCGTTCGGATTCAATCGTCTTCGCGCACGGGAAGGGCCGAGAACGGAGGATCAGCTCAGCTTGATGATCGCGGTGGCGATGGCGACGATGGTGGCCGTTCCGCCCATCATCGCCCAGCCCTGGAGGCGCATCTTCTCGCTCAGATCGGCACGGAGGGTTTGCAGGTCGGCCCTGGTCTCGATCCTCAACGCCTGGAATCCGGCCTTGGTCTCGGCGCGCAACGTCTCGATATCGCTTGTTGTCGCCATGTCGGCGATATCGGCCTTCGTCGCCATGTCAGCGATATCGGCTTTGGTCGCCATGTCGGCGATATCTGCTTTCGTCGCCATTTCAGCGATGTCAGCTCTGGTCGCCATGTCGGCGATGTCTGCCTTGGTCGCCAAAGCCGCGATGTCAGCCTTGGTCGCCATGTCGGCGATGTCAGCCCTCGTCGCCATATCCGCGATATCGGCCCGGGTCGCCAGGTGACTGATGTCCGGCGGCTCCATCGCATGCTGGAACACGGCCACCACCGCCTCCGCGACACCCTGCTCCATCCCCGCGTCGCGAAGTTGCTTGGAGGCGCTGAGCGTGTCGAAGGCGAAGGGCGTCATGGGAACAACCTAACCGGTTGTTCCCATTTTGTCCACTATTCCGCGAGCGCGGGCTCCTCGATCTCCGGCGCGCCGGGTTCGCGGGGGGCGGCGCCGTCGACCTCGAACTCGAAGGCGATCTTGCCGTCCTTGAGCACGACCTTGACGTGGCCGCCCTTGGCCAGCTTTCCGAACAGGATGTCGTCGGCCAGCGGCTTCTTGATGTGCTCCTGGATGACGCGGGCGAGGGGGCGCGCGCCGTAAAGTTCATCGAAGCCGTTCTTGGCCAGCCAGTCGGCGGCCTCGTCGGACGTCTCGATGGTGACGTTGCGGTCGGCCAGCTGGGCTTCCAGCTGGATGACGAACTTCTGCACCACCTGCCGGATGATCTCCTGGGTCAGCGGCTTGAAGGCGACCACGGCGTCCAGGCGGTTGCGGAACTCCGGAGTGAAAAGGCGCTTGATGGCCTCGTCGCTTTCGCCGTCGGCCCGGCCGCGTCCAAAGCCGATCGTCTGGCGCTGGGCGTCGGCGGCGCCGGCGTTGGTGGTCATGATCAGGACCACGTTGCGGAAGTCGACCTTCTTGCCGTTGCTGTCGGTCAGCTGGCCGTTGTCCATCACCTGCAGAAGGATGTTGTAGACGTCCTGGTGCGCCTTCTCGATCTCGTCGAGGAGGACGATGGCGTGCGGGTGCTGGTCGACCGCGTCGGTCAGCTGGCCGCCCTGGTCATAGCCGACGTAGCCGGGAGGGGCCCCGATCAGCCGGCTGACCGTATGGCGCTCCATGTACTCGCTCATGTCGAAGCGCAGCAGCTCGATGCCGAGCGTGGAGGCCAGCTGGCGCGCCGCCTCGGTCTTGCCCACGCCGGTGGGGCCGCTGAACAGGTAGCAGCCGATCGGCTTGTTCGGATCGCGAAGGCCGGCCCGGGCCATCTTCATGGCGCTGGCCAGCTGGGCGATGGCCTCTTCCTGGCCGAACACGGCCCGCTCGAGGTCGTTCTGCAGCTCCTTCAGGGCCTCGGTGTCGGTCTTGGACACCGATTTCGGGGGAATGCGGGCGATCTTGGCGACGACCGCCTCGATCTCCTTCACGCCGATGGTCTTCTTGCGCTTCGACTCCGGGAGCAGCATCTGGCTGGCCCCGGCCTCGTCGATGACGTCGATCGCCTTGTCGGGCAGCTTGCGGTCGGTGATGTACTTCGCCGACAGGTCCACCGCGGTCTTCAGGGCGTCATTGGTGTATTTCAGCTTGTGAAATTCCTCGTAGTAGACCTTGAGGCCCTTGAGGATTTTCAGGGTGTCCTCGATCGTCGGCTCGTTCACGTCGATCTTCTGGAACCGGCGCACCAGGGCGCGGTCCTTCTCGAAGTGCTGGCGGAACTCCTTGTAGGTAGTCGACCCCATGCACCGCAGGGTGCCGCTGGCCAGGGCCGGCTTGAGCAGGTTGGAGGCGTCCATCGCGCCGCCGCTGGTCGCGCCGGCGCCGATCACGGTGTGGATCTCGTCGATGAACAGGATGGCGTTGGGGTGGTTCTCCAGCTCCTTGACCACCTGCTTGATCCGCTCTTCGAAGTCGCCGCGATAGCGGGTGCCGGCCAGCAGCGCGCCCATGTCGAGCGAGAAGATGGTCGCGCCTTCGAGCACCTCCGGCACCTGGTGGCGGACGATCTTGAGCGCCAGGCCCTCGGCGATGGCGGTCTTGCCGACGCCGGGGTCGCCGACCAGCAGCGGGTTGTTCTTGGTCCTGCGGCACAGGATCTGGATGCAGCGCTCGACTTCGGCCAGGCGGCCGATCAGCGGATCGACCTTGCCCTGGCGGGCCTTCTCGTTGAGGTCGACGCAGTAGGCTTCCAGCGCCTCGCCGCCGGTCTTGACCGCGGCCTTCTCCTCGTCGATCTCCCCGGAGTTGGACCCCTTGGCCTGCTTGGGTTCGGACGCGCCGGCCTTCTTGGCGATGCCGTGAGCGATGTAGTTGACCGCGTCGTACCGCGTCATGTCCTGCTCCTGCAGGAAGTAGGCGGCATGGCTCTCGCGCTCGGAGAACACGGCGACCAGCACATTGGCGCCGGTGACCTCGTCTCGCCCGGACGACTGCACATGGATGACCGCGCGCTGGATCACGCGCTGAAAGCCGGCCGTCGGCTTGGCGTCCTCGCCATCCTCGACGATCAGGCTGCGAAGTTCGGTGTCCAGATAGCCGGTGAGGGTCTTCTTGATGGCCGCGAGGTCCACGTCGCAGGCGCTCATCACCCCCGCCGCATCCTCGTCGTCCGTCAGGGACAGGAGCAGATGCTCCAGGGTCGCATACTCGTGCTTACGCTGGTTGGCGTAGGCCACGGCGCGGTGGAGGGTCTCTTCGAGATTGCGCGAAAACGAGGGCAAGCTGGGCTCCTCAATCCTTTTCCATAGTGCACTGAAGCGGATGCTGATGCCGGCGGGCGGAGTCGATCACCTGGGCCACCTTTGTCTCGGCCACCTCGTAGGTGAAGACGCCGCAGACGCCGACGCCATTCTGGTGCACGTGGAGCATGATGCGGGTCGCATCTTCGCGCGACTTGTTGAAAAAACGCTCAAGCACGTACACGACGAATTCCATCGGCGTGTAGTCGTCGTTCAGCAGAAGCACGCGGTACAGGGAAGGCTTCGCGGTCTTCGGCCGGGTCTGTGTGACCACCGCCGAACCCACGCCGTTCTGCCCGGAACCTGACTTCTTCTCCGCCATGTACATCCGTTCCCGGCGGCCCGGGACAGGGCCGCCTTCCAGTCGATTAGATATGGAAACGCCACCGCTTTGGAAGGGGCGACAGCCCGCTATGCGCTGCTTTGGCGCGGTCGTGATCAGGAATTTCGCGCCAGAAGGCGTTCAGTCGCCTTGCGGGAGGGTGCGAAGCGGTCGCTCCGCGACACCAGGACGCGAGTTCGCACGCGAGAGCGACCGGTGAGTCGCTCAGTCTTGGTCCTCGGCGCGCAGAGCCCGTCCCGTCACCACCGCAGCCTTGCCGAACCGGGCGCGCAGGGCGTCGACAGCCGTCTCGCCGCGCAGCGCCCGGCGCTCGTCGTCGGCGAACAGGTCCGAGCCGGCCTCGCTGGCCGGCGCAAAGTCCGAGAGGCCGGCCCCGATCAACCGGTAGGCTGCTCCACCCGGTTCGGCCCTCAGCAACTCCCGCACGGCCGCGAACAGCGTCCGCGCGGTCTGGGTGGGCATCGCCAACGTACGGCGGCGGGTGGTGATGCGAAAGTCCGGCGTCCGGAGCTTCAGGTGCGCCACGCGGCCGACGATCCCCTCGGCCCTCAGTTGCCGGGCGACCTTCTCGCACAGCGGCCAGAGGCGGTCCTCGAGGGCTTCGAGGGTGTTCAGGTCTTCGTTGAAGGTCGTCTCGGCGCTGATCGTCTTGCGCGCCTCATTGGGATTGACGCTGCGACTGTCCTGTCCAAGCGCCAGCCTGTGCAGGTGCAGTCCGTGCTGGCCGAAGCGGTCGGCAAGGTCTCGAAGATCCGCGGCGGCGATGTCGCCGACGGTGCGGTAGCCCGCCTTCTCAAGGCTGGCGACCATCACGGGCCCGACGCCGGGCATGATGCCCACCGGCTTTCCGGCCAGGAACGAGACCGCCTCGGCGGCGCCGATGACGGAGAAGCCCCGGGGCTTGTCCAGGTCCGAGGCGATCTTGGCGAGGAACTTGTTGGGCGCCAGGCCGATGGAGACGGTCAGCCCGATCTCCGCCTCGATCTCCGCCTGCAGCTTCGCCAGGATCACCGCCGGCGGCGCGCCATGCAGCCGTTCGGTGCCGGACAGGTCCATCCAGGCCTCGTCCAGCGACAGGCCCTGCACCAGGGGGGTGAGGTCGCGAACCTTGCCGAAGATGCGTTTGCTTTCGGTCCGGTACTTCTGGAAGTCGGGCTTGAGGATGACGGCCTGCGGGCAGAGGCGCCTGGCCTTGAACATCGGCATGGCCGAGCGCACGCCGCTCATCCGGGCGATGTAGCAGCAGGTGGTCACCACTCCGCGCACCCCGCCGCCCACGATCAGCGGGACGTCGCGCAGCTCCGGCCGGTCGCGCTTCTCGACGGAGGCGTAGAAGGCGTCGCAGTCCAGGTGGGCGATGTCGAGTGTGGCCAGTTCTTCATGCCGCACAACCCGCATCGAGCCGCAGGACGGACAGCGGCGGGGCTGGTCGTCTCCGGTCCGGAAGCAGTCTCGGCAGAGGGACTTCATACGCCCTGTATCCCGCTTCACCGGCCCGGGCGAAAGCGCTCAGTCGGCCGGCCAGAGCCAGGCCGCGCCGCGCACGCCCGAGGAGTCCCCGTACCGGGCCGGCACGATCGGTGTCGTGAACTGGTCGGTGAAGGCATAGTGAGCGACCACCGGCGGCACGCGCTCGTAGAGGGCCTCGACGTTGGACATCCCTCCGCCCAGCACGATCACGTCCGGATCGAGCAGGTTGCACATCGCCGCCAGCGCCCGGCCGAGCCTGTCGATGTAGCGGTCCAGGCAGGCTTCGGCCGCCGCGTCGCCGGCCTTGACGCGTTCGATGATCACCCGCCCGTCGGCCTTCAGGCCCGTGCAGCGTTCATAATCCTCGCGGAAGGCGGAGCCGGACACCCAGGTCTCCAGGCAGTCCGTCCGGCCGCACCAGCACCTGTGGGCCTGGTGCTCCTCCGCCGTCGGCCAGGGCAGGGGGCCGTGCCCCCATTCGCCGGCGATGCCGTTGCGCCCCTCGAGGGCCTCGCCGCGGAAGACGACGCCGCCGCCGCAGCCGGTCCCCAGGATGGCGCCGAACACGACGGTCGCGCCGGCGCCCGCGCCGTCCACGGCTTCGGACAGTGCAAAGCAGTTGGCGTCGTTCTGCAGCCGGATCGGCCGGCCCAGCGCGCGCTCGACGTCCTCCTTGAACGGGCAGCCGTTCATCCAGGTCGAGTTGGCGTTGCGGATCCGGCCGGTGAGGGGCGACACCGAGCCGGGGACGCCCATCCCGACGCTGGCGCCGCTCACGCCCGCTTCGCGCTCGACCTCGAGCACCAGGTCACGCACCGCCGCCACGGCCGCGTCGTAGTCGCCGGGATTGGGCGCGCGGACGCGGGCCAGGAAGGCGCCGTCGGGGCCGAGCGCGGCCGCCTCGATCTTGGTGCCGCCGAAATCGACGCCGATGCGGATCACCGGACCGCCGCCTCCAGCGCCGGGCCCAGCGTCGTCCAGTCCTCGTGCAGGCCATGACGATCCGGCGCGGTCGGCGCCAGCGGACGCAGGCGCGTGTCGGCGATGATCTGGAAGCGCTTCACGGCCGGCGCGGCCTCCGCCGACGATTCCAGGTTGGGCAGCAGATCGTCGATGAAGCAGGCCGGCCCGCTGGTGCGCCGGCTCATCTCCAGGATCGTCGGCCCCTTGAGCCCGGAGTGCAGGATCATCGGGTAGTCGAAGCCGTGGGTGCTCAGCCAGCCGGTCCGCGACTCCAGCGCGTGGGCCGGAGCGTTGGTCAGGATGACCACGCCCGCCTTCGTCGACAGCGTGGCCAGGGCGTCGGCGGCGCCTTCGACGGGATCAAGGTCGCCGGCGCCGTCGCGGAAGAAGTCGTCGAACAGCGCCTTGCCGGTCTCGAAATCGAGGCTCTCGGTCTCGCCCGGACGGTAGAGGTTCTGGAACAGCGCGAAGCGGTCGATCCGCATCTCGTAGCCGTGGCGGCCGACGTAGCGCTCGAACCCCGACATGAAGTGAGCCAGCACCTCGTCGACGTCGACGATCAGCAGCGGCGCATCGGCGTGGATGGAGAGGTCTGAGAGGGCGAGGGGCTGGGGCAAGATCAGGTTAGCTCGGGTTTAAGGATATTCGGGGACTACTGCGTCGGAGAAGTTGCGGCGAGTCGCTTGTTTTCGCGTCGCACCAGATGGCTGGGGTTCAGGTCCATAAATGGCCAAGAAGGTCCTCATCGTCGAGGATAACGAGCTCAATATGAAGCTCTTCCACGACCTGCTCGACGCGCAAGGGTATGAAACCCTTCAGACGCGCGAAGGGTTGCAGGCGCTCGCCATCGCGCGTGAGCACCGTCCCGACCTGATTCTCATGGACATCCAGCTGCCCGAGATCTCCGGACTGGAGGTCACCAAGTGGCTGAAGGAGGATGACGAGCTGAAGCATATTCCGGTCGTGGCCGTTACCGCCTTCGCGATGAAGGGCGACGAGGAGCGGATCCGCGAAGGCGGCTGCGAGGCCTATATTTCCAAGCCGATCTCGGTGTCCCACTTCCTGGACACCATCAAACGGCTTCTGGACTAGGAGAGGGCAGGCGATGAGCGCGCGAATCCTGGTCGTCGACGACATCGAAGCCAACGTGAAGCTGCTCGAGGCCCGTCTGACGGCCGAGTACTACGAGGTCTTGACGGCCAGCGACGGCCCAACGGCGCTGGCCCTGGCCGCCTCCGAGAAGCCGGACATCGTGCTGCTCGACGTGATGATGCCCGGCATGGACGGGTTCGAGGTCTGCCGTCGGTTGAAGGACGACCCCATCACCCGCCACATCCCCGTGGTGCTGGTGACCGCGCTTGACGGACGCAGCGACCGGATCACCGGCCTGGAGGCCGGCGCGGACGAGTTCCTGACCAAGCCGATCGACGATGTCATGCTGTTCGCCCGTGTTCGCAGCCTGACCCGGCTCAAGCAGGTGCTGGACGAGCTTCGGGCCCGCGAGGCTTCCGGCCGCCGCATCGGCGCCATCGCCGGCGCCGCCGCCCGGCTGGGCGGCACGGGCGGCCGGGTGCTGGTCCTCGATGATAACGAACGCCAGGCCCAGAGGCTGATGGCCGAACTGTCGGTCGAGCACCGGCCAGTGGCCGAGACCGATCCGGACAAGGCGCACATGACGGCGAGGGGGCCGGTCGACCTGATCGTGGTCAACGCCACGGCGCGGGGCTTCGACGGGCTTCGGTTCGCCGCCAATATCCGCTCGGACGAGGCGACACGACACCTGCCGATCCTGGCCATCGTCGATCCGGACGAACGGCACCGCCTCGTCAAGGCGCTGGAAATCGGCGTCAACGACATCCTGACCAAGCCGATCGACCCGCAGGAGATGGCCGCCCGCGCCCGGACCCAGATCCGCCGCAAGCGCTATACCGATTTCCTGCGCGACAACCTTGACCACTCGCTGGAACTGGCCGTCACCGACCAGCTCACCGGCCTGCACAACCGGCGCTACATGGAGGGTCAGCTCGGCGCCCTTGTGAAGCGGGCGACGCACGGCGGCGACCCGGTCTCGGCCCTGATGATCGACATCGATCACTTCAAGAAGATCAACGACAACTTCGGCCACGACATCGGCGACGAGGTGTTGCGCGAGTTCGCGGTGCGCCTCGCCTCCAACGTTCGGGCGATCGACCTGCCGTGTCGCTATGGCGGCGAGGAGTTCACCGTCATCATGCCGGGCGCCCGGCTGCAGGACGCCGAGCGGGTCGCCGAGCGCATCCGCCTTCACGTCGCCGGCTCGCCGTTCCGCGTCTCCGGCGGCGAGTTGCTGACCGTCACGATCTCGATCGGCGTTTCCACGACCAGCGGCGAGGGCGATACGCCCGAACTGCTTCTGAAGCGCGCCGACGAGGCGGTCTACGAAGCCAAGGCCGCGGGGCGAAATCGCGTGATCGCCCGCGCGGCGTGATATCCACAGAAATACGACTTTCTGTCACCCGCAACCCGTGACCTGTGTCTGGCGCCCGACACAACGTATGATAGGACTTACCCTGGGGTAATTCGACGGGGCGTAGCGTTCGATGATTCATGGTTGGCGTAGGGCGGCGGCGCCGCTCGCGATCGCCCTTGGACCGACGGTTATCGTCGTCGCGATCTTGCGCAACTGGCACGGCTGGGAGGCGCCGCCCTTCTGGCTCGACGACTACGCCGCCGGAGTCGCCCTTCTGGGGGCGGGCATTTTCGCGATTCGGGACCAGGACAGCATCAAGGGCCGGTTGCTGAGCGCCGCGTTCGCGCTGGCCACGGCCGTTATGTGGGCTTCGTTCTTCGAGCCGCTGGCGGGCCTGCATCCTCTGCCCGGGGAGTGGAGCGCCTTTCCGGCCACCAGCCGCGTCCTGACGCTGGCCGGTCTCGTGGCGTCCGCGGTCGGCCTGGTGATCAGCCTGCCCAGCAAGCGTCCGCCCTTCGTCGGAACGCGTCCCGACACCGGAAAAAGGAAAGGCCGGCGCTAGGCGCCGGCCTTCACCAGATCCTGAAAGGGGCCAGGGGCCTCCTACTTGATCTTGCCTTCCTTGAACTCGACGTGCTTGCGCGCGATCGGGTCGTACTTCTTGAGCACCATCTTCTCGGTCTTGGTGCGGGCGTTCTTCTTGGTCACGTAGAAGAAGCCGGTGTCCGCCGACGAATTCAGGCGGATCTTGATGGAAGCCGGTTTGGCCATCGGTGGAATCCTTCGGTAGCCGCGCGGGCCGAAACTGAGAGGCGCGGAAAATACTCACCGGCGGCTGGAAGTCAATGTCTGTCGCCGCTACGGTCGCGCCATGACCCTCCGCCCGCTCGCCGCCGTCGCGGCCCTGATGCTGACCGCCTGCGCGAGCGTGCCGCGCGATGCCGCCGCCGACGTCTTCTTTGAACGCCTTCAGGCTCTGTGCGGCAAGAGCTTCGCCGGGCGGGTCGTCACGACCGATCCGCTCGACGCCGACTTCGCGGGCAAGCCGCTGGTCATGCGGGTGACGGGCTGCACGGCCGCCGAGGTGCGCATTCCCTTCGCCGTGGGCGAGGACCGCTCGCGCACCTGGGTCATCACCCGTACGGCCAGCGGCCTTCGGCTGAAGCACGACCACCGGCACGCCGACGGTACCGAGGATGAGCTGTCGCAGTACGGCGGCGAAACCGAAACCGCCGGGACGGCGAGCCGCCAGGAGTTCCCGGCCGACGCCTTCAGCCGCTCGCTGTTCCTCGGCAAGGGCAATCCCGCCTCGGTGACCAACGTCTGGGCGGTGGAGGTCCATCCCGGCCGGACCTACGCCTACGAGCTGCGTCGCCCGAACCGCTTCTTCCGGGTCGAGTTCGACCTGAGCAAGCCGCTCTGACGTCAGGCCAGGGGCTTCACCAGCGGCTTGCCGCGCCGGTAGGTCATCAGGAACGGCGAGTCGCCCGCCGCCAGCGATCGCAGGATCGCCTCGGTGATGTCGAACAGCGGCAGCTTCAGCGCCTCGTCCAGCGGTCGCCAGGCCAGGTCGGTCAGCTCCGGTGATTCCGCCGCCTCGCCCACGGCCAGGTCCGCGTCGGCGACGAAGAACCGGGCGTGGAAGCGGACCGGGCTCTCGGTGGGTGTGATGGCCCGGGCGGCGACGGATAGCGCGCCATGCTCGGCCGGCAGGATCAGGCCGGTCTCCTCGGCGGTCTCGCGGATGGCGGCGGTCGCCAGGGCGCTGGCCAGTCGGCCGGGCGCGGCGGCGCGGCGGATGCTGTCCTCCGCCAGCGGGCTGAGCGCGGGCTGGTCGAAGTCGGCCCGGTCCAGCTTGCCGCCCGGAAACACGAAGACGTCCGGCGCGAAGCGGGACTTCGCCGGCCGGCGGCCCATCAGCACCGTAGGCCCCGCCCGCTCGCGGCGCAGCAGGATCAGGCTGGCGGCATGGCGGGGACGGACGGCCTTTGCGGGGGCAGGGGCGCTCACAGGTGCTCCAGCCGGCGCGCGCCGTTCAGGAAGCGCATGAAGGGAATCGGCCGCGGGCCGGACGCCAGCCGTTCGGCGATCTCGGCGACGACGAAGCGGGTGATATTGGGCAGGTCCAGAGCCAGAGCCTCGTCCAGGTCGACCCAGGCGATCTCGTCCAGTTCCCCGCAGTCGGGGCGACGGTCCAGGCTCAGCAGCGACTCGGCCTCGGCCATGAAGAAGCGGGCGTCGAAGCGCTTGGGCCGATAGGGCGGGGTAATCGCCCGCGCGACGTACTGCAGGGCCGACAGGTCGGGCAGGGCGCCGGCCTCCACGAACGGCCGCCAGGGTCCGGCGAGGGGCCTGGCGGGCGCTTCCCGGGCCAGCAGAAGCCCGGCCTCCTCGAAGGTCTCGCGGATGGCCGCCAGGCCCAGCGCGCGCGGCAGTAGCGGGCTGGCGTGCCGGGCGGTCAGGGTCAGCTTGGCCTTCACCTCCGGATCAAGCTCGCTGGCCGAGGGAGCGTTGAAGTCGCCCCGGTCGACCCGGCCGCCCGGGAACACCCACTTGTCGGGCATGAAGCTGTGGCCGCCATGCCGACGGCCCATCAGCAGGCGAGGCTTCTTCGCGTCCCGCCGCACGATGATCAGAGTGGCGGCGTGGCGCGGCTTGACGGTCTTGCCGCCCTTCTCGCGCATGGCCCCGTCGCTGCGGGGGTCGTAGTTGGGGTCGAGGACGGGTCCGGTCATGCGCGAAGCATAGGCCCCGTCATGATCGGCTGAAAACCGTGACCCGACGTCATTCGACAGGCGCGAGCGGCTTGAGGATCAGGATCGACAGGTCGCGGTCCGGCGTCCAGTTGGTCTTGCGCACCTCGAAGGTCGTCGGGCCGATCTTCTTCACGCCGCTGGCGCAGAAGCTGACCAGGTTGGCCGGGTCGCCCTTGTCGATGACCATCCGGAATTCGCCGATCGGCCCGGCCCAGTTGCCGCCGGTCTTGAGGACATAGGCGATGCGCTGCTCGGTGAGGGGCGGGTACTCGGACTTGCCTTGAGCCTTCTTCACCCCGGCGAGGAAGGCGCTGTCAATGCAGTAGCGGTCACGGGTTTCCGCCCACTCCGGCGTGCCCGCGAACGACGGCATCCCGACGATGGTGCCCACCGAACTGCCGGTCGCCGGCCTGTAGCTGTGCTCGACCACGATCTCGCGACCGGCCGGGAAGGTCTGCTCCCAGTGGAAGGCGGTCTTCAGGATCCAGGCGGGGTTGTAGTGCTTTTCCCAGCCCTTGCCGGCGTCGTACTCGTCGGGAACCGCCAGGCCGAGGCGAACGGCCTCTTCCTGGTCGGCGGGCGACAGGGCGTCCAGGCGGCCGATCATGCCGTCCACATGCAGCGCCAGCGGCACGCCGCGCCGTGTCAGCCATGCCGTGTGGTCGACCTCGCCGACCAGGGCCTTCTGCTCCACCGCCATCTGCACGGGCTTGCCGTCGACGCGGGTGACGAAGGCCAGCAGGTTGGCCGGGTCGTCGCCGCCGGGGATGTGGGTGTCTTGGAAATAGAACTCCGGCCCGCCGATGTCGGGCATCGGGAAGGCCACGCGCGTGGTGACGTCCTTGCCGGAGGTGTTGACGAACACGTAGCGGACCCGCACCTCGTCGGCGGAGATGTAGAGGTCCTCCGACTTCATCACGATGGAGTCGGTGCGCGTCAGCACCAGCCCGCCGGCGGCGAGCTCGGCGGTGGAGTCGTTGGCCGTCGCCGCGCCGGACAGGGCGAGCGCGGCGCAGGCGGCGAGGACGAGGCGTTTCATGGAGCCCTCCATGGGCGTGAGCCGGGCAAGGTCGTCAAGACCTCAGCGCGGCGGGAAGTTGGCGTCCAGCCAGTCGAGAAAGTAGTCCCAGTCGCGGGTGGTTACGCCGTGCGTGCCCTTGCGCATGAAGGTGGCCAGGGGACGGGTGAGGTCAGGCTCCGACAGCCGGGTCTGATCCAGGCCGGGCTTGCCGTACAGCCGCCAGACCGGCGCGGCGCCCTGCGCCGCGCGGAAGGCTCCGGCCGGGTCCGACCAGCGGTCGCGGTCGCCCGCGCCCAGCAGCACCGGCCGCGGCGCGATCAACGCCAGCAGCTGGTGCTGGTCGACGGTCATCTCGCCCACGCGGCCCGCGAAGTCGCCATAGCGGGGGGAGAACCAGAAGCCGTAGGTGCGGGTGATCTGGGCGATCGTCTCGCCCGTGTCGCTGCGGTTCAGGGCCGCGCCGCCCCGCCCGCTCTGGTGGGAGATGACCCCGGCGATGCGCGGATAGACCGCGCCGGCCAGCAGGGCCGCCTTGCCGTTGCGCGAATGACCCCAGGCGACGACGGGCGCCCCGTCGAGCCCGGGCTCGCGGGCCAGGACTCCGCCGAGCGCATCGTAGAGCCAGGCCCAGGCCGCCAGCGCGCCGCCGGTCTCGGCGTCGGAGCCGTAGAGGCGGGACAGGGCCGGCTTCGACGCCGCCGCCTCGTCCGGAACCAGGTCGGCGGCATAGACGACGGCCACGGCGTAGCCGCGCTCCAGCACCCGTTCCAGCGGCGGGCCGTCGATCCAGCGGCCGAGGATGATGCCGGCCGGCGCCTTCAGGAACCCCTCGCAGAGATCCGGCGGCGGCGTCAGCGAGCGAACCTCGTCATAGCGTTTGTGCAGCGCCAGCGCGTTGCCACAGAAGTTCTGCACCACCAGCAGAGCGCGGACCGGCCTCGATGGCGTGGCCAGCACCAAATTGACGCGTCCGCGCTCGCCGGCCTCTCCGAAGCCGATGGTCAGTTGCTCGACCTGGGCGGCGTTCGCGGCGCGGTCGCCGTCCAGCGCCAGCCGCCCCAGCACCTCGGCGGGCAGGTCGGGCGGCATGGGGC
>CAYTZY010000007.1:36215-56593 GCA_964442795.1 uncultured Caulobacter sp.
GGCGAAGGCGTCGCGCAGCAGCGGCGCGCGGCGGTCCTCCCAGTCGGCGACCGTGGTCACCGACGGATCGTCGCCGAACGGTCCCAGGACGTCGGGCGTCGCGGCCGGTCCGCCGATCTCGTCCTTCACCAGAGGGAAGGCGGCGACATAGGTCGTCCGCAGCCCCACGACCGCTGCGACCGCCAGAAGCAGCGCGATCCCGCCCAGCCAGCGCTTCATCCGCGTTCCCCGGTTCAGACGCCGGCCACTAGAGCCCGTCGCCGGGGCGTCGTCAAAGGCTCGCCGACCGCTCGCGCGCCGTCGCCGCGCCCAGGTAGTTCAGTTCGATGACCACGCCGTTGGGGTCGCTCAGGAACAGCTGCCGGATCGGTGCGTCCGGCACGCCGATCTCGCGGTAGGCGACGCCCAGTCCGTCCAGTCGGGTCTTCACGGCCTCCAGGTCGGAGATGGCGAAGGCGACGTGGCTCAGCGCCGCCGCGTCGCAACCCACCCCGGCCGTCGGCCGCGTCATCAGATGCACGACAGGGCGGTCGCCGGCGTAGAGCCAGTGGCCATCAAAGCTGAAGTCGGGGCGCCACCGCTCGGTCAGGCCCAGCACCTCGACATAGAAGGCCCGGGTCTCGGCGAGCCGGTCGGTGGCGATGTTGATGTGGTCGAGGTCCAGGATCATCGCGGGCTCCGGGCCGGGCGGGTCAGAAGGGGAAGAAGAGCGGAATGATCGCCACCCCGACAATCCAGGTCAGCAGGTTGAGCGGCACGCCGATGCGGACGAAGTCCATGTAGCGATACCGGCCCAGTTGGTAGACCAGCACGTTGGTCTGATAGCCGAACGGCGTGGCGAAGGCGGCGCTGGCGGCCATCATCACGGCGACCAGGAAGGGACGGGGACTGACGCCGAGGCTCTCGGCCAGGGCCACCGCGATCGGCGTCAGCAGCACCGCGACGGCGGCGTTCGACAGGATCTCGGTCAGGAACAGCGTAGCGCCGTAGATCAACGCCATGGCCATCAGCGGCCCAAGGGCGTTGACCACCCCGGTCAGGGCGTTCGTCGCCGTCGAGGCCAGGCCCGTCACCTCCATCGACAGGCCGACGACGAACATTCCGGCGATCAGCAGCAGGATCTCCGGGCGCAGGCCGCGATAGGCCTCCTCGGCGCTGATCACCCGCGTGACCACAAGCAGGACCGCGCCGGAGAAGGCGGCGGCCGCGATGGGGGCGAGCCCGGTCGCGGCGACCAGCACCACCCCGGCGAACACCGCCAGCGACGCGCCGGCCTGCAGCGGCTTGAGCGGACGGTCGGCCGGGAAGATAGCCGGATCGTCTCCCGCCGCGGCGGCCGCGGCTTCCGGGGCCACGGCCTCGCTGGTCTCCGGGGTCTCGCCGCCCAGCAGGCGCCCCCCGACGAGATAGAGGTAGAGCCCGCCGACCACGGCGATGATCAGCCCCACGGGCGTGATCTCGAACAGCCCGAACACCGGCTG
Source organism: uncultured Caulobacter sp. (assembly GCA_964442795.1). Lineage (GTDB taxonomy): Bacteria > Pseudomonadota > Alphaproteobacteria > Caulobacterales > Caulobacteraceae > Caulobacter. The sequence continues at coordinate 37,697 of CAYTZY010000007.1, forward strand.
CCCGGCGTTGCGGGCCATGTCGTTGACCAGCAGGTTGGTCGAGGTGCCGATCAGGGTGCAGGACCCGCCCAGGATGGTGACGTAGGATAGCGGGATCAGGAACCGCCGCGCCGACAGCCCCATAGAGGCCGCGGCGTCCTTCACCACCGGGGCGGCGAGGACGACGATGGGCGTGTTGTTCAGTACAGCCGAGGCGGCTCCGCAAAGCCCGATCACGACCCACAGGCCCGCCGCGCCCAGCCGGGCGCAGATGTCGATGGTCTTGCGGATCATCAGGCCGAGCAGGCCGTTCAGCTCCATCGCATAGGCGATGACGAACAGCGACGCGAGGGTGATGATCGCCGGGCTGGCGAAGGCGCCCTGGACCTCCACGGGCCGTATGGTCCGGGTCGCCAGCAGCACCGCCGCGCCGGCCAGGGCGACCACGTCGGGACGCACCTTTCCCCTGACCAGGGCGATGACGACCGCGACAAGCACGACCAGCGCGATGATCTGGGGACTGGTCATGACGTTCGGTGGAGCGGTTCCGGCGAAAGCCCCGCGGGGGGGCGATGGGCCAAAATCCGCACAAAACGCCGTGCGAACTTTGAACTGGGTGTCGTTCCCCTCTAATGTACGCCCATGGCCGACAATAGCCCGGGCGCCACCGTCCGCAAGCGGCGTCTCATCGCGCCCCTCGTCATCGCCGTTATCGTCGCGGGTCTGTTGATCGTCGCGGCCATGGGCCTGTTCGGCCGAACGCCGAAGCCTCCGCCGGCGGAGCCGCAGCCGTCGCCCCCCGCCGAAGCGGTGACTCCCGTGACGCCCCTGACGCCCCCGGTCCTGACCCGGGCCGACCTCATCGAGCGGGCCCGGGCCGCCGCGGCCGCCTATGCCTCCGGCGACCCGGTCGCCGAAGGGGCCGACTCTCTGGTCCGCCGCACCTTCCGCATCAGACTGCCCTTCGGCTGCGCCGGCCCCCGACCCGGCCCGGGCGCGGCGCCGGCCTACTTCGAGCAGGACGCCGAGCGCGGCACGGTCAAGCTGACCGCCCGGTCGGTCGACCTGACCACCTTGCCGATGATCCGGTCGATGCCGCAGGCCGACAGCATCGAGAAGGCCGAGGGCTTCTGGATCCCGCGGCCCTGGTCGCTGACCGAGACCTGCCCCCCAAACCGTGAAGCGACCGCGGTGGCCCAGCCCGCCGCGCCGGCCGGCCAGAGCCTGGGCCTGGTGCGCCTCTCCGATGCCGGCTCCTCGCGCGTGCCGCGGCGTGACGGACGGCCCTACGAGTTCGTCCAGAAGGACCCGACCAACGCCCTGGCCGCCGGTGCGCGAGGCTACCGCCTGATGATCGAGGGGCAGATCGCCACCTTCCCGGACGGCCGTTCGATCCGCTGCTGGAGCGAGACGCCCGATCACCAGCCGATCTGCCTCTACGCGGTGACCTTCGAGCGCATCGCCTTCGAGGACGCGTCCGGCGCGGTGATGGCGGAGTGGCGGGAGTAGGGGCTTACCGCCGCTTGCCCTTCCGCACGCCCTTCGGGACGCCGCCGCGCTTGGGGCCGCCGCGGCCGGGGTCCTTGCCGAAGTCGCCGCGGCGGCGCACGCCCAGACGGGGGCGGGGCGCGTTGGGGTCCGCCTTCGCCGGCTCGCTCAGCATCTCGAACAGCAGGCCGCCGGTCACCGGCGTCGCCTCGCGCAGCCTGACCTGCACCGCCATGCCCAGCGGCCAGCGGGCGCCGGTGCGTTCGCCGACAAGGGCGTGGCTGCGGTCATCATGGACAAAGAACTCGTCGCCCAGCGAGGACACCGGGATCAGGCCGTCGGCGCCGGTGTCGATCAGCCGCACGAACAGGCCGAAACGCGTCACGCCGGTGATGCGGCCCTCGAACTCAGCCCCCACCTTGTCGGCCAGGAAGGCGGCGACGTAGCGGTCGGTGGCGTCGCGCTCGGCGGCCATGGCCCGGCGTTCGGCGTGGGTGATCCGCTCGGCGGTGTCCTTGATCTGTTTGATGTCCTCGTCGGTGAGGCCGTCGGAGCCCAGGCCCAGCGCCCGGATCAGGCCCCGGTGCACGATCAGGTCGGCGTAGCGGCGGATCGGGCTGGTGAAGTGGGCGTACTTCGCAAGGTTCAGCCCGAAGTGGCCGATGTTCTCGGCGTTGTACTGCGCCTGCATCTGGCTGCGCAGGACGACCTCGTTGACGATGTCGGCGTGCGGGCCCTCGCGGGTGTCGTCGAGCAGCTTGTTGAAGCGGTGGGTGTTGGGCGCTTCGCCCTTGCTCCACGGGATGTCCAGCGTCTGCAGGAAGTCGGTCAGCGCCTGCATCTTCTCGGGGCTGGGCGTGTCGTGGATGCGGTAGATCAGCGGCGAGCGCTTCTGCTCCAGCGTCTCGGCGGCCGACACGTTGGCCTGGATCATCATCTCCTCGATCAGCCGGTGGGCTTCAAGCGAGGCGCGCTTGGTGATCGAGGCGACCTCGCCCTCGCTGCTGATGACGATCCGCCGTTCGTCGCTCTCGATGGCCAGCGGCGAGCGGGCGTTGCGGCCCTTCAGCATCAGGCGGTAGGCCGTCCACAGCGGCTTGAGCACGCCATCGACCAGCGGGCCGGTCTTGTCGTCGGGATCGCCGTCGATGGCCGCCTGGGCCTGTTCGTAGCTGAGCTTGGCCGCCGAGCGCATCAGGCCGCGCACGAAGCGGTGGCTGGTTTTCTTGCCGTTGCTGTTGAACACCATCCGCACGGCCATGGTGGCGCGGTTCTCGCCCTCGCGCAGGCTGCACAGGCCGTTGCTGAGGAGCTCGGGCAGCATCGGCTCGACCCGGTCGGGGAAGTAGACGCTGTTGCCCTTCTCGCGGGCCTCCTCGTCCAGCGCCATGCCGTGGCGGACGTAGGCGGCGACATCGGCGATGGCGACCCAGACGATCCAGCCGCCGGGGTTCTTCGCATCCGGATCGGGATGGGCGAAGACCGCGTCGTCGTGGTCGCGCGCGTCGGACGGGTCGATGGTGATGAACGGCAGGTCGCGCAGGTCCTCGCGGCCCTGCAGCGTCGGAGCTTCGGCAGCCTCCGCCTCGGCCTCGGCCTGGGCGGTGAAGCCCATCGGGATGCCGTGGGTGTGGATGGCGATCAGGGAGGCGGCCCGGGGCTCGTCCTCGCGGCCGATGCGCTCCAGCAGCTTGCCGCGCTTGGGCCCATAGCGCTGGCTGCCGGCCTGCACCTGAACCTGGGCCAGGACCAGGTCGCCGTCCTTCAGGTCGCGGGCCTCGTGCGGGTCGAGAACGAGACTGTCCTTGGACTTGCGGTCGACCGGCTCGACGCGGACCTCGCGGTGGCCCTTGCGGATCACGCCGAGGATGCGGTGGGCGCTCTGGCCCAGCTTCTTGATCAGCCGCGCCTCGGTCTCGCCGGTCTCCAGCCGCTCGAAGCGGACCAGGCAGCGGTCGCCGACGCCCGGCGCGCCGGTCACCGCCTCGTTGCGGTCGGGCGCCAGCCGGATCAGCGGCAGGTCCTCGCCGCCCTTGACCAGCTTCACATAGAGATCGCCGTCGTTGTCGCGCTCGACCACGTCGGCGACGCCGACCGGCGGGAAGGCCCCGGCCTCGGAGAAGCCGCGGCGGCCGCGCTTGCCCAGCGCGCCCTCCGCCTCAAGGCCCTTGAGCATCTCGCGGAGCGCGCGGCGGTCGGCGCCCTTCAGCCCGAAGGCCTTGGCGATATCGGCCTTCTCCGCCTGGCCCGCGTCGCGCAGGAAGCGGATCAGGGTCTCACGGTCGGGAAGCCCCTGGGGGAGGCGGGGCGTACGGGGAGATCGGAAGGGGAGTCGCTTGGCCATAGGCCCTCCAGATACCACAACAGGTCGCCGGCGTCGGGCTAGTTCCGGCCCGTCCTGAACGCCTGGGCGGCCAAGGCGTGCGACGGGCGTCGGAACTTGACGGCGACGGGCGCGTGCGACCACGCTCACGACCCGGTTGCTTCAGGGAGATGTGGATGTTCAGGTCAGTTGTCGGGGCATCGACGGCCGCCCTCGCGGGACTTGTGGTGGCCGCCTCCGCCCAGGGGCAGACCGCAACGCCCCTTCCCAACCCGAACCAGCTCAACAAGACCGCCCGCGCGCCACACTGCCAGGCGGCGATCGATGAGGTGATGGCCGAGGAGGCGAAGTTTCTGCAGAAGATCGACGCCCTGGCCGCCGTCCTGCAGACGCCGGAGGACGCTCAGGAGAAGGCCCGGGACGACGCTCTGAAGGCGTTGACCGATCTGGCGGGACTCTGCTCGTCCTGCGTCATCGACCGCAAGGCCGACGCCATCGCCGATGAGCGGCGCCAGAAACAGCTCGAGACGTCGCTCTGCAGCCTGACCGGCGAGAAGAAGGAGGTCTACGCCATCGCCGCCCGGCTTCCGCAGGTCAAGACGGCGACACTGCTCCTCGGCCCGGTCGTCCTGACGCGCGCCGAATTCGACTATGAGATGACGCGCCTGAGGACCGAAGTCTTGCTCCAGCATGGCCCCGCCGCCCGCCTGACCAGCAGCAAGACCTACGGCACGTTCAGCTGCGGCTTCGTCTACGAAAACAGCGCGGGATTGAACTTCGGGACCTCGACTCCGCAGGGGCTGAGCCAGTCGATGGCCGACAAGGCGAGGTTCGGGGCGAAGATCGTCTCGCCGGGCGTCTGCCGCGACTAGATTGGTCCTCGCCCCCTGAGGCGAGCTGCCGCCCGCCGCGTCGCATGCCCGCTCTACTGATACGCGGGCGGATATCCGCTCGTCGGCGGCTTCGCGTACCGGTCGCGCAGTTCGAAGGCGCGGCTGGTCTGCGGCTGCTCGACGCCCTCGATGAACACGGCCAGCGGCCAGCTGGAGGTCTCCAGCGGATCGCCGTTCCACAGCACCACGTCGGCGTCCTTGCCCACCTCCAGCGTGCCGGCCGAGGTCTGGCCCCAGATCCTGGCCGGCGTCGAGGTGATGGCGGCGATCGCGGCTTCGCGCGGAAGGCCGTAGGCGACGGCCAGTCCGGCGTTGATGCGGGCCTGGCGCAGGTTATTGAAGTCGCGGCTGCCCATGATGGCCACCTGGACCCCGGCCCGCTGCAGGCGGGCGGCGTTGTCGAGGCGGGCGCCCAGGGTCTCGAACTGGGCGGGCAGGCTGGCCTGGGAGTCGATCAGCACCGGCACGCCGGCCGCGGCGATCTCGTCGGCGACCATCCAGCCCTCCTCGACGCCTTCGAGGATGACCTTGATCTTCTCGTCGCGGGCCAGCTTCAGCGCCTGGCGGATGTCGGCGGCGCGGTGGACGCGGATCAGCAGTGGGGTGCGGCCCTCGACCACCGGGACAAGGGCGTCCCGGTCGATCCGCGACAGGCCGAACTCCCGGGTTCCGCCACGCTCGTAGGCGCTCCGGTTGCGGGCGAAGGCGCGGGCGTCCTCGAGGGCGGCCCTGACCAGCACGATGGCCGCGCCGCGCGAGCCGCCCGCGTTGCGGGCGCCCGCCTGGCCGAGATCCAGCGCCACGGCCACGCGGGCCTTGATGAGCGGGTCGGGGTCGCCGGCGCCCAGGCCGACCACGGCGGCCTGGCCGGAGAACATCTTCGGATCGCCTTCGCCGCCGCCGCCGCCGCCCGCGAAGTCGTCGTGGCCGTCGTCCGCCCCGCCGCCATGGACGTGGCCGCCGCCGCCGCGTCCGAGCACCGGGGTGACCACCGCGCGGGTGATGCCGGTCTGGCGGGCCAGCGGGATCATCGCCGAGTCCGGATTGATGCCGTAGCTGATGTCGAATCCGGCCGAGAGGCGGCCGGAATTGTCGTCGCGCGTGGACGATTCCGCCTCGACCTCCGAAACCGTCAGGTTGGAGGAGGGGGCGATCATGCCCGGCGTGACGACGCCGCCCATCGCGTCGATGACGCGGGCCCCGGCCGGCGCCGTGACGCCGGCGCCGACGGCGATGATCTTGCCGTCCTTCAGCACGATGGCGCCCCAGGGCACCGCGCCGGCGGCCGTGGCGGTCTCCAGCCGGGCGTTGATGATGGCCACGGTCTCGGCCGAGGCGGTTCCGGCCAGCGCCAGGGCGGCGATGGAGGCGAGGAGCAGGCGTTTCATCAGTGGAAGGCTCCTTCGCCCGGACGGCCCAGCTCGAAGTCGGACTTGGGCTGGTAGCGCGGGTCCTTGCGGTCGTAGACCACGGCCCCGTCGAGATAGACCCGCTCGGCCACGGCGTAGACGCTGAACGGATCGGCGCTCCAGATCACCACATCGGCCCGCTTGCCGGCCTCCAGCGTGCCGGTCTGGTCGGCGATGCCCAGCGCCTTGGCGGGGTTGGCGGTGATCCATGCGATCGCCTCGGCGCGGGTGATGCCGAAGCCGATGCGGTTGCCGGCGGCCATGGCCAGGGCGGCTTCCTGGTTCAGCCGCTGGGTCATGGTCTCGTCGTCGGAATGGATGACGGTGCAGGCGCCGGCCTTCCAGGCGATCGCGGCGTTGGCCTCGATCCCGTCCAGCGACTCCATCTTGAAGCCCTGCCAGTCGGCCCAGGTGGCGAAGCAGATGTCTTCCTTGGCCAGCACCGCGCCCAGCTTGTAGGCCTCGCTGGCGTGGTGGAACATGGTGATCTTGTACCCGAACTCCCGGGCGATATCGATCATCACCGCCATCTCGTCGGCCCGGTAGCAGTGGTTCTGCACCAGGATCTCGCCGCGCAGCACGCCCGAGAGGGTGTCCAGGGTCAGGTCCCGCTTGGGCGGATCGGCCTTCTCGCCCTTGTCGACCTTGGCGCGGTAGTCGTCCCAGCGGCGAGCGTAGTCGGCGGCGTCGATCCAGGCGCGGCGGTACCCGGCCACATTGCCCATGGCCGTCGAGGGGGTGCGGCTCTTGCCGCCATAGACCCGCTTGGGGTTCTCGCCGCAGGCCATCTTCACGCCGTAGGGCGCGTCGGGGAACTTCATGCCCTGCATGGTGACCGAGGGCACGTTGCGGACGGTGACCGAGCGGCCGCCGAACAGGTTGGCCGAGCCGGGCAGGATCATCAGGGTCGTCACTCCGCCGGCCCGGGCCCGGTTGAAGCCGGGGTCCTGCGGCCAGATCGAGTGCTCGGCCCAGACATAGGCGGTGTTGGGGTCGGTCGCCTCGTTGCCGTCGGAACGGGACCCGACCGAGGGCGAGGGATAGACGCCCAGGTGGCTGTGGGCGTCGATGATGCCCGGGGTCACCCACTTGCCGCGCCCGTCGATCACCTCGACGTCGGCCGGGATCGCCGTATCGGGCCCGCCAACGGAAATGATCTTGCCGCCGGACATGAAGATCACCCCGCCGACGATCTCCTGCCCGGTCGCGGTCAGGATCGTCGCGCCGCGGATCGCCGTCGGCCGCGAGGGCAGGGCGGCGTAGGTGCTCGGGAATGGATCGGGCCGTGCGGCGGGATCGAGCCCGGCGCGCACCGGCTTGGCCGGTCCGCTCTCGGCCTTGGCCGGCTTGTCGCCTGTGGATCCGGCCATGCCGGTGGTCGCGCAGGCGGCCATCAGCACCGCCGTGGCGGAAGCGGCCAACGCCGCGCGTAGTCTGGGTGTCATCGCCCCGTCCCGTACTCGAAGGCGCCGAGATCAGACCAATTGCCGGACGCGGTCAATTCGAGCGAAGATTACAAGCCGGTAATCTTCGCCGCGCCCGCACGCGGGGGCGCAGTCACTTGCATCCCCTTAACCTCCGCCCGATATCGGAGAGACAGCGATGGCGCGGCATGATTCGCGACACGCCTCCAAGCGAAGGGCCAATCATGACTGACTACATGCACACCGCGATGAACCTCGTTCCGATGGTGGTCGAGCAGACCAGCCGGGGCGAGCGCGCGTTCGACATCTTCTCGCGCCTGCTCAAGGAGCGGATCATCTTCCTGACCGGACCGGTCGAGGACGGCATGAGCGCCCTGATCTGCAGCCAGCTGCTCTTCCTGGAGTCCGAGAACCCCAAGAAGGAGATCAGCATGTACATCAACTCGCCGGGCGGCGTGGTGACCAGCGGTCTCGCGATCTACGACACCATGCAGTACATCAAGAGCCCGGTGACCACGGTCTGCATGGGCATGGCAGCCTCGATGGGCTCGCTGCTGCTCTGCGCCGGCGCCGCCGGCCAGCGCATCGCCCTGCCCAACGCCCGCATCATGGTCCACCAGCCCTCCGGCGGCTTCCGCGGCCAGGCGTCCGACATCATGCGCCACGCCGAGGACATCCTGAAGACCAAGCAGCGCCTCAACGAGATCTATGTGAAGCATTGCGGCCGCACCTACGAGGAGGTCGAGACCACCCTCGACCGCGACCACTTCATGAGCTCGGAAGAAGCCAAGGCCTGGGGCATCGTCGACCACGTCTACGAGACCCGCGAAGCCAGCGAAGCCGGCGCGGCGTAGGGCGTTCAGGCGTTTTGAGTTGCGGAAGGGCCCGCCAGCGATGGCGGGCCTTTTCATATTCTCCCTCCCCCTTGTGGGGAGGGACAGACGAGGCAAAGCCTCGTCAGGGTGGGGCAAGTCGTGGCCGCGTTTACACCGGCGCGCCGAGCGCCAGGCGGATGTTGTGCATCACGCCATCGACGTTCTCGCGGACCTGGTGGTTCCAGAACCTGAGGATTGTGAACCCTTCGCCCTCGATCACCTGATCGCGGAGCCGGTCATGACGCCACTGGTCGTCGTCGCCATGCTGCGCGCCGTCGAGCTCGACAACGAGCCTTCGGCTGAAGCAGACGAAATCGAGATAGTAACCGCGGAAGGGAGCCTGCCGGCGGAAGTGGTATCCTTCGTTGCGAAGGGCCTTCAGGCGAAGCCATAGCTTCGCCTCCATCGGCGGCATGGCGGATCGTAGCTGGCGCGCCCGGATGATCGACACTTGCCCCACCCTGGCCGCTGCGCGGCCTGTCCCTCCCCACAAGGGGGAGGGAGGCAGTTAAGCGCGAGTGGTTCATAAATACAATCGTCAGTTCAAGGCCGTCCCTTGAACACCCGGTACCCCTTCTCGTCGGCGATCTTCAGCATCTCGCGGTCGCCGGAGGTGTCGCCGTAGGCGGCGGTCAGGCGGACGTCCTCGCCGAACACCTCGCGCAGGCGACGGACCTTTTCGGGACCTCGGCAGTTGGGGCCGGCCAGGGTTCCGATCACCCGGTCGCCCTGATCGAAGGCGATGCCGCTGCCGATCAGCTTGTCGCAGCCGAGGCCCCGCGCGAACGGGGCGACGATGACGTCCGGCGAGGCGGTGACGATGACCATCCGTGCGCCGCGCTGCTGCCAGCGTCGCCAGGTGGCCAGGGCGTCGGGGCGGAACAGGGTGGCCGAGGCGTAGTTGGCGAAAGCCTTGACCTCCTTCTCCAGCTGCTCGCGCGGCGCGCCGGCCAGGAACTCGCGCACCGCGGCGGCCTTGATGCGCCCGCGGTTGCGGTGGAACAGGTAGGCGGCGGCGTCCGGGAACAGGCGCGCACAGCCGGCGGCCCAGCGGCCGGGCCCGGCGCGCCACTTCAGGAAGGCGGTGAAGCTGTCGCGAACCGTCAGGGTGCCGTCGAAATCGAAGGCCACGATCGGGGTTTCGGACAGCGGGTCGGCCATCATCGGCCGCGCCACGGTCAGGCCCCGCGCCAGCATCGATGGTCTGCGTGTCAGTATCACTTTGGTCGCGCCCCCTGAGCGGCCTGTTTTCGATCACGATTCCGACAGATGTGACACTGCGCAGACGTCGCAAGGGCCTGCTCGCAAAACCCGCGCCAAGCGCCCGGCTTGTGCCGGAACGGGCCAGTTCCCATCTTGGGTCGATACGGACGGCCCGCGTCCCGCATCGGGAGCAGGTCGGAACCCCGTGGACTGTGGCCTTCGACCCCTTGTCCGCGCTGCGCGGATCGGGGATTGTCAAGGTTTGGAAAACCCCCGGCGTGTATCCTGCAAGACCGGTTGGCAGGGAACTTCCGGAGGGGATGGCGATTTCGGCCCCGCGGCCGACCGCCCGAGCGTGAGAAGACAGATGACCAAGGCCGCCAGCGGCGATTCCAAGAGCACCCTGTACTGTTCTTTCTGCGGAAAGAGTCAGCATGAGGTGCGCAAGCTTATCGCCGGACCGACGGTGTTCATCTGTGATGAATGCGTCGAACTCTGCATGGATATCATCCGTGAAGAGCACAAGATCGCCTTTGTGAAGTCCAAGGACGGCGTCCCGACCCCGAAGGAAATCCGGGAAGTCCTCGACGATTACGTCATCGGACAGGATCACGCCAAGAAAGTGCTCTCCGTCGCGGTGCACAATCACTACAAGCGCCTGAACCACGCGACCAAGAACAACGACGTCGAACTGGCCAAGTCCAACATCATGCTGGTCGGCCCGACCGGCTCGGGCAAGACGCTGCTGGCCCAGACCTTGGCCCGAATCATCGACGTGCCGTTCACGATGGCTGACGCCACCACGCTGACCGAGGCCGGTTACGTGGGTGAGGATGTCGAGAATATCGTCCTCAAGCTGCTGCAGGCCGCCGATTACAACGTCGAGCGGGCCCAGCGCGGCATCGTCTACATCGACGAAATCGACAAGATCAGCCGCAAGTCGGACAACCCCTCGATCACCCGCGACGTGTCGGGCGAGGGCGTCCAGCAGGCGCTGCTGAAGATCATGGAAGGCACGGTCGCCTCCGTGCCGCCGCAGGGCGGGCGCAAGCATCCCCAGCAGGAGTTCCTGCAGGTCGACACCACCAACATCCTGTTCATCGTCGGCGGCGCCTTCGCCGGCCTGGAGAAGATCATCTCCAGCCGCGGACAGGGGACCTCGATCGGCTTCGGCGCCAAGGTTGCTGATCCCGAAGAGCGCCGCACCGGCGAGATCCTGCGCCAGGTGGAGCCTGACGATCTGCTGCGCTTCGGCCTGATCCCCGAGTTCATCGGCCGCCTGCCGGTCATCGCCACCCTGGAAGACCTCGACGAGACGGCGCTGGTGAAGATCCTCACCGAGCCGAAGAACGCGCTGATCAAGCAGTACGCGCGCCTGTTCGAGATGGAGAACGTCGGCCTGAAGTTCACCGACGACGCGCTGTCGGCCGTGGCCCGCAAGGCCATTCTGCGCCGCACCGGCGCCCGCGGCCTGCGCTCGATCCTCGAAGGCATCCTGCTGGAGACCATGTTCGAGCTGCCCTCCTACGAGGGCGTCGAGGAGGTGGTGGTCAACGCCGAGGTCGTCGAAGGCCGCGCCCAGCCGCTGGTCATCTACGCGGAGAAGAAGGCGGGCTAGCGAACCCGGGAGGGCGCCCCTCTGGCGTTACAGCGGGGCGTCTGCTACTTTCGCGGTCATGGATCAGGACCTGATGACTGAAACGGTCAAGGTGCAGGCGGAGCTGCCTGTCGAGCTGTTCAATGCCCTGAAGGAGCTGGCGGCCCGCCGCGGTGTCAGCGCCAACACCATCGTTCAGCAGGCGATCCGGACAGAGAAGCTGCTGGCCGACAATGTCGCGCCCGACGACAAGGTGTTGATCACCAAGAAGAACAACACCGTACAGCAGATCCTGTTCGAGAAGCTGAAGTAGGGCTGGTCATGGCCGGGGCGGACATCCAGGACCTCAGTCAGATCGACGGGACCCGGGGAAGCGGTCCGACCGACGCCGTCGGCAGCGTCTCCTCCTTCACCGAGCCCTACAATCCCGCCCGAGCGCAGGAACATGTGCGCGGGCGGGTCGCCATCCTGCTCATCATCGCGCTGCTGGTCATGGTCGCGACGCTGTCGCTGGTCGGGCTGGCCGGCGCCCAGGCCTGCTGGGACCATCCGGGCCACTGCGCCGCGATCAAGGGATCGATGGAGGCCATCAAGCTGGTGCTCGACACCGGCCTGACCGCGATCGTCGGCCTGGTCGGGGCGGTGACCGGCTTCTACTTCGGCGCCAAGTCCGGCGCTGCGGCCGATCCGGCCGGCTGACGATAACCACTCCGCCGCCAGGGGAGCGAAATTCGGCCTCCGCCGCGCTAACCTCCTCCCATGACCACGCGAAAGGGCCGGGGACGGCCCGCCCATCCTGATGTCCTCACGCCCGCCGAATGGACCGCGGTCGATGCTGCGCGCCACGGGATGAGCACCGGCCAGATCGCGCGGCGGCGCGGGGTCAGCCGAGACGCGGTGAAGCAGCAGCTCGAAAGCGCCCGCGACAAGCTCGGCCTTGATGGCCGGGAGGACCTGCGCGCATGGACCGGCGTCCGCGCCGACAGCCCCCTGCATGGAACGGAGCCCGACATGACCCAGCCGCTGCAACTCGGCCCGATCGGCCAGATCGCGCGCTCCGTGGCGGACATCGCCGCCGCCGAGGCCTGGTACCGCGACGTACTCGGCCTGCCGCACCTCTACACCTTCGGCAAGCTGGCCTTCTTCGACTGTGGCGGCGTGCGGCTGTTCCTGGAGGAGGGCGAGGGGACCGACGCGGCGGTGATCTACTTCCGCGTCCCGGACATCCGCGCCGCCCATGCGCAGCTGGCCGAACGCGGCGCCGTCTTCGAGGGCGCGCCGCACATGATCCATCGCCACGCCGACGGCACGGAGGAGTGGATGGCCTTCTTCAAGGACAACGAAGGTCGCCTGCTGGCGCTGATGAGCCAGGTGAAGCCGGGCTAGGCCTTGCGGTCGCCGGGCCGGTGCGTCCGGCTGCGCGGCGCCGCGCTACCTTGAGCGGCAGGCGTGCTCAACCCATCCCCGTCATCCTCGCCCCTGTGGCGAGGATGACGAGGAAATTGATGACCGGAAGCTCCGTACTCCGCGCTAAGGCGCCGCCTGGGCTTCTGCCGCCACCATCAACACAAACAGGGAAATGACCGTGCCGTGCGCGAGCACTGTCGCGATCCGGAACACGAGAAGGACTCCGCGCTGATAAAAATCCCCGCTCCGCCATGCATCCCGACTGAAGGCATAGGCGTGCAGCCGAAAATGCTGGCTTGGCATCAACGGGATGCCGGGAATTGGCGGGATCTGTGACCGCGCGTGCGGAGACCGTGCGATCAGCGACGGAAGGAAGAGGGTCAGCAAAATCATCGGAAACACTACGGGCCCGACCCACATCATCAGGTCTTGGGAATGTGCCAGTAGCCAGCACCAGAGATCCATAGTCGCCCCCGTGCCAACGCCAGACGCTAGCACGGCAGACGCCCGATGGCGCTCTTGGGTTGACCCCTAAGCCGCCTCCAACTCGCACCCCGCGAGGGTGATCCGGTGCATCAGCCGGTAGTGGCCGTGGTAGTCGTTCTTGGCGAAATGCCAGGTGGCGCGGTTGTCCCACATCGCCACCGTGCCCGGCTCCCACACCAGGGTGTGGACGTGGGCGGTGTTCATGGCGTGGGCATAGAGCTTCATCAGCAGCGGCAGGCTCTCCTCGCGGGTCATGCCCTCGAAGCGCAGGGTGAAGCTGGGGTTGACGTAGAGCACGGGCTTGCCGCTGCCGGGGTGTTTGATGACCACCGGATGCACCGTCTCCGGCGTCTCGACGCCGCCCTTGGCCAGCTCGGGCTGGTCGGTCTGGGCGTAGACGCCCTTCTCGCCGAACACATGGTCGGAGCCGTGCACGGCGCGCAGGCCGGCGATCTGGGCCTTCGTCTCGGCGTCCAGGGTGTCGAAGGCGACGTACATGTCGGCGAACAGGGTGTCGCCGCCGCTGGGCGGCAGGTCGCGGGCGACCAGCACCGAGCCCATGGCCGGGGCGATGTCGTAGCTGTGGTCGGTGTGCCAGCCGCCGCCGATGTTGGTGGTCTGCTCGGCCGTCTTCTCGACCTTGGCGATCACGGGATAGCCGGGGGCGGCGGGGAAGAAGCGGTTGACGTCGATCGGCGCGATCCGCTCGGCCAGCGCGATATGCTGCTCGGGCGTGATCGTCTGGCCGCGGAAGAACAGGGCGCCGTAGTCGAACAGCGCCTGGCGAATGGACACGACGTCGGCGTCGCTCGGGTCGGCCAGGTCCACCCCGGACACATAGGCGCCGCAGCCGTCGGCGGGTTCGATCCTGAGGGCGGTGGCGAGCATGGCGGTCTCCCTGTGTCGTTGGCCCGATCAGGCCACGGCTCTGGCGGCGTGACTGTCACTTCGGTTACAGTATGGTATGAGTGACGACAGCCTCTCCAAGGTCGCGGCCATCCCCTGGTTCGCGCGTCAGCCGGCCGACCGCCGCGAGGCCCTGCTGCGCGCCGGCCGCCTGTCGCGCCGGAACGCCGGCGAGTGGATGCACGGCGAGGGCGACGAGGAGACCGGCGTCCTGGCCGTCGTCGAGGGCGCGCTGAAGGTCTACGGCCAGGCGCCGGGCGGCCGCGAGGCGCTGATCGGCCTGCTGCCGGCCGGGACCCTGATCGGCCAGAGCGTCGCCTTCGGCGGCGGCCCGCGCATCGTCACCGCCATCGCGGCCACGCCCGCCACGGTGTTCACGCTCAGCGACCGCGCGCTGCGCCAGGTCGCCGCCGATCATCCGGGCCTGTGGGAGGCGCTGTCGGCGCTGGTCTACGGCCAGCTGCGCCTCAACGCCCAGGCGGTGGCCGAGTTCGTGGCGCTCAGGCCCCGGGAGCGGCTGGTCTCGCGCCTGCTGCAGCTGTCGGCCCAGACCGGCGGCGAGATCCCGGTCTCCCAGGCCGACCTCGCCGAGATGATCGGCGTCACCCGCAAGGCGGTGAACGGCTGGCTGGGCGAGCTGGAGGGGCGAGTGGCCCGCGGCTACGGCGTGATCGCCGTGCTCGACCGGGCGGGGCTGGAGCGGATGCTGGGCTAACCGCGGATGCTCGGTGCGTCCTTCGCGACGGCCCTTCGGGCCTCCTCAGGATGACGAAATCTTGTGGACTGCACCAAGCTCGTCATGGTGAGGAGCGCGTAGCGCGTCGCGAACCACGCAAGGCAGATGTCGAACCTCTTCACCACCCTCACCGCCAACGGCCGCCCGGACGCGCCCTTCCTCGAGCGTCCCGACGGCCGGACCGACACCTACGCCGACCTGGGCGCCCACACGGCCCGCTACGCCCACGCCCTGCGCGCGCTGGGGGTGAAGACCGGCGACCGGCTGGCGGTGCAGGTCGAGAAGAGCCCCGAGAACCTCTACCTCTACCTGGCGACGATCCGGGTCGGGGCGGTCTTCCTGCCGCTCAACACCGCCTACACGATCCGCGAGCTCGACTACTTCATCGGCGACGCCGGCCCCTCGCTGGTGGTCTGCGACCCGCTGGTCGAGGAGGAGATCGCCGGGCTGATCGACCCCATGGACGCGAAGGTGGCGACGCTGGACGCCAACGGGCAGGGGACCCTGACCGACATCGCCGAGAGCCGGCCCTCGACCTTCGCGACCGTTGAGCGCGCGCCGACCGACCTGGCCGCCATCTGCTACACCTCGGGCACCACGGGCCGGTCGAAGGGGGCGATGCTCACCCACGGCAACCTGGCCAGCAACGCCGCGACGCTGGTCAAGCTGTGGCGGTTCACGGCCGACGACATGCTGATCCACGCCCTGCCGATCTACCATGTGCACGGGCTGTTCGTGGCCACCAACGTGCTGCTGATGGCCGGCGGCGCGATGATCTTCCGGCCGAAATTCGCTGCGGCCGATGCGCTGTCCCTGATGCCGCGGGCCACGGCGCTGATGGGCGTGCCGACCTTCTACACCCGCCTGCTGACCCAGCCCGCCCTCACCCGCGAGGCGGTGGCCGGCATGCGGCTGTTCATCAGCGGCTCGGCGCCGCTGCTGGCGGAGGTGCACCGCGAATGGTCCGACCGCACGGGGACGGCGATCCTCGAGCGCTACGGCATGACCGAGACGGGGATGAACACCTCCAACCCCTACGACGGCGACCGCGTGGCCGGCACGGTCGGCTATCCGCTGCCGGACGTGGCGCTGCGCATCGCCGATCCGGAGACCGGCGCGGTCCTGCCGACAGGCGAGATCGGCATGATCGAGGTGAAGGGCCCCAACGTCTTCGCCGGCTACTGGAACATGCCCGAGAAGACCGCCGCCGAGTTCCGTCCCGACGGCTTCTTCATCACCGGGGACCTGGGGAAGATCGACGAGGCCGGCTACGTCCACATCGTCGGGCGCGGCAAGGACCTGATTATCTCCGGCGGCTTCAACGTCTACCCCAAGGAGGTCGAGGAAGAACTCGACGCGCTGCCCGGCGTGGTCGAGAGCGCTGTCATCGGCCTGCCGCACCCGGACTTGGGCGAGGGCGTCACCGCCGTGGTGGCGACGGGCGGCAAGGGCGCGTTTGACGAGGCGGCCGTCATCGCCGCGCTGAAGGACCGCCTGGCGCGGTTCAAGCAGCCCCGGCGCGTGCTGTTCGTCGACGACCTGCCGCGCAACGCCATGGGCAAGGTGCAGAAGGCGCTGCTGCGGGAGATGCACGCGGGGCTCTATCGGGACGCCTGAGCGCCCCTGCCGGGGGCGGCGTCAAGGCTGTGCGTCCTTCGACACGCGCCCTTCGGGCGCTGCTCAGGATGACGTAAAGGAGAAGCGCAACTGACCACGTCATTCTAAGCAGCCCGCATCGCGGGCGTGTCGAGGGACGCAACGCGTTTCCATGTCTCCCCTTTACAGCGCCGCCCAGTAAGTTTCTATTCGCAACGTGCGTTGACGGAGGCCTGCCCATGCCTGAAAAGAAGTCCGTGCTCGTCATCGGGGCCGGTGACGCCACCGGCGGCGCCATCGCCCGCCGCTTCGCCCGCGAGGGCTACGCCGCCGTTATCGTCCGCCGCGACGCCGCCAACCTGACCGCACTCGCCGACCAGATCCGCGCCGAGGGCGGGGAGGCTCACCCGTTCGGCGTCGACGCCCGGCTCGAGGAGCCGATGGTCGAGCTGTTCGACCGCGTCGAGGCCGACATCGCCCCGCTGGAGGTCGTGGTCTTCAACATCGGCGCGAACGTCAACTTCGGCATCCGCGACACCACCGCCCGCGTCTATCGCAAGGTCTGGGAGATGGCCGCCTTCGCCGGCTTCCTGACCGGACGCGAGGCGGCGAAACACATGGTCCCGCGCGGCCGGGGGACGATCCTCTTCACCGGCGCCACGGCCTCCCTGCGCGGCGGCAAGGGCTTTGCCGCCTTCGCCGGCGCCAAGTTCGCGCTGCGGGGCCTCGCCCAGAGCATGGCGCGGGAGCTGGGTCCGGAAGGCATCCATGTCGCCCACACCATCATCGACGGGGCCATCGACACCGAGTGGATCGCCACCAATTTCCCGCAGCGCCATGCGCTCAAGGACCAGGACGGCATCCTGAACCCGGACCACATCGCCGACGCCTACTGGATGTTGCACACGCAGCCTCGCGACGCCTGGACCCATGAGCTGGACCTGCGGCCCTGGATGGAGACCTTCTGATGGGCAAGACCCTGGAATTGCTGTTCGACGTCGGCAGCCCGACGACCTACCTGGCCCACAAGCGCCTGCCGGATCTGATCGCCCGCACCGGGGCGGAGGTCATCTACGTGCCGGTGCTGCTGGGCGGCATCTTCAAGGCCACCGGCAACGCCTCGCCGGTCATGGTGCCGGCCAAGGGGGCCTACATGGGCGCCGACATGGCGCGGTTCGCGAAGAAGTTCGTCGTGCCGCTGAACATGAACCCCTACTTCCCGATCAACACCATCACCATGATGCGCATGGCCGCCGGTCTGGTCGGGGAGGAGAGTTTCCCCCGGCTCGTCGACACCCTGTTCGACGCCATGTGGAAGGGGCGCAAGAACATGGGCGACCCCGAAGTGCTGGCGTCGGTGCTGGCCGGCGCGGGGTTCGATCCGGCGGCGCTGCTGGCGATCGCCGATTCCGCGGAGGCGAAGGATCGGCTGAAGGCCAACACCGAATCGGCGGTCGCGCGCGGCGCCTTCGGCGCCCCGACCTTCTTCCTCGATGACGAGATGTTCTTCGGTCAGGACCGGCTGGATTTCATCGAGGAAGCCCTGGCCGGCTGACGCCATGCCGCGCTTGACCGGCGCGACGTCTTGGCGAATCTGGCGCCGCCGGGTCTGATCGTCATACTAGCGTCCAGATCGGCGGCGAGGTTCGCAGCCCCGGGCGTGGAGACGATCGAGACATGGAGCCGCCTTCCAAGGATGATCCGGCCAACCCCTACGGCTTCAAGAAGGCCTGGGGGAAGCAGCCGCAGAGCGCCTTCCGGATCGGGCCGCTGCCCAAGGCCGGCGCCGAGCCGGTTCGCATGCCCGCGCCGCCGCCGACGCCCAAGCCGAAGCCTCGACCGATTCCCGAGCCGACGCCGGAGCGGCCCTCCAGCATCCTGACCGGATCGGCCGCCGCGCCTGTGCCGCAGACGCCTTTTGCGGCGCCGGTCCAGCCCGTCCGGCCGCGTCCGCCTCGCCCGACCGGCCCGACCATTCGTCCAGAGTCCATGCCGCTGGGGGCCGCCGCGCCCCGGCCGCGATCCGCGCCGCCGTCGCGGCCGCCCGCCGCCGAACCGGCCGCGCCGACCCGCGCCGACCCGCCCGTTCTCGCGCCGCCCGTCGGCGCCCGGCCCATGTTGACGCCCGAGCAGCTTGCCGCGCTTGGCGCGCCGGTCGAGGGATCGTCGCAGACGGCGCCCAGGGCGGGACTCGTCAGCGGCCGTACGCTCATGCTCGCCGCGGCCGCGGCGGGCGCCCTGATCGTCATCGGCGGCGCGGCCTGGGTGCTGCTGCGGCCGTCGGACGGCGCCGAACCGCCGTCCGTGGTCGCCGATCCCGCGCCCGCCACGACGGTCCAGCCTCGCGCCGAGCCGCCGGCCGCCGCCGAGCCCGTCGCTTCGCCGCCTGCCGAGACTCCAGCGCCGGCCGTGATCAGCGCGGCGCCCGCGCCCGCGCCCGCGCCTGCGCCGTCCGCGCCGTCCACGACCCGGCTCCCGGCGACGGCCCCGGCCCCTCGCGCCGCGACGCCGACCGCGCCGACGGTCGCGACACCGCCGCCGGTGATGGCCGCGCCGCCGCCGCCCCTGGAAGTCC
>CAYTZY010000007.1:56603-59759 GCA_964442795.1 uncultured Caulobacter sp.
TGGTCGCCGCACCGCCGCCCGCGCCGCGCCCGGCTCCGCCGCCCGCCGCGAGGCCCCCGGTCGATCCGGACGCGCCGATCAGCACGCGCCTCCCCGACGGCGGCTGACGGCGGCTGCCGCCAGCGTCCTGTCAGCAGCATGGAGCGATCCACGCCCCCGGACTGGACATCCTGCCGTCCGGCGGGTGACGATCGGTCAACCAGAACAGACAGACGACAGGGAGGCGGACGTGTCCGACACGCTCACGCAGGACTTCGCCGATGCGTCGGCGACCGCGCTGGTCGAGGCGCTGGCGGCGCGGCGCGTCAGCGCGCTGGACCTGGCTGAGGGGGCCATCGCCCGCATCGTGGCCCGGGACGGCGCGATCAACGCCGTCGTCGTCCGAGACTTCGACCGCGCCCGCGCCGCCGCGAAGGCCGCCGACGCCGCGCTGGCCCGGGGCGAGCGGGCGCCGCTGCTGGGCGTGCCGATGACCATCAAGGAGGCCAACTGGCAGGCCGGCACTCCCACCACCTGGGGCATGGAGATGTGGCGCGACTGGAAGGCCCCGGTCGACGCCGTCGGCGTATCGCGGCTGAAGGCCGCCGGGGCGGTGATCCTGGGCAAGACCAACGTACCGCCCATGCTCGCCGACTGGCAAAGCGACAACCCTGTCTACGGCCGCACCAACAATCCCTGGGATAAGGCGCGCACGCCCGGCGGGTCGTCCGGCGGCAGCGGCGCGGCCCTGGCGGCCGGCATGGTCCCCCTGGAGTTCGGATCGGACATCGGCGGCTCGATCCGCATTCCGTCCGCCTTCTGCGGCGTCTACGGCCACAAGCCCAGCTACGGCGTCGTGCCGCTGCGCGGGCATACGCCGCCCGGCGCCGACGGGACCGATGTGCCGCTGGCCGTGGTCGGACCCATGGCGCGGACCGCCGCCGACCTGGACCTGGCGCTCGGCGTGCTGGCGGGCCCGGCGCCGGAGGAGGCCGTGGGCTACAGCCTCGCGCTCCGGCCGTCGCGCCAGGACCGGCTGGCCGACTTCCGGGTGCTCATCCTCGACGCTCATCCGATGGCGAAGGTGGACGATGAGATCGTCGCCGCCCTGCACGGCCTGGCCGACCGACTGGAGGAGGCCGGCGCGCGCGTCGACCGCGAGACCGAGCTGCTGCCCGACCTGTCGGAGGCCCAGATCCTCTACGGCGCGATCCTCAACGTCGCCATGACTCGCGGCCAGCCCGGGGCCCGGTCGCCCTCCGCCCATGAGTGGATGGGACTGCTGGACGAGCAGCTGACCGTCCGACGGCACTGGGCGCGGCTGTTCGAGGGGTTCGACGTCGTGCTGGCGCCGGCTCACGGATCACTGGCCTTCCCGCATGATCCCAGTCCAGACATGGGCGCCCGCAAGCTGACGCTGAACGGGGAGGGGACGCGCTACTTCGATCAGCTGGCCTGGCCGGGCATGGCGACCCTGGCCTGCCTGCCGGCCACCGCCGCGCCCATCGGCCTGTCGCGGACCGGTCTGCCGATCGGCATCCAGATCATCGGCCCCTACCTGGAAGACCGAACGACCATCGCCTTCGCCGGCCTGCTGGAACGCGAATTCGGCGGCTTCGTCGCGCCGCCCGGCTACTGAGGCCTCTCTCAGTCGTCATGGCCCGGCTTGTCCGGCCCACGCATGCGTGATGATCGAGCCCGGTCGGGCACGGGCCTTTCGGGTCTGTGTTCATGGCTGGCCCGAACAAGTCGGGCCATGACGCCGTGGGTGTTAGGCTCTATTCGACCGCTATGAACCTTGTCTCCCGCCTGTGGCGCGCCGCGCCGGTGCTGCTCTGCCTGACCATGCTGTTCTGGGCCGGCAACTCCATCGCCGGCCGGGCGATGGCCGGCGTCGTGCCGCCGATGAGCCTGTCCTTCTGGCGCTGGGTGCTGGCGGCGGCGCTGATCACGCCCTTCGCCTGGCCGCACCTGAAACGTGACGCCGCCGAGCTCCGCCGCCACTGGGGCATGGTGCTGCTGCTGTCGGCCACCGGGGTCGCCTCGTTCGGGGCGCTGCTCTACCTGGGGCTGGAGACCACCACGGCGCTCAACAGCCTGCTGATGCAGGCCGCCATTCCGCCGCTGATCCTGCTGTTCGCGCTGGTCTTCCTGCGCGAGCGGACCGGCCTGACCCAGACCCTGGGCGTGGCCCTGTCGCTGGCCGGGGTGCTGGTGGTCATCGCCCAGGGCCGGCCCTGGGACCTGCTGCACCTGGATATTCACCCCGGCGACGGGTTCGTCCTGGTCGGAGTCCTGCTCTACGCCGCCTATTCGCTGCTGCTGCGCCGCAAGCCGGCGGTGCATCCGCTCAGCCTGCTGTGGGCGACGTTCATGGCGTCGATCCTGCTGCTCGCCCCGCTCTATGCCTGGGAAGTCTCCCGCCTGGGCGGGTTCGCGGTGACGCCGCAAGCGCTGGCCGGCCTGGCCTACGTGGCGGTGTTTCCCTCGTTCCTGGCCTATCTGTTCTTCAACAGGGGCGTGGAGCTGCTCGGCGCCGGTCGGGCCGGGCACTTCATGCACCTGATGCCGGTGTTCGGCAGCGTGCTGGCCGTGGCCCTGCTCGGGGAGGCCTTCGAGGGCTTCCACGCCGTGGGGGTGGCGCTGATCGGCGCCGGGATCCTGCTGGCCTCGCTCAGGCGCCCCTGATCAGCGCCGCGCGCTCGTCCGCCGTCAGCGGCCGCCAGCGGCCCTCCGGCAGGTCGCCGAGCGTCAGCGGGCCGACCCGGATGCGGTAGAGATCGGCCACCCACAGGTCGACCAGCTCGCACATGCGGCGGATCTGCCGGTTCCGGCCCTCGGTCAGCACGAAGCGCAGTGTCCTCGGCCCCTCCAGCGTCACCTTCGCCGGGCGCAACTGCCGGCCGTCCAGCGCCAGCCCGTGGCGGAGCAGCGCGAGGCGCTCTTCGGTGATCTGACCGGTGACGGTGACCAGGTATTCCTTTTCCAGCTCCGAGGCCGGGCCGATGACCGCCTTGGCCACCACGCCGTCCTCCGAGAGGATCAGCAGGCCCCGCGAATCCATGTCCAGCCGCCCGACGGGCGCCAGCCGGCTGTCGCGGCCGGGGATCGATCGCGACTCTCCCCAAAGGGTGTCCCGGGTGATCAGGCGGACGGCCGGCACCTGTTCTCCCTCGG
>CAYTZY010000007.1:59775-62071 GCA_964442795.1 uncultured Caulobacter sp.
ATCCCGACGGGCTTGTGGATCATCAGCGTCATCGCGGCGCCCAGGTCGGCAGTGGCGACGTCGGCCAGGGTCAGGGTCTGGCCCGGCAGGATCTTGCGCCCCACGTCCTGCACCGTCTCGCCGTCGATGCTGACCAGGCCGCGGGCGATCAGGCCCTCGGCCTCGCGCCGCGAACAGACGCCGCTCTGCGCCAGCCAGCGGTTCACCCGTTGGGGTTCGGGCTCGTCATAGGTGCGTGTCCAGGCCATGGCCGCTGTCTAGAGGGTTTCGGGTTCCCGGGGAATCGGTGCGCGTGAGTTGCGCCCGGCCTCTACCGCTTTCTGAACGCCTTGGCGTCAGCCGCCAGGGACGCGCCCCAGCCGGTCATCGTCGTCTCGTCCTCGGGCGCGAAGGGCAGGGTCCCGGCCACGCCGCGGATGGCCAGCCAGAGCTGCTGGCTGAAGTGTCCCAGCATGCGCAGCGGCTTGCGGCGCTCGGTGACGTCCCAGCCGGCCGCCTCGAAGGCGTCGACCTGGTCGCGGAGCGGCAGTTCGTCGACGCCGTCCCAGTCGGCGGGGCGGTCGACCGCCTCGGCGTCGTCGGCCGTGATGCCGAAGATGGCTATCGAGCAGGCGTCGATCTCCGGATGTTCGGCGCGGGCTTCCGGCTCGGCCCAGGCCGGCTTCATCAGCGCCTTCGTCTCCAGGTCGGCGACGCCGGGCAGGTCGATGAGGCGGCGGAGCTTGGGCTGGCTGGTCATGGCGCCGACTTACCGGGATAATGGCCGCCGGCGCAAATCACGGAGCAGGCGGATGGCTGGACTGAAGGACAAGCGCGGCTTCATCGACAAGGACCGCCTCGACCTGTCCGAGCGCCAGGCCGTCGAATACTGGATGAAGCGCTGGGGCGTCACCCGCGACCAGATCACCGCCGCCCACCGCAAGGTCGGCAAGGCGACCAGGGATATCGCCGCCGAGCTGGGCAAGAAGCGGTAGCCGCCCGGCCGCGTCGACCACCCGCAACCACCCGCGAACGCGCCTGAAACCGCCGCCTTATCACGCGCCCGTGTGTGGGGCGGTTCGCCGCGCGACACCCGCCACGCTTGAATGCGCCCGCGAAGCGGCCACATATCGGTAACAAGACCGGTCCTCCGGGGACCGGAGCGCGGCGCCGATCCCGGGCCGCGCCAAGGAGATTGGTATGACGGATATCCGTACGCTTCCGGTGTTGCCGCTTCGGGACATCGTGGTGTTTCCCCATATGGTCGTTCCCCTGTTCGTGGGGCGCGACAAGTCGGTGCGCGCGCTTGAAGAGGTGATGCGCGGCGACAAGCAGATCCTGCTGGCCACCCAGAAGAACTCCGCCGACGATGATCCCGCCACCGACGACATCTATGATGTCGGCGTGGTCGCCACGGTGCTGCAGCTGCTCAAGCTGCCGGACGGCACCGTGAAGGTGCTGGTCGAAGGCAAGGACCGCGCCGCCGTGGTCAAGTTCACCGGCCGCGAGGATTACTACGAAGCCGAGACCGCCATCATCGACGAGGACAGCGGCGAGGCGCACGAGGCCGAGGCCCTGTCCCGCGCCGTGGCCGAGCAGTTCGAGAACTACGTCAAGCTCAACAAGAAGATCCCGCCCGAAGCCCTGGCCTCGATCCCGCAGATCGCCGAGCCGGGCAAGCTGGCCGACTCCATCGCCGCCCACCTGTCGGTGAAGATCGCCGACAAGCAGCAGCTGCTCGAGATCTTCGACATCGTGAAGCGCCTGGAGAAGGTCTTCGCCCTGATGGAAGGCGAGATCAGCGTCCTGCAGGTCGAGAAGAAGATCCGCTCGCGCGTGAAGCGCCAGATGGAGAAGACCCAGCGCGAGTACTATCTGAACGAGCAGATGAAGGCGATCCAGCGCGAGCTGGGCGACCAGGACGACGGTCGCGACGAACTCATCGAGCTCGAAAAGCGCATCAAGAAGACCCGGCTCTCCAAGGAAGCCCGCACCAAGGCCGAGGCGGAGCTCAAGAAGCTGCGCAACATGAGCCCGATGTCGGCCGAGAGCACGGTCGTGCGCAACTACCTCGACTGGCTGCTGTCCATTCCGTGGGGCAAGGCCAAGGCCAAGAAGATCGACCTGGTGAAGGCCGAGGCGATCCTCGAGGAGGACCACTACGGCCTGGAGAAGGTCAAGGAGCGCATCCTCGAGTACCTGGCCGTGCAGGCGCGGACCGGCTCGCTGAAGGGCCCGATCCTCTGCCTCGTCGGCCCTCCGGGCGTCGGCAAGACCTCGCTCGGCAAGTCGATCGCCAAGGCGACCGGCCGTGAGT
>CAYTZY010000008.1:0-8281 GCA_964442795.1 uncultured Caulobacter sp.
CGGTCGGGTGGAACTGCACGAACTCCATGTCCTGCAGCGGCAGGCCGGCGCGCAGGGCCATGCCGCCGCCGTCGCCGGTGCAGGTGTGGGCGCTGGTGGCCGACAGATAGGCGCGGCCGTAGCCGCCGGTGGCCAGGATGGTCCGCTGCGCCTGGAAGCGGTGCAGGGTGCCGTCGTCCAGCTTCCAGGCCGTAACGCCGCGGCAGACGCCGTCGTCCATGATCAGGTCGAGCGCGAAGTACTCGATGAAGAACTCGACGTCCTTGCTGAGCGCCTGGCCGTACATGGTGTGCAGCATGGCGTGGCCGGTGCGGTCGGCCGCCGCGCAGGTGCGCTGGATCGGGGCCTCGCCGTAGTTTCGGGTCATGCCGCCGAACGCGCGCTGGTAGATCTTGCCCTCGGGGGTGCGCGAGAAGGGCACGCCCCAGTGCTCGAGCTCATAGACCGCCGCCGGGGCGTTGCGGGTCAGGTACTCGATCGCGTCCTGGTCGCCCAGCCAGTCCGAGCCCTTGACGGTGTCGTACATGTGCCAGCGCCAGTCGTCCTCGCCCATGTTGCCGAGCGAGGCGGAGATGCCGCCCTGGGCGGCGACCGTATGCGAGCGGGTCGGGAACACCTTGGTGATGCAGGCGGTCTTGAGGCCGGCGGCGGCGCAGCCGAGCGCGGCGCGCAGGCCCGAGCCGCCGGCGCCCACCACCACGATGTCGAACTTGTGGTCGATGAACTTGTAGGCGGCCATCAAAGGGCTCCCGACAGCAGGGCCACCTTGAGGATGGCGAACAGGCCCAGGGCGGCGCCCAGGACACAGACGAATAGGTTCAGCAGCAGCAGGCCGGTCTTGGCCACGAAGCCCTCGATGTAGTCCTCGACCACCACCTGGATCTGCAGGCGAAGGTGGAAGAAGCCGACCACGATCAGCAGCCCGGCCAGCACCGCGTTGAGCGGCTGGGCCAGCCAGGTCGAGACCGAGGCGAAGTCGCCCTTGGCCAGCATCGGGCCGGAGAAGGCGGCCCAGAGGGCCAGCGGGATCAGGGCGATGCCGCTGACCCGCTCTGCGATGAAGTGGCCGGCGCCGTGCTTGGCCGCGCCCATGCCCCGGGCGCGCGACAGCGGCGTGCGGAAGTTGCTGCTGGCTCCGGCCATCACAGGGCCCCCGTGCTGGCGGCGATCAGCCAGACCGCCGCGGTGGCGACGCCGGCGAAGACGAAGCTGGCGATGGTCATGGTGTCGGCGAACCTGGGCCGGAAGCCCTTGCCCACGTCCCAGATCATGTGGCGCACCATGCTCGCCAGGTTGAAGAACAGCGCGAAGGTCAGCCCCAGCAGCACCAGCTTGCCCAGCGCCGACCCGAGCAGGCCCATGTAGCTCGCATAGGCCTCCGGACCGGCCGCCAGCGACAGCAGCCAGCCGACCAGGATCAGGATCCCGACGTAGAGGGCCATCAGGCTGCCGCGATGCAGGATCGAACCCGCCATCGTCACATGCCAGCGCCAGACCTGGAGGTGGGGCGAAAGGGGCCGCTCGCGGACCCCCGGCGAAGCTTCAGTCATCTGGGACTCGTGGTTGCGCTGTCTTCTTTGAGAAGGCCGGACCGGATTTAACCCCCGGGACGCGGGTGTCAACGCGAGCGGTCCCTTTTCGGTGAACGACTTGCGCTTCGTCGGGGCGAAACAGGTGCGGGAGCGGCGCGGTGCGCCGCTCCCCTGCCCGCTACATCCGGTGGATGGCGCAGAGCTTGTTGCCGTCGGGGTCGCGCAGGTAGGCGAGGTACATCTTGCCCATGCCGCCCTCGCGCACGCCGGGGGGATCCTCGCAGGTGGTCCCGCCGTTGGCGACGCCCGCCGCATGCCAGGCGTCGGCCTGTTCAGGCGAAGCGCAGGTGAAGCCGATGGTGCCGCCGTTGGCGTGGCAGGCCGGCTCGCCGTTGATCGGCTCGGACACGCCGAAGACGCCGCCGTTGTGCATGTAGAACATGCGGTGGCCATCGACGAAGGACGGCTGGGCGCCCAGCGTGCCGAGCAGGGCGTCGTAGAAGACCTTGGCCTTCTTCAGGTCGTTGGTCCCGACCATGATGTGCGAAAACATGTTGTCTCTCCTCCCGTTGGTTGTTGTTCAGTCCCTGACGCGTTCGAGCCAGTCGGTCGAGCGCATTTCCTGCAGCCGCGAGACGGTGCGCTCGAACTCGAACGCTCCGTCGCCCTCCGGATAGAGCCGCTCGGGCTCAACCTCGGCCAGGGCGACCAGCTTGGCCTCGGCCTCGTAGAGGGCGTCGATGAGGGTGTTGAAGCGCCTGGCTGCGTCGCGCTTCGCGGGAACCAGCCTGGGCACGTCCTCGAGGAACACGGTGTGGAACCGGGCGGCCACGGCCAGGTAGTCCTGCGGACCCAGCGCATGGTCGCACAGGCTGGCGAAGCTGGCGCGGAGCAGGCCGCCGCTGGCCCGCGGCAGGTGAAGCTTGCGGCCCAACACCTCCAGCGCGGCCCCCGTCTCCGGGGCGCCGTCCAGCATGTCGGCCCAGAGCCGATCGAAGGTCCGCTCGTTGTCGGGATCGGCCGGCGCCAGCCAGGTGCGGGCGCCCCGCAGGCGGTCGAGGCGGAAATCCACCGGTCCGCGCACGCTGACCACCTCCAGCCGCGCCTTCAGCAGGGCGATGAAGGGCAGGAACAGCTGACGGTTGATGCCGTCCTTGTAGAGGTCGTCCGGCGGCCGGTTGGAGGTGACCACCAGGGTCACGCCCAGATTGAACAGCTGCTCGAACAGCCGACCCAGGATCATGGCGTCGGCGATATCCGTGACCTGGAACTCGTCGAAACAGAGCAGCCGGGCCTGGCCGGCGATCAGCTCGGCGGTGGGAGCGATCGGATCATCGCCCCTGAACTGCCCGAACCGCGTCCGGCGGCTGGCCGGGTCGCCCTTGCGCCAGGCGTCGATGCTGGCGTGAACCTCGGCCATGAAGACATGGAAATGGACCCGCCGCTTCTTCGCGATCGGCGCCGACTCGTAGAACAGGTCCATCAGCATGGACTTGCCCCGCCCGACCGGCCCCCAGAGGTAGACGCCGCGCGCCGCCTTCGGCTTGCGAAAGAAGGAAAAGCCCGGCTCCGACAAGGCGTTGAGGTCGCCCTCCAGCCGCGACAGCGCGCCGAGCGCCGCCTCCTGGGCCGCGTCGGGTCTGATCTCCCCTGCGGAAAGGCGCTCGCGGTAGGCGGCGCGGACGGATAAAGGCATCGCCAAACCGGTTAGCGCGCGTTGCGCCGCGCTTCAATGGATACAGACCACATGAGAACCATCATCGAGCCCTTCCGCATCAAGGCGGTCGAGCCCATCCGCATGACCACGCGGGACGAACGGGCCAGCCTGATCGCCGCGGCGGACTACAACCTCTTCGCGCTGCACTCCGACGACGTGCTGATCGATCTGCTGACCGACAGCGGCACCTCGGCGATGAGCGCCCGCCAGCAGGCGGCGCTCATGTCGGGCGATGAAAGCTACGCCGGCAGCCCGTCCTTCTTCCGCTTCGAGGCGGCGGTGAAGGCGCTGATGCCGTTCAAGTACGTGATCCCGACCCACCAGGGCCGGGCGGCCGAGGCGATCCTGTTCTCGATCCTGGGCGGCGCCGGGAAGTTCATCCCGTCCAACACCCACTTCGACACCACCCGGGGCAACATCGAGGCGACCGGCGCAGAAGCCGCCGACCTGGTCATCGCCGAGGGGCTGGACCCGACCAGCGACCACCCCTTCAAGGGCAACATGGACCTGACCCGGCTGGAGGCCTACCTGGCCCAACACGGCGACGCGGTCCCCTGCGTGATGATCACCGTCACCAACAACGCCGGCGGCGGCCAGCCCGTCAGCCTCGAGAACATCCGCGCCACGGCGAAGATCGCCAGGGCCCACGGCAAGCCCTTCATCATCGACGGCTGCCGGTTCGCCGAGAACGCCTACTTCATCAAGATGCGCGAGCCGGGTCAGCAGGGCCGCGCGGTCAAGGACATCGTCCGCGACATGTTCACCGACGCCGACGGCATGACCATGTCGGCCAAGAAGGACGCCTTCGCCAACATCGGCGGCTGGCTGGCGCTGAACGACGACGACCTGGCCCAGGCGGCCCGCAACCGGCTGATCCTGACCGAGGGGTTCCCGACCTACGGCGGCCTGGCCGGCCGCGACCTGGACGCCATCGCCCAGGGCCTGGTCGAGATCGTCGACGAGGACTACCTGCGCTACCGCCTGCGCAGCATGGCCTACATCGGCGAGCGGCTGGAGGCGATGGGGGTGCCGATCGTGCGGCCGACCGGAGGAC
Source organism: uncultured Caulobacter sp. (assembly GCA_964442795.1). Taxonomy (GTDB): domain Bacteria; phylum Pseudomonadota; class Alphaproteobacteria; order Caulobacterales; family Caulobacteraceae; genus Caulobacter. The sequence continues at coordinate 4,304 of CAYTZY010000008.1, forward strand.
ACGCGGTGTTCATCGACGCCCGCCGGCTGCTGCCGCACATCCCGCCCAGGGCGTACCCGGGCCAGGCCCTGGCCGTGGCGCTGTACCTCGAAGGCGGCATCCGCTCCTGCGAGATCGGCACGGTGATGTTCGGCCTGAAGCCCGACGGGACCGAGGTGGAAGCGCCGATGGACCTGGTCCGCATGGCCTTCCCGCGCCGGGTCTACACCCAGAGCCACGCCGACTACATCGTCGAGGTCTTCGAGGAGATAGTAGCCCGCAAGGACTCGCTGAAGGGCCTGAAGATCACCTGGCAGCCGTCGGCCATGCGCCACTTCACCGCGAAGTTCGCGCCGCTGTAGGAACGCGAAAGGCGGTGGATGTCAGACCTCCACCGCCTTCTTCAGGGCCTCGTTGATCCTGCTTTGCCATCCCGGTCCGCCTGCACGGAACCGATCGATGACGTCCTGGTCGAGCCGCAGGGTGACCTGCTTCTTCGGCTGTTCCAGCTTGGGTCGGCCACGCTTGGTAAGCGTGCCGGTCGCGGGGCGGAGAACTTGATCGCCGCGCCGAATCTCTGCCCGGTCGAAAATCTCCGGCGACCATTCCGTAGCCTCATCCGGATCGATCCAGGGTTCGTTGGTAGGCTTCCCGTTCCTTGGCATTGCATTCTCTCATCGAGATGATGCGGCGGGCGTCGCGCCGTGGCGTCCAGACGACCATGACAATCTTGTCGACGAGCTTACCGATCGTCTGGAAACGCTCTTCTCCATAATCATCGCGATCATCTTGGATCGTAAGCGTCTCGCCCGCGAACAGGCGGTCCGCCGCTGCAAAATCTAACCCACGACGCTCCAGCGTGATGGCGCGCTTCTGGTCATCGTATTCGATATCCATCGTTTCGATCCGAATAGCTGCTCGGCCGCAATAAGCCTTTTAGAGTGTTTCATTGTGTCGAGCATCTTTCGGTTGAGTCCACATCGAGCGCGCGATCTTAAATGTCGCTTGTCTATTTTTGTAACTACGAAATAAGTGTCGGTCAAGATATTTTGTAGTTACGGTTTTCCAATCGGAACGACGGCCACGACGACATCAACCCTTGACCTGACGGACGTGACGAGGCGCTCTCCGCCTTCGCTCCGGAGTCCGCCTTGTCCCGTCATCCGCCGCCGCCACCGCTGTTGTCCGACGTCCCGCTGGAGCGCGGCCTCTATGTGGTGGCGACGCCGATCGGCAACCTGCGCGACATCACGCTGCGGGCGCTGGACGTGCTGAACGGCTGCGACCTGCTGCTGGCCGAGGACACCCGGGTGACCGGCAAGCTGCTGGCCGCCTACGGCCTCTCCAAGACCATGGCCCGCTATGACGAGCATGCCGCCGAGCGTGCGCGGCCCCGGATCATGGCGGCGCTGGAGGCGGGGCAGAGCGTGGCGCTGGTCTCGGACGCCGGCACGCCGCTGGTCTCCGATCCCGGCTACCGGCTGGTGAGGGAGGTGGTCGAGGCCGGCTTTCGGGTGTTCCCGATCCCCGGCCCCTCGGCGGCGCTGGCGGCGCTGACGCTGGCGGGCCTTCCCACCGACCGCTTCCTGTTCGCCGGATTCACGCCGCCGAAGCGCGCGGCGCGCCGCACCTTCCTGGCCGAGTTCGCCCAGGCCCGGGCGACGCTGATCTTCTACGAGACCGGACCCCGCCTGCGCGCCAGCCTGGAGGATATGCTGGCCGTGTTCGGCCCGCGCCAGGCGGCGGTCACACGGGAGCTGACGAAGCTCTACGAGACCGCCGTGCGCGGCACGCTCGACCAGCTGGCCGTCGACCCGGCGCTCGAGGAGCCGAAGGGCGAGATCGTCGTCCTGGTCGGCCCCGGCGTCGCGGAGGCGGCCAGTGAGGCCGACGCCGACCTGGCCCTGGCCGAGGCCCTGACACGGCTGGCCCCGGGCGAGGCGGCGTCGGAGGTAGCGAAAGCGCTCGGCCTCAACCGCCGCGACCTCTACCGCCGGGCCCTGGCCCTGAAGGACGCGGGATGACGGCGGCCCGCAGCGCGCGCGGCCAGGCGGCCCGGCGCTCGGGCCGGCGCGGCGAGGTGCTGGCCGCCCTGCTGCTGATGGCGCGGGGCTATCGCATTCTCGGCTTCCGGCTGGCCGCGCCCCAGGGCGAGATCGACATCCTGGCCCTCAAGGGCGGCGTGCTGGCGGTGGTCGAGGTCAAGCGGCGCACAACGCTGGAGAATGCCCTGGAGGCCGTGCATGGCGAACAGCGCGAGCGCCTGCGCCGGTCGGCGATGGCCATCGCCGCCGGCCGCCCCGCTCTCAGGGACGCGACCATTCGGCTGGACCTGATCGCCCTCGCCCCCGGCCGGCTGCCGCGCCATATTCCCGACGCGTGGAAGGGCGCCTGAGCATGACACGGGACGAGGCGGAGGAATTCCTGACGCAGGTCGGCTCGGGGCCGGACGAGGGTTTTCCCCTGTTCGAGGCCGCCCTCGCCTGCGCCGTGCACGATGACGACAGCCGCGACGAAGCCGCCGCGCGGGCCCTGGGCGCGGAAGGCGTCGCGCATCTGACCCACAGGCTGGAGACCGAATCGCCGGAGGAGGCGATCGCCGAATCCATGGCCGGCGACCTGCGCCTGCAGGGTGACCTGATCACCTTCGAAGACCAGGCCAACGCCGACATCATCGCCGTGGCCGAGCGACGCAAGGGCATCCCCGTGTCGCTCGGGATCTTCTATCTGCACGCCGCGCGTCAGACGGGCCTGGAGGTGAAGGGCGTTGATTTTCCGGGCCACTTCCTGCTGCGCATCGAGACGGCGGAAGGGCCGCTGGCGCTGGACCCGTTCAGCGAGGGCCGGGTGGTGCTGCCTTCGGAACTGTCGCGGCGGGCGCTGCGCACCGGACTGACGCCGGACGTCGCCGGACGGCTGGACCTGCTGATGGCGCCGACCACCGACCGGCAGGTGCTGATCCGGCTGCAGAACAACATCTTCGCCCGCGCCCAGGCGGCCGGCGACTGGCCCCGCGCCGAGCGTTCGGCCCTGCGCCGCGCCCTGCTCGACCCCTCCGACCACCGCCCCTGGCTAGACGTCGCCCGGGCCCGTGAAGGCCAAGGGGCCCTGGCCGGCGCCCTGCAGGCGCTGGGCCGCGCCCAGCAGCTGGACGGCGGCGCGGCGATCGCGGCCCGGGCGGCGCGGGAGCGGGTGAGGCTGAGGCTGAACTGAGCGTCGCGGAGCGGATATAGGAGAGACTCTCGGGACCGATAGTCCCGGGACAATGCGGGACAATCGACCCCTCTTCGAGTCCCCCTCCAGGCCTCCCCCTTCGCCGGGCGGCCGGTCGGAGGGTCTCGTGCCGTCTCGCCAATCACTCGCTCTCCTGCGCCGGATCCGGCGGGATTCACGGACTTTCCCGCTGTTTTTCCACCCCGTTCAGCGCCAGTGCATACTGGTTGGATGACGCCCGCCCCACTCCTCACCCAACCCCTCCGGACAGCCCCGCTAGATCGAGATAGAGACACTCTGCCCTCCGGCCTACTGGCGAAGGCGCTGGCGAGTGTCTAAGTCGGAACTCGCCGGTCGTCGGCGCTGAAGGAACGCTCCCATGTCGCTGAAGGTCGCCGTGCAGATGGACCCCGTCGAGGGGATCAACATCGAGACCGACTCCAGCTTCATGATGATGATGGAGGCCCAGAGCCGCGGCCACCGGCTGTGGGTCTACACCCCTGACAAGCTGTCGCTGGAGGAGGGCCGCGTCCGCGCCCGGGCCCGGCCGGCGACGCTGCGGGCGGTGAAGGGCGACCATGTCACCCTGGGCGAGCCGGTGCTGCTGGATCTTGCCGACGACATCGACGTGGTGCTGATGCGCCAGGATCCGCCGTTCGACATGGCCTACATCACCGCCACCCACTTCCTGGACAAGGTCCATCCGAGGGTGCTGGTGGTGAACAACCCGACCGAGGTGCGCAACGCGCCCGAGAAGCTGTTCGTCACGCAGTTCGCCGACCTGAT
>CAYTZY010000008.1:8291-59552 GCA_964442795.1 uncultured Caulobacter sp.
GCTGTTCGTCACCGATTTTCCGGGCGTGCAGCCGCCGACCCTGATCACCAGCGACATCGACGCCATCTACGACTTCCGCGAGCGCCACGGCGACATGGTGCTCAAGCCCCTCTACGGCGGCGGCGGCTCGGGCGTGGTGCGACTGAAGGCCGACGATCCCAACCTCGATGCCCTGCTTGAGCTTCACGCCATGATCAGCCGCGAGCAGGTCATCGCCCAGAAGTTCATTCCCGCGGTCAGCAAGGGCGACAAGCGGGTGCTGCTGGTCGACGGCGAGCCGGTCGGGGCCATCAACCGCATCCCGGCCGAGGGCCAGGTACGCTCCAACCTCGCCCGGGGCGGTCGGGCGGCGGCGGTCGAGCTCACGGCGCGCGACCTGGAGCTCTGCGCCATCATCGGACCGGAACTGAAGCGTCGCGGCCTGCTGTTCGTCGGCATCGACGTGATCGGCGACTACCTGACCGAGATCAACGTCACCTCGCCGACCGGCGCCCAGCAGCTGAAGCGCTTCGGCGGCGCCGACGCGGCCGCCGTGCTGTTCGACCGCATCGAGGCCATCCGACGCAACGGATGAAGTCCGTCGGCTACCCGACTGATTCACCTCATTTTCCCAGTTAGTTCACTATTCGTTCTTGATCTTTCCTGCGCGCCATGGTTGTATCTGTGGATAAGTCACAGAGCCTGTAGCGGGGGGCGGCATGGTCGCGCGCGTGGTGACAGTCGCCTTCCAGGGCGTTGAGGCGCGGCGCGTGGACGTCGAGGTCCAGTTGACCGGCGGCGAGCAGGTGATGGTCGTCGTCGGCCTGGGCGACAAGGCGGTGGCCGAGAGCCGGGAGCGGGTCAGGGGCGCCTTCACGGGCCTGGGCCTGGCCATGCCGGGCAAGCGGATCGTCGTGAACCTGGCCCCCGCCGACCTGCCCAAGGAGGGCAGCCACTACGACCTGCCGATCGCGCTCGCGGTCATGGGCGCGATGGGCGTGATCCCGCCGGACGCGCTGAACGGCTGGGTGGCGGTGGGCGAGCTGTCGCTGGACGGCACCATCAGCCCGGTGGCCGGGGTGCTGCCCGCCGCCGTGGCGGCCGGGGCCATGGACCTGGGCCTGATCTGCCCCGAGCCCTGCGGCGCGGAGGCGGCCTGGGCCGGCGGCACGCGGGTGATCGCGCCGCGCTCGCTGATCGGGCTGATCAACCACTTCCGGGGAACCCAGCTGCTGTCGGAGCCGAAGCCCGGCCCGATCGTCGAGGGCGGGCGGGTCCCCGACCTGCGCGAGGTCAAGGGCCAGGAACAGGCCAAGCGGGCGCTGGAGATCGCGGCGGCCGGCGGTCACAACCTGCTGTTCAGCGGTCCGCCGGGGTCGGGCAAGTCGATGATGGCCCAGCGGCTGCCCGGCATCCTGCCGCCGCTGTCGCCGGCCGAGCTGCTCGAGACCTCGATGGTGCATTCGGTGGCCGGGCTGATCGCGCGCGGCGAGTTGACCCGCACCCGGCCGTTCCGCTCGCCCCATCACTCGGCCAGCATGGCGGCCCTGACCGGCGGCGGGCTCAAGGCCAAGCCGGGAGAGGTGTCGCTGGCTCACAATGGAGTCCTGTTCCTGGATGAGCTCCCCGAATTCAGTTCGCAGGCCCTGGATTCCCTGCGCGCGCCGCTGGAGACGGGCGAGGTGATGGTCGCCCGGGCCAACGCCCACATCCGCTATCCGGCCCGGGTGCAGCTGGTCGCCGCCCAGAATCCCTGCCGATGCGGCCACGGCGGCCCGGGCAAGGGCTACTGCGGCAAGGCCCCGCGCTGCCAGCGGGACTATCAGGGCCGGGTGTCGGGCCCGCTGATCGACCGCATCGACCTGCAGATCGACGTGCCGCCGGTCAGCGCCGCCGACCTCGCCCTGCCGCCGCCGTCGGAAGGTTCGGCCGAGGTCGCCGCCCGGGTCGCCGCCGCCCGGCAGGCCCAGGTCGACCGCGCCGCGACCTGGCCCGCGGGCGCGCCGCCGCTGAACGCCATGGCCGACGGCGACTTCCTCGACAAGGCCGCCGGGCTGGACGAGCCCGCCCGGTCGCTGATGGCCCGCGCCGCCGACGCCGGCCACCTGACCGCTCGCGGCTGGACCCGCGCCCTGCGGCTGGCCCGCACCATCGCTGATCTGGAGGGCGCAACGAGCGTCAGGCGGCTGCATGTCGCCGAGGCGCTGATCTACCGCCGGGTGGGGGCCAGCCCGGCGCCGGCGGCCTGATGGCCCAGTTTGGCGCGGGCGCTGATTTCCGGTAGGTCCCGCGCGACGGCCGGGGGCCGACGACGGGAGTGGTGAAGGGTCATGGCGCCGCGACAGGCCGTGCTGGGCATGGAGAACGCGAGCTTCCACCACGGGGTGACGCCCGTGTTCGAGACCGTGTCCTTCCTGCTCGACGGGGCCCGCACGGCCCTGGTCGGCGAGAACGGGGCCGGAAAGTCGACGCTGCTGCGCTGCCTGACCGGCGAACTGGAGCTCGACAAGGGCCAGGTGATCCGCTCGCGCAGCCTGCGCGTCGGCTCGCTGCCGCAGGACACGCCCGAGGGCCTCTCCGACCTGCCGGTGCGCGAGGTGCTGCGCCGGTCGCTGGAGACCATCGGCTGCGGTGACGACGACTGGCGCATCGACGTGCTGCTGGACGAGATCGGCGTTGCGCCCGAAGTGGCGGACCAGACCTTCGGTTCCCTCTCCGGCGGCTGGCAGCGTCTGCTGCTGATCGCGGCGGCGGCGCGGCTGGAGGAGCCGGACATCCTGCTGCTGGATGAGCCGACCAACCACCTGGACCTCGCCAACATCAACACGCTCGAGCTTTGGCTGACCGCCGGGTTCGACGTGCCGATGCTGATCGTCAGCCACGACCGCGAGTTCCTGAACCGGGTAACCGACCGCACCCTGTTCCTGCGGTCAGACGGCGTGCACGCCTTCAAGACCGCGTTCTCGACCGCCCGCGAGGAGCTGCTGCGCCGCGACGCCGTCGCCGCCGCGCACCGCAAGCTGGAGGAAAAGGAGGTCAAGCGGCTGGAGGCCGCCGCCGCCCGCTACAAGGTCTGGGCGGTCAAGAACCCGGAGCTGAACAAACGCAAGGCGGCCATCGAGACCCGCATCGCCCGCATCGAGGCCGACCGGACGACCGCCTACGTCTCCCGGGAGCGGCGGCTGGAGCTGTCGGACGCCGAGATCGACGCCAGGGTGGCGCTGCGGGTCCACGGGCTTACGGTGAAGACGCCGGACGACGCGCGCACACTGATCACCATCGACCGGCTGACCGTGGCGTCCGGCGACCGCATCGCCATCCTCGGCGTCAACGGGGCCGGCAAATCCACCCTGCTGACCGCGCTGGCCGCCGCGTTCGACCCGGCGCGCGAGCACTACGACGGCCAGGCGGCGGTGCGGTTCAACCCCGCGACCCGGCTTGCGGTGTTCGACCAGTCGATGCGGGCGCTGCCGCTCAAGTCGACCCTGCTCGACTATGTCGCCGCCGCGCCGGAGGCGACCGACAAGGACGCCGCGCGTCTGCTGGCCCAGGCAGGCTTTGCCTTCACCCGCATCCAGCAGCCGATCGGCCTGCTCAGCTACGGCGAGCGGTCGCGGCTGATGTTCCTGCGCATGAAGCTGGAGCGCCCCAACCTCTACCTGCTCGACGAGCCGACCAACCACCTGGACATCGAGGGCCAGGAAGCGCTGGAGGCGCAACTGGAGGAGAGCGAGGTCTCCTGCCTCTTCGTCTCCCACGACCGCTACTTCACCCGCACGGCGGCGACGCGCTTCCTGGAGATCCGCCGGGGCCGGCTGGTCGAGGTCGAAAGCCCGGACGCCTTCTTCGACGCCCAGGGGTGAGACCCCCACTTTCCGGTGATGCGGCCGGCCGCCGGTCGGGCGTAGCCTTCAGACTCCCTGGCCGCAGTGGAAGGCAGCCCGTGCGCACACCGATCCTCGCCGCCCTTATCCTGCTGGCGGCTCCCGCCGTCGTCCTGGCCCAGGCGGCGGCGCCGACCGACTGGCGTATCATCAACGTCGAAGGCTCCTCGTCGGCGGCCTATGCGCCAAGCACCGTCCGCAAGACCGGTCAGCTTGCGGCCTTCGTGATCCTGTGGCGCTGGCGTGATCCGCTGTCCTCGACCGCGGCGCCCGACAGCATCCTGGCGCGACGGGGCGACATGCGGCTAGTCCAGCTCAACTGCGCCACCGGGCAGATCCGCAACGGCAGCATCCGCTATTTCGGCGCTGACCTGAAGCTTATGAGCGCGAAGACGGGGCAGGACGAGTGGGCGCCGATGGACAGGACCTATCCTCTGTTCGCGGCGATCTGCGGTGACAAGCCGCTTCCCGGCGAGCCGGTCGCGTCGCGCTCGGCGGAACAGCAGCTGGCCGTCATGGGCGAGCGCATGACCGCGCTGACGGCCGCCGCGCCGCCCGTGACATTCACGCCGGTCGAAAAGGCGGCGATTCTCTGCTCGGAACGGGCGGCGGCGATGCAGGACCTGATCGCTCCCCAGTATGAAAGCGCCACGGGCGCCCGAAAGGCGGCGATCGAGGCCGACTTCGAGGCGCTGACGAAGATCATCAAGGGCTTCGACGGCAGGCACCCGAGCTATCCCAACACGCCGGAAGGCCGCGCGAAGATCGACGCCCAGCGCAAGCTGATTGACGGCGATGCGGCCGCCAACGCCGCCTACGACCGCTTCGAGCGGGGCGACCGGGCGCCGTTGCTGGCGATGATGCGCCGCTGCGACGTGATGTCGGGGGCCAAGGCGCTGAGTCCGACTTTCGGGACCTGGTAAGCGCTTCGATAGGCCATGGCGAATGTAGGAACCTGACTCGACGGGACGTCCTTGGGGTGTAGGCTCGCGGTCGTGGGCCGTACCGTCAGGGAGGACGCGCCTTGTCTCACGCCATCCAGCTTCTCGTCGGCACCCGCAAGGGCGCCTGGATCTACCGCAGCAACGCCTCGCGGCAGGCTTGGTCGGTCGACGGTCCGCACCATCTGGGCAGCATCGTCAACCACCTGGTCCTCGACCCGCGCGATGGCCGCACGCTGCTGATGGCGGCCAGCACCGGTCACCTGGGGCCCACCGTCTTCCGCTCGACCGACGGCGGCGCGACCTGGGCCGAGGCGGCGCGACCGCCGGCTTTCCCGAAGGCGGAAGGCGACAGCGCCCGATCGGTCGACCACAGCTTCTGGCTGGAGCCCGGCCACGCCAGCGAGCCCGGCGTCTGGTGGGCGGGGACCTCGCCGCCGGGCCTGTTCGTCAGCCGCGACGGCGGCGAGACCTGGGACGGGGTCGCCGGCTTCAACGACAATCCGATGTACTGGCAGTGGTGCCCGGCCGACGGCGGCACGCCCGACGGCGCGCTGCTGAACCAGATCGTCGTCGATCCGCGCGATCCGGCCCACATGTACATCGCCACCTCGACCGGCGGCGTGTTCGAGAGCCTGGACCGGGGCGGCAGCTGGTCGCCGCTGAACAAGAATGTGGAGGCAAGCTTCTTCCCCGACCCCTATCCGGAGTTCGGCCAGGACGCCCACTACATCGCGCTGGCCCCGACCGACCCCGACCGCCTCTGGCAGCAGAACCACTGCGGCATCTATCGCCTCGACCGGCCGTCGGATGTCTGGGAGCGGATCGGCAAGGCCATGCCCGAAGAGATCGGCGACATCGGCTTCACCATCGTGCCCCACCCGCGCGACGCCGACACCGCCTGGGTGTTCCCGATGGACGGCACGGAGGTCTGGCCGCGCGTCAGTCCCGGCGGACGGCCGGCCGTCTACCGAACCCGCGACGCCGGCGCCTCCTGGGAGCGGCAGGACGCCGGCTTCCCGCGCGAACAGGGCTGGTTCACCGTCAAGCGGCAGGCCTTCTGCGCCGATGCGAACGACCCGGTCGGCCTCTACCTCGGCACAACCGGCGGCGAGCTGTGGATGAGCGATGACGAGGGCGCGTCCTGGCGCTGCATCGCCCGCCACCTGCCGGAGATCTATTCGGTGGTTGCGGCGCCGCTCTGATGCCGCACGTTTCCCTGCCTTCGCAGCTGCAGTCCTACTCCGGCGGCCTGTCCCGCACGGAGGCGCCGGGCGAGACTGTCGCCGCCGTGCTCGACGCCCTCGACGCCCGCTGGCCCGGCATCCGCTTCCGGGTCATCGACGAGCAGGGCCGGATCCGGCGGCACATGCGCATCTATGTCGGGCCGGAGCGAATCCTCGACATCGTCCGGGCGGTCGGCGAGGATGACGAGGTGCTGATCTTCGGCGCGCTCAGCGGGGGCTGAACCATCATGCGACTCTGGACCGTGATCTTCGCCGTGGCGGCGCTGTTCAACTTCGCCGTCGGCCTGCCGATGCTGCTGGCGCCGGAGGCGATGCTCGCCGGCCTCGGCCAGCCGGTTCCGGACGACCTGCTGATGACGCGACTGGCCTCGCTGCTGATCGTCGTGCTCGGGATCGGCTACGCCATGGTCGCCCGCGACCCGGTCGCCAACCGGCCGATCCTGTGGCTCGGCGCGATGGGCAAGGCGCCGATCCCGCTGCTGGTCTGGCAGAGCGGCGGCGCGGCGGCCCTGTCCTCCTCGGCCTTCCTGCTGTCGCTGGGCGACCTGGCCTTCGCGGCGCTGTTCCTGCTGTACCTGCTGACCCACCGTCGCGGCGTTTGACCGCCCGTTAAGCCGCGCGTGCGAGAGTGCCGGGCATGCCTGACGCTCGCGCCATCACTCCCGAACAGCTGGCCACCCTGAGCCACGAGTTCCGCACGCCCCTGAACGGCGTGCTGGGCATGGCCCGGCTGCTGGACGGGACCCGGCTCAGCGCCGAGCAGAAGGCCTATGTCAGCGCCCTGCGCGAGAGCGGCGACCATCTGCTGGCGCTGGTCAATGACGTGCTTGATCTCGCCCGGCTGGGAGAAGGCAAGATCGAGCTGCACCCGGCCCGCTGCGACCTGGGCGACCTGCTGCGCCAGGTGACCGAACTGATGAGCCCCCGCGCCCACGAGAAGGGGCTGGAGATCGCCTGGACCGTCGACGCCGGCCTGCCGCCGGTGATGGCCGACGAGGGCCGCTTGCGGCAGGTGCTGCTCAACTTCGCGGGCAATGCCGTCAAGTTCACCGAGACCGGCGGCGTCCTGTTGTCGGCCAGCCTGTCTCGCGGGCGGGTGCGGATCGCCGTGCGCGACACCGGCCCGGGCGTGCCGCCCGCCGTGCGGGACAAGATCTTCGAACCCTTCGTCCATGCCGACCCGGCGCATGGCGGCACCGGACTCAACGGCGCGGGCCTGGGCTTGGCCATCGTCAAGCGGCTGGTCCGGGCCATGGAGGGCGAGGTCGGGGTGGAGGACGCGCCCGGCGGCGGCGCGGCCTTCTGGCTGGAAGCGCCCCTGCCCCAGGCTGAACCGGTCCCCCTTGGCGCGCCCCTGGCTGGACGGCTGGTCGGCGTGGCCTCGCCCAACGGCCTGTTGCGCGAGGCGGCGGCGGCGCAGATCGAGGCGCTGGGCGGCCGCGCCGTCGTGGCGGCCAGCCTGGAAGACCTGCTGGTCATCGCCCCGCCCGGCGCGGTGCTGCTGGTCGACAACGCCCTGGCGAGCGGGCGCAAGACGCTCAAGGCGCCGGCCGGCCGGGCCTGCCTGATCCTGCTGCGGCCCTACGAGCGCGGCCGCATCGCCCGCAGCCGCGCCGCCGGGTTCGCCGGCTATCTGATCAAGCCGCTGCGGCCCGCCTCCATCGCTGCGCGGGTGCTGGCCGCGCTCGGCGCGACCGGGAGCGACGCCCGGTCCCAGGACGACGAGCGCATCGCCGAGGCCTCCGCCCCCGGCGCCCGGGTGCTGCTGGCCGAGGACAATCCGATCAATGCCCTGCTGGCCCGCACCCTGCTGCAGCGGGAAGGCGCCCAGGTCGACCGGGCCGGCAGCGGCGAGGAAGCCGTCGCCGCCATGGCCGCCGCCCGCTATGACTTGGTGCTGATGGATGTGCGGATGCCGGGCATGGGCGGCATCGAGGCGGCCCGCGCTATCCGGGCGAAGGGGGCGAGCACCCCCATCGTCGCGCTGACCGCCGACGCCTTCGAGGACGACCGCCGCGCCTGTCTGGCGGCCGGGATGGATGACTTCCTGACCAAGCCCTTGACCGAGACCGCCCTGCGCGCCGTGCTGGCCCGCTGGGTCGGCTGGACGGACGCGCCGCGAGAGGCCAAGGTCGCCTCCTGATTTGCGGGGCGTCGCCCCGTCTTCGGGGGACGCGCCAGATGACCACCGCCGACGCCGCTCCGGCTCCACGCAACAGCACCGTCAACGACCTGCTCTTCGGCTTCGAGGGCCGCGTCGGGCGGCTGCAGTTCTGGCTGGTGCACGTGGCCGCCGCGTTCGTGATCGGCCTGTTCTGGGCGATCATCTACGTCCGCCCGCCCGCAGCGCCGGGCTCCGAGCCTCCGCCCACTTTCGCGGGCGCGGACTTTCTGGCGCTGACGCCCTGGATCGTCGCGGCCTTGCTGCTCTGGCCGTTGCTGGCGATCAGCATCAAGCGTCTGCACGACAGGGGTCAAAGCGGCTGGTGGATGTTGCTGGCGCTCGTCCCCGGCATCGGTCAGCTCTGGCAGTTGATCAACCTGGGCATTCTCCCGGCAAAGCCGGAAGACAATCAGTTCGGGGCCGCCGTCCGGGCGGACTCGCAAGCGACGCGCGACGTTCGCACGACCTCCGTGATGTTCGTGCTTGGCTTCGCGGCCGGACTGCCCGCATTGCTGGTGTTCGACACCCTGTCGATCTGGCTGCGCGAGGCGGATCTGTCGCTGAAGGCGATCAGTCTGTTCGGGCTGGCCACGCTGGCCACGGCGATGAAGTTCCTGTGGGCGCCACTGGTGGATCGCACAAGGGTGCCGTTCCTGACGAAGTGGCTCGGTCACCGGCGATCCTGGATGCTGGTTTCGCAGGTGGTGATCATCTGCGGCCTGTGGCTGATCGCCGGAACCGACCCGAGGGTGAACCTGGGCCTGATGGCGCTGTTCGCAGTGATGGTGGGCTTCGCCTCCGCCAACCAGGATATCGTTATCGACGCCTGGAGGATCGAGGCCGCCGATGACAGCCGGCAGGGCCCGATGGCCGCCGCCTATCAGTGGGGCTATCGCGTCGCGATGATCGTGGCAGGCGCCGTGCCCCTGATCCTTGCCGAGGCGGTGAACTGGTCCTTCTCCTACACTGTCATGGCGGCCCTCATGCTGATCGGCATGGGCGCGGTGCTGCTGGCGCCGCGCGAGGCCGTCCACAGCGTCCGGCCTATCGACATCGGCGATACACCCTCCCGCCCCCTGCCGGAGGTCGTGGAGTGGATCGGCCGGCTGCTGCTGATTGTCATCGGCGGGCTGCTGGTGGGGTCGGGACTGGCCGGCAGCGCTGACTTCGTAGCCGCCATTCTCAAGCCGCTGGGCGCGGGCGGGCTGGGAGACGCGATGGTCGCGGCCTGGGCCAGTGATGCCAAGGTCTGGTTCCAGCTCGTCGCTATTGCTGTCGGCTTCGCCCTCATCGTCACGGCGGCGCTGAAGGTCCCTGGCGTCGCAACCCGCCCCGGCGCCTACCTGTCTGGAGCGCTGGGCGATCCGCTGATGAACTTCATGGGTCGCTACGGCAAGGCCGCCGGACTGATCCTCGCGCTGATCTGCCTCTACCGGGTCTCTGATTTCGTCATCAACATCAACGGCGCCTTCTACATCGACCTGGGCTTCAGCAAGCTCGAGATCGCCGAGATCAGGAAGGTGTTCGGCGTCGTCATGTCGGTCCTGGGCATCGCCGCAGGCGGGTTCGCCGTGGCGCGGCTTGGACTGATGCGGGCGCTGATCGTCGGCGGTTTCGTGGGTACGCTCAGCAACCTGTCGTTCGCCTGGCTGGCCACTCAGGGTCACAGCATTCCGGCGCTGATGATCGCCATCGCCTTCGACAACATCGGCGGCGGCATCGCCGGCACCTGCCTGATCGCCTACATGTCCAGCCTGACGTCGACGGGCTTCACGGCCACGCAGTACGCGCTGTTCTCGTCCCTCTACGCCTTGCCGGGGAAGATTCTGGCCAGCCAGTCCGGACAGATCGTGGAGAGCTCGGCGCGGGCCGCCGAACCGGGCGGATCGCTGGCCGGCTTCCGCGGCCTGTTCACCGGCCTTCCCCCCGAAAGCTATGCCGAAGCGATGAGCCGCTCGGCCGTATCGCCAGCTTCGCTGGGGACCGGCTACATGGTCTTCTACCTGTACTCGACGGCGATCGGCCTGGTGGCGATCGTACTGGCCTTCATGATCGCCGCCCGTCCGCCGAAACCGGCTGAACAGCAAGACCCCGCCTAACCGCCCAGGCAGACCACCTGGGCCACGCGAAGGTCGCGGCGCAGGCCGTCGGCGACGCGGCCGTAGTTCTCGACATTGACCGGCTCGCCGGTGGCGAAGCTGGCCGGGCGGCGGCGCGAGTAGGTGAGGGCCCGGCCCATGGTCGCCGAGGCGGTGGTGTAGATGCGGCCGCGGCGCGGCGCCTCTGCCACCGTGACGCCGATCACCCGGCCGGCCGAGTCCAGCGCCGGAGCGCCCGACAGGCCGGCCAGCGTGCCCTTGAGATTGTCGGTGCGGCCGACCTCGGCCCAGACCAGCACCGACTCGGTGCGGGCGCCGCGACCGCGCACAACCAGGTTCTCGCGGCCGAGCAGGCGGGAGACCGCCTCGCCGGGACGGCCCTGGGGGAAACCGGTGTGGTAGCCAAGATCGCCGCGCTTGAGCCGGCTGTCGTCCAGCAACAGCGGCAGGGCGGGCGCGCCGCCGTCGGTGGTCAGGACCGCCGCCTCGCCGCCGGGATCGATCTGCACGGAGGCGGCCACGCCCCGACCCTCGGCCACCACCAGCGCGGTCTGGCGACACCCCTCGACGACGTGGCGGGCGGTCAGCCAGACGCCGGTGTCGGAGACGGAAAAGGCCGTGCCCGAGCCGGGTCCGCGCTTGCCAGGCACCTCGACCACGACCGCCGGATCGAACGGCGAGGACGGCCCCAGCGGCACCCCCTCTTCCCCCGGCACCGGCGGCGGCGGCGGCGGCGCGTCGGCGCGCTCACGGCGACTGACCGAGGCGATCAGCAGGGCCGCGACGATGGCCGTGTAGACCAGCCAGTCAGGAAGGCGGGGGAAATGCACGCCGTCATCGCCCCTAGCGCATGGCGGCGGCGAGGATCAGGGCGCTGCCGACCTTGGCACCGACCAGCAGGGTCGCGGCGGATATCTCGCCGTCCTGGATCCGCTGCGGCAGGCCGTGCAGAATCAGGTCGATGATGCGGAAGACCAGCAGCTGGACGGAGATGATCATCACTCCCCAGATGGCGATCTCCAGCTTGGAGTTGGAGGCGCTGAGCGAGGCCGCCAGCGGAATGGCCAGGCCGATCAGCACGCCGCCCAGCGACAGGGCGGCGGCGGTGTTGCCGTCGCGGATCAGGGTGATCTCGCGATGCGGCGTCAGCAGGGCGTAGGCGGCCGCGCCGATGACCAGGATGAGAAGGGTGATCCCGGCGTCGCCGAGCGCGACCGGAATGCCGGTGGCGAAGGCCTGGATCTCGGGGGACTGCAGCTGCGGCGGCATGGAGACTTCCGACAGGGGAGACGTGGCCAACGGTTAGCACGGCCCGCCCCTGCCGGTGCAACCTTCTAGCTTGAGGCGAGCGCTTCCGCGTCGCGACGTCGCACCGAGGCGCGGACCTTCTCGCTCTCGCTCTTCAGCTGGCCGCAGGCGGCGAGGATGTCGCGTCCACGCGGGGTGCGGATGGGACTGGAGTAGCCGGCCCGGTTGAGGATGGCGGCGAAGCGCTCGATCGTCGCCCAGTCCGAGCATTCGTACTGCGTGCCGGGCCACGGGTTGAAGGGGATCAGGTTGATCTTGGCCGGCACGCCCTTGAGCAGCTGGACCAGCGCCCTGGCCTCGTCGGGGCTGTCGTTGACGCCCTTGAGCATCACGTACTCGAAGGTCACGCGGCGGGCGTTGCTGATGCCGGGGTAGTTGCGGATGCCTTCCATCAGCGTGGCGATGTCGTACTTCTTGTTCAGCGGCACCAGCACGTCGCGCAGGGCGTCGTTGGTGGCGTGCAGGCTGATGGCCAGCATGGCCTGGGTGCGTTCGCCGAGCGCCTGGAGCTGGGGGACCACGCCGCTGGTCGAGACGGTGATCCGTCGGCGGGAGATGGCGATCCCCTCGTTGTCGCTGATGATCTCGATGGCGTCGGCGACGTGGTCCAGATTGTAGAGCGGCTCGCCCATGCCCATGAAGACGAGGTTCGACAGCTTGCGGTCCTCGCCGTCGACGGCCCATTCCTCGAGATCATCCTTGGCCACCTGGACCTGGGCGACGATCTCGGCGGCGGTCAGGTTGCGGACCAGAGCCTGGGTGCCGGTGTGGCAGAAAGTGCAGTTCAGCGTGCAGCCGACCTGGCTGGAGACGCACAGGGCCCCGACGCGGCCGACGTCGGGGATGTAGACGGCCTCGACCTCGATGCCCGGGGCGACGCGGATCAGGTACTTGCGGGTGCCGTCCTTCGACACCTGGCGCTCGACGATCTCCGGCCGGGTCAGCACGAAGGCCTGCGCCAGGGCGGCGCGGGTTTCCTTGGCGACGTCGGTCATCTGCTCGAAATCGGTCACGCCGCGGAAATGCACCCAGCGGAAGATCTGGCCGGCGCGCATCTTCGCCTTGGAGGCCGGCACGACGCCGGCCTCGACCAGGGCGGTCGCCAGCTGGCCGCGGGTCAGGCCGGAGAGGTTGACGGCGGCGACGGCGGGCGTCGCGCGAGCAAGATCGAGGGTCGCGCCCAAGGCTTTTGATCCGGAAAGCTGAGAAGCTTCCACCATAGCAGGGAATGCGGCGCTGGACCAATCCGGCAGGGCGCCGCTATGGCTGGGCCGTGAAAGACCCCGGGGCCGACGTCTTCGCTGACCTGATCGAGCGCATCGCCCTGCACGGCGACAGGGCGGCGTTCGCGGAGCTGTTCGACCACTACGCGCCACGCGTGAAGGGTTATCTCGGCCGGCTGGGCTTGGAACCGGCGCGGGCCGAGGACCTGACCCAGGACGTCATGGTCGCCGTCTGGCGCAAGGCGGCCAGCTTCGACCGGAGCAAGGCCAACGCCTCGACCTGGATCTATCGCATCGCCCGCAACCGGCGGATCGACCTGTTCCGGCGCGAGCGCACGGCGACGCTGGACGCGGACGAACCCATGCTCACCCCCGAGGCGGAGGTGATGCCCGACGCGGCCCTGCTGGCCGGCCAGCAGGGCGCGCAGATCGCCCGGGCGCTGGCCGAGCTGCCCCCCGAACAACAGGCGATGATCCGGGCGGCCTTCTACGAGGATCTCAGCCACAGCGAGATCGCCGAACGCACCGGCCTGGCGCTGGGGACCGTCAAGTCGCGCATGCGGCTGGCGTTCGAGAAACTGCGGCTTCGGCTGGAGTCGACGCGGTGATCGCCGGCGCCTTGACCGTTCAGGGCTTCGATCCATATCGGGTCTTTTCAAGGAGTTGCCTGACCGCATGAGCATCGAGCCGACCCTGCCGGACACCAGCCGCCACCCGGGCCTGCGCCTGATGGAAGCGACCGCGGCTGTCCTTCGCGGCGCGCCGGTCATGCCGGGCGACGTCGTGGGCGGGACCTTCCTCGAGGACGAGGCGCCGGCCGCCCTGGCCGAGAACGCGGCCGAGCGGGCGCTGGCGCGGATCGACGCGCTGCAGGCCATCGACACCCGGGCCCGGACGGCCGCGGGCGCCGCCGGGCGGGAGCTGGGCGAGGTGCTCATGCTGCCCGATCCCTTGCGGGAAGCGGTGTTCGAGGCGATGGGCGACGGCAGCCGCTGGAAGTTCCTGGGCTTCGGCATCCGCTCGCTGAAGCTGCCGGTCGACGGCGGGGGCGAGACCCAGCTGCTGCGGATCGAGCCGGGCGCCAACGTCGCCGAGCACGGTCACGAGGGCGAGGAATACACCTTGGTCGTCACCGGGGCCTTCCATGACGGCCACGACCGCTACGGCCCGGGCGACGTGAATGTCGGCCGTCCGGGCTTCAGCCACGAGCCCAGGGCCGAGCCGGGCGAGGTCTGCTACGCCCTGGCGGTCAGCTTCGGCGCGCCGCGCTTCGGCTTCCCGATCAACATCCTGCAGAAACTGACGGGCCACTAGAGCCCGCCGGAATCGGCGAGATACGCCGCCGAGATCGACGAGATTCCCGCGAAATCACGCGAGAGTCTTCAGATTGTTCAGAACGCCGCCGAGACGATGTCGCCGTCGGGCATCAGCGCCGCGCGCTTCATGCCGGCCGAGACGAACGGCATGGCGACGTTGCCCGCCGCATCGACCGCGATCAGGCCGCCCTCGCCGCCCAGGTTCCGGATCGCCGACAGCACCGCGTCGGCCGCCGCTCCAACCGCCTCGCCGCCATAGGCCATCCGATGAGCGATCTGGACGGCGGCGGCGACCCTGATGAAGTACTCGCCCTGGCCGGTGCAGGAGACCGCGACCCGCTCGTCGGCCCAGGCGCCCGCCCCGATCAGCGGCGAGTCGCCGACGCGTCCGGGCAGCTTGCCGAACACCCCGCCGGTCGAGGTGGCCGCCGCCAGCCGCCCCTCGGCGTCGCGCACCACGCAGCCGACGGTGCCGTGCGCCAGGGTCCCGGGCGGGTGGTTGGACTCGTCCTGGCCGGCATGGGTGAACCAGGCGGCTGGGTCGGCGATGGCCGCCAGGTCCTGGGCGGCGGCGAAGCGGGCCGCGCCCTCGCCGGCCAGCATGACGTGCGGCGTCCAGTCCATGACCGCCCGGGCCACAGCGATCGGGCTCTGATAGCCCTGCAGCGCCGCCACCGACCCGGCCCGGCCCGTGGCGCCGTCCATCAGGCAGGCGTCCAGCTCATAGGCGCCGGCGGTGTTGGGCGAGGCGCCGCGCCCGGCGACATAGAGGCCCGAGGCCTCCAGCGCCTGCACCGTCTCCTCGGCGACGTCGAGGGCCAGGGCGCCGGCCTTCAGCCGGTCGCGACCGGCCTCGACCAGCGCGCGCATGTGGACGATCTCGCGGCTGTAGTCGCGACCGCGGCGGGCGCCGGCGCCGCCATGGATCACAAGACTCAAACAATTGTTCGCCAACGCCGGGCTCCGCCCTGTAGACTGATCTCAAGCCCGCGATACTCCTGTGGGCCTATCAATGAAAGAGCATGGGAGAGACGGCATGAAGGCGGTGCTGAGCAAGAGCGTGGGCGGACCCGAGACCCTGGTCCTCGAGGAGCTTCCGAGCCCGCAAGCCGGCCCCGGCCAGGTGGTGCTGTCGGTCAAGGCCTGCGGCGTGAACTACCCTGACGTCCTGATCATCGAGGACAAGTACCAGTTCAAGCCCAACCGGCCCTTCGCGCCGGGCGGCGAGGTCGCCGGCGTGGTCAAGAGCGTCGGCGAGGGCGTCACCCACCTGCAGCCGGGCCAGCGGGTGCTGGCCAGCACCGGCTGGGGCGGCATGGCCGAGGAGCTGGCCCTGGAAGCGCACCGGGTCACCCCGATCCCCGACAGCATGCCGTTCGACGAGGCGGCGGCCTTCATGATGACCTACGGCACCAGCTGGTACGGCCTGAAGGACCGCGGCCACCTGAAGGCCGGCGAGACCCTGCTGGTGCTGGGCGCCGCCGGGGGCGTGGGCCTGGCCGCCGTCGAGCTGGGCAAGGCCATGGGCGCGCGGGTCATCGCGGCGGCCTCCAGCCAGGAGAAGGTCGACCTGGCCATCGCCCGCGGCGCCGACGCCGGGGTGGTCTATCCGACCGGACCGTTCGACAAGGACGGCAAGAAGGCGCTGGCCAACCTGTTCAAGGACGCCTGCGGCCCCAACGGCTGGGACGTGGCCTATGACGCCGTCGGCGGCGACTACGCCGAGGCGACCATCCGCGCCGCCGGCTGGGGCGGCCGTTTCCTGGTCATCGGCTTCCCGGCCGGCATTCCGGCCGTGCCGCTGAACCTGACGCTGCTGAAGTCCTGCGACATCGTCGGCGTCTTCTGGGGCGCGGCCGTGGCGCGCGATCCCAAGGCGCACCAGGAGAATGTCCGCCAGCTGATGGAGATGTACGCGGCCGGCAAGATCAAGCCGCACGTCTCGGAGACCTTCCCGCTGGCCAAGGCCGGCGAGGCCATCGCCCACCTCGCCAGCCGCAAGGCCATGGGCAAGGTGGTCGTGCTTCCGTAGGACGGGCAAGCCCGCCCGCGAAGGCAGGGATCCAGAACTGACTCAGGGCCGGGAACCGCCGGAGACACGGCGACCCGGCCCGAACTCCCGCTTGCGGGGGACAACACATCAAGGGGAGAGACAGATGGCGGGACGTCTTGAGGGCAAGATCGCCCTGATCACCGGCGGGGCCTCGGGTATCGGGCTGGGCACGGTCGAACTGTTCGTGGCCGAGGGCGCGCACGTCGTCGCCGCCGACCTGCAGGACGAGAAGGGGGCCATGCTCGAGAAGCGCTTCCCCGACCGCGTCCGCTACGCCCACTGCGACGTCACCGTCGAGGCAGACATCGCCAGGGCGGTGCAACTGGCCGTCGACAGCTTCGGCGGGCTGGACATCCTGTTCAACAACGCCGGCCACGGCGGCGCGCCGGGCAATGTGTCCGAGATCGACGCCGAGGGCTGGGACCACACCTTCGCCCTGCTGGTCCGCGGGCCGGCGCTGGGCATGAAGCACGCCCTGCCCCACATGGTGAAGCGCGGCGGCGGCTCGGTGATCAACACCGCCTCCATCGCCGGGCTTCAGGCGGGCTTTGGCCCGCTGGCCTATTCGACCGCCAAGTGCGCGGTGATCCACATGTCGAAATGCGCGGCGGCCGAGCTGTCGCCGCTGAAGATCCGCGTCAACGCCATCTGCCCCGGCCTGATCGCCACCTCGATCTTCGGCGCCTCCATGGGACTTCCCCGGGAAGTCGCCGACCAGATGGCCGCGCGCATGGAAGAGATCGCCCCGAAGATCCAGCCGATCCCCAAGGCCGGCATGCCCGAGGACATCGCCCGGGCGGCCCTCTACCTGGCCTGCGACGACTCGCTGTTCGTGACCGGGACCCACATCGTCGTCGACGGCGGCCTGACCATCGGCGGTCGCGGCTCCTGGGACCCGCAGGCGGCCAACCCGATCCTCGACGCCCTCGGCATCACGCCCGAGCAGGCCGAGCAGATGCGGACGGCGATGGCGGCCCAGCAGAAGACCTGACCGGTGCCGGACGAACTTCCTCCGGTCGCGCCGCTGCCCCGGCGGCCGACCCTGGCGCCCAACGTCCGGGGCGCGCTGTGGATGCTGGCCTCGGCGCTGGGCTTCACGGTCATGACGACCCTGATCAAGTTCCTCGGCGACGACTATCCGGCGGCGCTGCAGACCTTCTATCGCCAGGCGGCCGGCCTGCTGGTGCTGGCCCCGATGATCCTGCGCGACTGGCGCGGGGCCTTCCACACCACGCGGCCGGGGATCCTGTTCTTCCGCTCGGCGGTGGGCACGGTGTCGATGATCCTCAGCTTCTACGCCTTCCAGGTCCTGCCGCTGGCCGAGGCCAACGCCCTGTCGTTCACCCGCACCCTGTGGCTGGTGCCGCTGGCCTTCTTTGTGCTGCGCGAGCCGCTGGGCCCGCTGCGCATCGGGGCGGCGTTGGTCGGGTTCGCGGGGGTGCTGGTGATGTTGCAGCCCGGCGCGCCGGGGCACGGTTTCGGCTGGGGCCAGGCGGCGGCGCTGGGCGCGGCGCTCGGCTTCGCCATGACCATCACCGGCATGAAGGTGATGACCCGCGACCACAGCCCCTTCACCCTGCTGGTCTGGTCAGCGGTGCTCGGCCTGGTCTTCGCCCTGCCGCCGGCCCTGTTCGTCTGGCGCTGGCCGGCGCCGGTCGACCTGATGCTGCTGGCCGCCATGGGCGTGATGGGGACCATCACCCAGGGCTGCTACATCAAGGGCATGCAGATCGGCGACGCCGCCGCCATGGCGCCCATCGACTACACCCGGCTGGTGTTCTCGGCCGCCATCGGCTTTGCGATCTTCAACGAGGTCCCGACCTGGGCGACCATCGCCGGGGCGGTGATCGTGGTCATCTCGACCCTGTTCATCACCCTGCGCGAGCACCAGCTGGCGAAGAAGGCGCGGGCCTAGAGTTCTACGAACGCCGCTGTGATCCCGATCTGCGCCGCGCAGTAGAGGAACCACACCGTCCAGTTCGTCGCGCGGGTCGAGCCGAAGAGCACCTCGCCGCGGAACAGGCTGACCGCCAGCACCGCGTCGGAGGCCAGGAAGGCGACCGACCCGACCATGGCCGGCCAGAAGGCGGCGTCGAGCATGAAGCTGAAGCCCGTCATTGCCGAGATGACGATCACATAGAGCACCACCGCCGGCCGCAGGACGCCCAGGTGCTTCCACAGGAAGGCCAGCAGCGTCACGGCCAGCACCGCGAGCGCCGCGAAGCCGGCCAGCCGCACCGGCCCCGGCTCCAGCAGCGGATCCTTCCAGGCGGCGAACAGCGCGATGTAGAGGGCGTGGCCGATCAGGAAGGCGAAGAGGCCGGCCGGCAGCCAGCGTTTCGGGTCCAGCGCCAGGAAGGCGTCCCCCACGGCGCAGACGGCCAGGGCGGCGACCAGCACCCAGGGCGCCTGCATCAGGGCGGCGGCCACCGCCAGCGCGGTGACGGCCAGCGTCTTGACCACCGTCCGCGGCGGCGACGGCGCCCGGCCGACCAGGGCCAGGCCGTAGACCAGCATGGAAAGCGCCATCACCGACAGGGCGATAGCGGCCGGATCGTCGAAGCTCAGCGTCCCCCCCGGGCCCATGTCAGTCGCCGGCGATCTTTCGCAGGAAGGCCTTGGCGGACGTCTTGTGCGCGGGCTTGAGGTGCTTGCCGACCACCGCGATCAGGGCGGCGAACACCGCCGCGTCGTCGGTGAAGCCGACCCCGGCGAGAATGTCGGGGATCACGTCGGTGGGCAGGACGAAGTAGGCCAGCGCCGCCAGCATCATGCCCTTGGCGGCCTTCGGCGTGTCCGGATCGCGGGCGCACCACCATACGGACAGGGCGTCGGCGGCGAACGGAACCTTCGTCGCCACCTTGCGGATCTTGGGCCAGAAGCCCTTCGCCACCCTCTGTTCATTGACCTTGACGACCTCCGGAACGAGGGCCTTCGAGGGGTCGATGATCGAGTTGACGTCGGGTGACGGCTTGGAATTGGCGCTCATAGGACTAAACCGCTGTTCGACTGTAGTTCAACACAACGCACGGGGAGCCGTCCATGAAGCTTGATTCCTCCATTTCCGCCGTCGTCACCGGCGGCGCGTCCGGCCTCGGCGAGGCCACCGTCCGCGCCCTGGTCGCCCAGGGCGTCAAGGTCGCCATCTTCGACCTCGACCGCCAGGCCGATCGTGGCGCCGCGCTCGAAAAAGAACTGGGCGTGACCTTCTGCGCCGTCAACGTGACCAGCGACGCCGAAGTCGACGCCGGCTTCGAGAAGGCCCGCGCGGCCAACGGCCAGGAGCGTATCCTGGTCAACTGCGCCGGCACCGGCAACGCCGCCAAGACGGCCAGCCGCGACAAGACCAGCGGCGAGATCAAGCACTTCCCGCTGTCGCACTTCGACATGATCATCCAGATCAACCTGGTCGGCACCTTCCGCTGCATCGCCAAGTCGGCGGCCGGCATGCTGACCCTGGAGCCGCTGCCGGACGGCGATCGCGGCGTGATCATCAACACCGCCTCGGTCGCGGCCGAGGACGGCCAGATCGGCCAGGCGGCCTATTCGGCGTCCAAGGGCGGCGTCGTCGGCATGACCCTGCCGATCGCCCGCGACCTGTCCAGCGAAGCCATCCGCGTCAACACCATCCTGCCGGGCATCTTCAACACGCCGCTGCTGGCGGCGGCTCCGGAAGCGGTCAAGGCGGCTCTTGGCGCCCAGGTGCCGTTCCCCAAGCGTCTCGGCCAGGCGGAAGAATACGCCTCGCTGGCGCTGGAAATGATCCGCAACGGCTACTTCAACGGTGAAGACGTCCGCCTGGACGGCTCCATCCGCATGGCGCCGCGCTAACCCGCGACCCGCCGGCGAAGACGAAGGGCGGCTCGCGAGAGCCGCCCTTTTTTCTTGCCCGCTCAGTTGGTCGCCGGGCGCTGGATGGTCGGGCCGAGGTTGGCCATCACGTCGCGGGCGTCGAAGGCGCGGGGATCGCCGGACGGCTTGGGGCCCTTGCCGAGCAGGATCTCGGCCGAGGCCTCGAAGCGCTCGACGGTGCGCACGTCCACGCGGTCGGCCCAGAACGGATCGCCGTACCAGGGGTCCCAGCGCCGCCAGCCCCAGCCGGCCCCGTAGTAGCGCCAGGACGGCCGCCAGTAGCTGTACGGGCCGAACGGGGACGGGGCGGGGTCGACGTAGGTCCGCGCCTTGCGGTCGGTGCTGCGGTCGACCAGCGCGAACCAGTCATAGCCCTCGCCGACGGTAATCTCGGCGGCCCGATAAAGCAGGTAGCGCTCGACGGTGTCGCGGGAGGTCAGACTGTTGCCGGCGAACGTCACCCGGAACCGGTCGGTCTCGAGCCTGGCCTCCGAGAAGCCGCCCGAAACGGTCTGTCCCGGCAGGTTGGGCTGATAGGGCGTGGCGGTGGCGCAGGCGGTCAGGGCCGTTGTCGCGGCCAGCAGCCCCGCCATCGCGACGGCTTTGAAGGTCATGATGGTCACTCCAGCGCGAGGCCGGCGCGCCGGGGATGGCGCGGACAGCCCCTGTTTGTCCCTCACGACTCAACACATGGCGCCGGGCGGGGGTTGCGCCAAGGGCTCGCGGTGTTTGATGTTCGCCGGCGGCCGGATGAGCAACGCCCCCAATCCGTCATGGCCCGACGTGTTCGGGCCACCCATGAACACCGCCGTGCAAGACGAAGCTGCTCGCGCTCCGGAACACCTTCAACGGCATCACGCATGGCTGGCCCGAACACGTCGGGCCATGACGTAAAATGCGGAACAGGCTGTCGATTGCTCCTAGTGAAGGCTCTCCATGTGCCGGGCGATGCGCAACCGGGCCGGCTGGATGAGGCCTGGCGAGGCGACGGTGACCGAGTGGATGGTGGCGTCGATCTCGCGCCGCCAGAAATCCAGGAACCGGTGCACGCGCGGGAACTTCGGCGCGATATCGAGCGTCTGCCACAGGAACCGCTGCAGCAGGGCCGGGCAATCGGGCATGTAGTAGAGCACCTCGGTGGTGGTCAGCCGCTCCCCGCAGAGCTGGCGCTCGAAGTCGTCGTTCATGGTCACCTCCTTGTCGTGATCCGCAGGCTGGGTGACTCGATGGGACTCCCGCAAGGGTTAACGACGCGGAAATATCGTGTTTGATCAATACGTTGGCAGCAGCACTCTGGCGCGCCGGCTGCTAGTCCCGCGTCAGGATCAGCACCGCCGCGGCGATCAGCAGCACCCCGACGAGCAGGGCGAATCCGCGCCTGAACCCCGGCGCGTTCATCCGTGACGACAGCGCCGCCCCGCCCAGACCATAGGCGCTCATGGCGATGACGTCGAAGCCGATGGTGGCGGCGGCGAACAGCAGCAGTTGCGGAACGACCGGCCGGCTGGTGTCGATGAACGGCGGCAGGACGGCGGTGAAGAACAGGAGGGCCTTGGGATTGGCGATCTGGACCGAGAAGCCGTCCAGGAAGGCCGAGCGAGCCCCGTGGACGGCCGGAGCCCGGGCCGGGCCGCCCTCGCCCCGCAGGCCCGTCCAGATCGACCGCAGGCCCAGCCAGGCCACATAGAGGCCGCCGGCGAGCGCCAGCAGCCGGAACGCGGCGGGAAAGGCGGCGACCAGCGCGCCGAGGCCCAGGGCCGCGCCGCCGAACCAGACCAGCGTGGCGGCGTTCATCCCGGCCACGCCGATCAGGGCCTGGCCCCGGCCCCGCTGCATGCCCGCGGCGATGGCGAACAGGTTGGCCGGACCCGGCGTCACGGCCATCACCGCCATGATGGCCAGGAAGGCGCCGTAACGGGCGGGGTCGACGGGCAGGGTCATCGGCGGGCCATGACATGATGATCACGTCGCGGACAAGAGCGCGTGAGCGGCAGATTTCCTGAGGCCCGCCCCAGCGAATCCCGAGTGACGCGGGTGGGATTACCTGCGAAGGCTTCCAGGTCAGTCATTTCGCCAGGTGGACATGGATCCCGATTTCTGGATTTTCTTCGCCGTGGGCGTCGCCGCCCAGCTGGTCGACGGGGCGCTGGGCATGGCCTACGGCGTGGTCTCCTCGACCGTGCTGCTGGCGCTCGGCGTGCCGCCGGCCAACGCCTCGGCCAGCGTTCACGCCGCCAAGGTGTTCACCGGCGCGGCCTCGGCCGTGTCGCACATCATCTATCGCAACGTGAACTGGAAGCTGCTGGGCCTGCTGTCGGCCGGCGGCGTCGTGGGCGGGATCATGGGCACCTATGTCCTGACCTCGATCGACGGCAAGGTGGTCAAGCCCTTCGTCGTGGCCTGGCTGGGCCTGATGGGCTTGGTGATCCTGTGGCGCGCCTGGAAGGGCACGCGGCCGCGCGTCCTCAGCTGGAAGCGGCCGGCGCCGCTGGGGCTGATCGGCGGCTTCTTCGACGCCATCGGCGGCGGCGGCTGGGGCCCGGTGGTGACCAGCACCCTGATGGGCTCGGGGGCCGAGCCCCGCCAGGCCATCGGCACCACCAACGCCGCGGAGTTCTTCGTCGCCTCGGCCATCTCCGCCACCTTCGTGGCCGCCATCGTCAGCGGCCATTGGGAGGCGACGGGCCTGAAGGACCACATGTGGTCGGTCGGCGGTCTGATCGCCGGCGGCATGCTGGCGGCGCCGTTCGCCGGATGGATGACCAAGGTCCTGCCGGTCCGCGCCCTGACCTGGCTGGTCGGGCTGCTGGTGACCGGCCTGGCCATCTGGCAGGGCGTGGTGCTGGCGGGTCTGGAGGTCTAGGCGACCAGGATCCACACCGCCTTGCCGAGCGCGCCGAACAGCAGGACGGCGGCGGCGAGGGCCTGGATCATGAAGCCCAGCTCGCGCTTGGACGGGTCCTTAACATAGCCGAGCGCGTAGAGGATGCGGCCGACGATCCACACCGCGCCGACGCCGGCGGCGATGACGCCGCCCGGATCCTGCGGCGTCCAGAACAGGTGGAACAGCCACAGCGACGGCAGGAAGATCGGCAGCCACTCCAGGGTGTTCATCTGCACCCGCACCGCCCGCTCCAGCAGCGGATCACCGGTCATGGCCGGGGCGGCGATGCCGGACTTGCGGCGGGCTCCGCCGACGCCGAGGCCCATCCAGACGTAGACCAGCAGCGCCACCAGGGTGACGATGGCGACCAGGGCGTAGGTCTGCATTTGACGATATCTCCCGAAAACCCCCGACGGTCTGCGCCGTCATGTGAGCCTCGAGCCTGTCATGCTTCGCGGCGCGCCGGAACCCTTGGCGCGGAAGGGCATTCTCGCCCCGTGGGGCGCTTCGCCGCCGGAGGGAGACGGCCATGCGGGTGGACCAGGTCGCCATCACCGACATCGAATACGAGACCGAGCACGGCAAGCTCTACGTCCGCTTCTCCGACGGCGACCGCTATGTCTACGTCGGCGTGCCCGGCGAGGTGCACCGCAGCTTCCTGGACGCGGACTCCAGGGGCGGCTTCTTCGCCGAGGAGATCCGCGACGTCTATCCCTGGAACCGGCTGGAGTCGTGGAACGGCTGAGGCCGCCTACCCCCGCCTGTCGCGCTTGGCCAGCACGCGCAGGCGCAGGGCGTTCAGCTTGATGAAGCCGCCGGCGTCGCGGTGGTCGTAGGCGACCTTGCCTTCCTCGAAGGTGACCAGGTCCTGGTCGTAGAGGCTCCAGGGGCTCTCGCGGCCGATGACGGTGACGTTGCCCTTGTAGAGCTTGACCCGCACCCGGCCGGTAACCTTGGCCTGACTGTAGTCGATCGCCGCCTGCAGCATCTCGCGCTCGGGCGAGAACCAGAAGCCGTTGTAGACCAGCGATGCGTACTTCGGCATCAGCTCGTCCTTCAGGTGCATGGCGCCGCGATCCAGCGTGATGCTCTCGATGCCGCGGTGGGCGGCCAGCAGGATCGTGCCGCCCGGGGTCTCGTAGACGCCGCGCGACTTCATGCCGACGAAGCGGTTCTCGACCAGGTCCAGCCGGCCGACGCCGTTGTCGTGGCCCAGCTGGTTGAGCTTCGTCAGCAGCGTGGCCGGGGACATCGCCACGCCGTCGATGGCGACCGGATCGCCCTTCTCGAAGTCGAGGGTGAAGATGGTCGGCTTGTCCGGCGCATCCTCGGGCGCGATCGTGCGCATGTGGACATACTCGGGCGCCTCGACGGCGGGATCCTCCAGCACCTTGCCCTCCGAGGAGCTGTGCAGAAGGTTGGCGTCGACGCTGAACGGCGCCTCGTTGCGCTTGTCCTTGGTGATCTGGATCTGGTGCTTCTCGGCGAAGTCCAGCAGGGCCTCGCGGGACTTGAAGTCCCACTCGCGCCAGGGCGCGATCACCGTGATGTCGGGCTCCAGGCCGTAGTAGCCGAGCTCGAAGCGGACCTGGTCGTTGCCCTTGCCGGTCGCGCCGTGGCTGACCGCGTCGGCGCCCATCTTGCGGGCGATCTCGATCTGCTTCTTGGCGATCAGCGGCCGGGCGATGGAGGTGCCGAGCAGGTACTGGCCCTCATAGACGGTATTGGCGCGGAACATCGGGAAGACGTAGTCACGCACGAACTCCTCGCGCACGTCCTCGATGAAGATGTTCTCCGGCTTGACCCCGGCCGCCAGCGCCTTGGCGCGCGCCGGCTCGATCTCCTCGCCCTGGCCCAGGTCGGCGGTGAAGGTGATGACCTCCGCGCCGTACTCGGTCTGCAGCCACTTGAGGATGATCGAGGTGTCGAGGCCGCCCGAATAGGCGAGGACGACCTTCTTGACGGACTTCTTGTCGGACACGGGCGGGCTTCCTGAAGACGATCGCTGGGCGCGGGGTGGATAAAGTCGCGCGCGTTCAACGGCGTTCCGGGGCCGGGGTCAACCCTGTTGAGGCGCGAAACGGAAGCGGCCGACCACGCCGGCCGGGGCCATGGGCTCGGCGCGCGTCCCCGCGCCGATGTTGTGGATCACCGGCGGCGTCGCCCCGGCCGGCGTGTCGGCCGCGATGATGGAGATGTGGGGCAGCGAGCCGGCCAGCCGCTGGGTGACCAGATCGCCGGCCCGCCAGCCGCCGGCCAGAGGCAGCGACGCCCCCCGCCGGGTCAGGAAGGTCTCCAGGTTGGGCACCCGCCGATGGTCGATGTTGCGGTCGGGCCGTCGCAGGCCCCAGGCCTTCGGATAGGCGGCGAAGGCGCGGGTCATGTCCTCGTGGACCAGCTTCTGCAGGTCCAGCCCGAAGGCTTCGCGATAGGCGCGGATCACCACGTCGGTGCACACCCCGCGATCGGCGGGCGCGTCGCCGCCCGGGTAGGCGAGGCGGACATAGCCGGGATCGTAGAGGACGGTGCGGCCGATCTGGGCGCGGGCGGCCGCCACCAGCTTCGCGGGCCAGTCCGGCTGCGCGCGGGCCACGCCCGGCAGGGCCAGGGCGGGCAGGGCGAAGATCAGGGCGCGGCGATCGATCATCACGCCAGCAGAACGCCGGTTTGTGGCCGTTATCGGGACGGGCCCAGGCCGCCCTCGGCCTCAAGGATGGCCAGCGCCTTCCGGACGCGGCCCAGATGCAGCAGGGCGAACAGCGGGGCGAGGGTGGCGCGAACGCCCAGCACGACCAGGGCGCCGGTCAGGTCCCGTTCCGGGTCGCGGCTCTCGACCTGCAGCCAGGCGCCGATGGCGAAGGCGACAAGCGGCAGGACCAGCAGCGCCGCCCAGCGCGGCGCCCGCGCCAGCGGGACGGCGGCCTTCCACAGAACCGGGACGCCGGCGGCGGCCGGAATCCGTTTCCAGGCGGCCAGGGTGAAGGACGCCATCAGCGCCAGGGCGAGGATCCACAGGACATCGCCGCCAATGGAGATCGCCCGGATCATACCGTGACCTGCGCCCCCAGCTCGACCACGCGGCCGGGCGGGATCTTGAAGAAGTCGGTCGGGTTGGCGGCGTTCTTCATCAGGAAGATGAACAGCTTGTCCTGCCAGAGGGGCATGCCGCTGTGGGCCGAGGCGATCACCGAGCGGCGGCCGAGGAAGAAGCTGGTCGACATGATGTCGAACTTCAGACCCTGCTGCTTGCGCAGCAGCGTCAGGGCCTTGGGGACGTTCGGCGTCTCCATGAAGCCATAGCTGATGATCAGCTTCTTGAAGTCGTCGTTGACCACCTCGACGCGGACCCGCTCGGCCTCGGGCACGCGCGGCGTCTCGGCGGTGCGCACCGTGGCGATGACGTTCTTCTCGTGCAGGACCTTGTTGTGCTTGAGGTTGTGCATCAGGGCGACCGGGGTCATGTCCGGGTCGCTGGTCAGGAAGATGGCGGTGCCGGGCGCGCGGTGCGGCGCGCGGGCCTTGAGGATGTCGATCAGATCGACGAGCGGCACCGAGTCGCGCCGCGTCTTGTCGGTCAGGATCTGGGCGCCCTTGGTCCAGGTCCACATGATCAGCACCAGCACCGCGCCGAACACCAGCGGCATCCAGGCGCCCTGCGGGATCTTCAGCATGTTGGACGAGATGAAGGTCAGATCGACCGCGACCAGCGGGACCAGCACGGCCAGGGTCGCCGACCAGCGCCACTTCCACAGGACGCGGACGATGACGAAGGCCAGCAGGGTGTCGACGAACATCGAGCCGGTCACGGCGATGCCGTAGGCCGCCGCCAGGGCGCTGGAGGTCTTGAAGCTGAAGAGCAGCACCAGGACGCCGATCAGCAGCATGGTGTTGACCTGGGGCACATAGATCTGGCCGGCCTGGGTCTCGCTGGTGCGGCGGATGTCGATGCGCGGCAGCAGGCCCAGCGACACCGCCTGCTGGGTGACCGAGAAGGCGCCGGTGATCACCGCCTGGCTGGCGATGACGGTGGCCATGGCGGCCAGCAGCAGCACCGGCCAGTAGGCGATCTGCGGCACCATCTCCCAGAAGGGATTCTCGCGGGCGGCCGGGTTGGCCAGGATCAGGCCGCCCTGGCCCAGGTAGTTCAGCATCAGGCAGGGCAGGACGACCCACAGCCAGGCGGCCTGGATGGGCTTCTTCCCGAAGTGACCCATGTCGGCGTAGATCGCCTCGGCGCCGGTCACCGCCAGGAAGACGCTGCCGAGGATCACGAATCCGAGAAAGCCGTTCTCGAACAGGAAGATCACGCCGTAGTGCGGCGAGGCGGCGCGCAGCACCGAGGGGTCGTCGAACAGGTGGTAGAGGCCGAGGCCGCCCAGCACCAGGAACCAGAGCAGGGTGATGGGGCCGAAGAAGGCGGCGACACGGTGCGTGCCGCGCGACTGGACCATGAACAGCGCGATCAGGATGCCGGCCGAGATCGGCAGGATCCAGTTGTCGACCCGGCCGCCCAGCCCCGGCGCCTCCTTGAGGCCCTCGACCGCCGACAGCACCGAGATGGCCGGGGTGATGATGCCGTCGCCGTAGAACAGCGCCGCGCCGATGACCCCGAGGAAGAACACGGTCGCCGACCGCTTGCCGTTCGGCTTGGCCAGGGTGCGGCGGGCCAGGGCCATCAGGGCCAGGGTGCCGCCCTCGCCCTTGTTGTCGGCCCGCATCAGCAGGATGACGTACTTGAGGGTGACGACCAGGACCAGCGCCCAGATGACCAGCGACACGACGCCCAGCACGGCCAGCTCGGTCTCGACGCCGCTGCGGGTGTGATGCAGCGCCTCGCGCATGGCGTAGAGCGGGCTGGTGCCGATGTCGCCGAAGACGACGCCGATCGAACCCAGCACCAGCGCGCGGAAGCTCTGCGGCCTGTGGCCGTCGTGGCCGGGGGGCGTGATGGCCTTGTCCGATGCGGAGGCGCCGGCGGCGTCGGAAACCATGGGATCCCTCCGGGCCTGCGCCGGGCGGACCCCGACGCCAGTTCCCAAGCGACTGCGGCGGGCGCGATACACCCAATCGGGAGCGGGTTCAATCGCGGGCTGGCCGAACCCCCGTCGTCGAATTTAATGGCGTCGGGGCCGCGGCGTTCCTACTTTCCGGTCACGCCATGTCCGACAGCCAGAAGTTTCCCGTCGCCGCGCACGCGCTGGCCTACCTCGCCCACAAGGACGCGACGACGCCTGAGCGCGCCATCTCCAGCGCCGAGCTCGCCGCCTCCATGCCCACCAATCCGGTGGTCGTGCGGCGGGTGACGGCGATGCTGGCCCGCGCCGGCCTGATCGACACCCGCGCCGGAGCGGGCGGCGGCGCCTGGCTGAAGACGAGCCCCTCGGAGATCGGCCTGGACCGGGTGTTGCGGGCGGTGCACGGCTGCACCCACCTGGGCGTGCCCCCGCCCGGCGCCGCCGGCTGTCCGGTCGGCGAGCGCATTCCCGCGGCCGTCGCCGCCGCCATCGGGGCCGCCGACCAGGCCGCCGCCTCGCGGCTGGCGACGATCACCGTCGCAGACCTTCTGAGCACCGACCCCGAAAAACTGTAATCAATCTCGTTGCCGTTCCCTTGCGGCGATGCCGGCGCCCCAACATGTAATTGTTACTGTTGCAATTGCTGTTCGAAGGAACGCCTCCATGCCCCGCATCGCCATCGCCTACCACTCCGGCTACGGCCACAACGAAGTGCTCGCCCGCAGCGTCGCCCAGGGCGTACGCGACGCCGGCGGCGAGGCCGACCTGCTGAAGATCGAGGACGCCGGCCAGGACTTCGGTCCCTTCGTCGACGCGGTCACCCGCGCCGACGCGGTGATCTTCGGCGCCCCGACCTACATGGGCGACATCTCGGCGGCGTTCAAAGCCTTCGCCGAAGCCTCGTCCAGAGCCTTCGCGGTCGGCGCCTGGAAGGACAAGCTGGCCGCCGGCTTCACCGTCTCGCACAGCTTCTCGGGCGACAAGGCCCACGCGCTGGAGAGCCTGGCCATCCTTGCGGCCCAGCACGGCATGAACTGGATCAACCTGGGCGTTCCGCCGCCGGCCGTCACCGCCGCCGAGCGCGGCCCGGACACCCTGAACCGGGTCGGATCGTTCGTCGGCCTGGCGGCCCAGGCCGACAACGCCTCGCCCGACATCTCGCCCCCGGCCGGCGATCGCGAGACCGCCCGACTGCTCGGCGAGCGCGTGGCCCTGGCCGCCCTGCGCTGGTCGCGCGGCGCGGAGGCCGGCCTCGCGCGGGCCGCTTGAACCGGCGCGGCGGGCGGGCCACTCTTGGACCCTGTTCGCTCAAGGTCCTGAAAGGTCCGCCCGCATGGCCCGCCGCCTCGCGCTGGTGACCGGCGCTTCCGCCGGCATCGGCGCCGCCTTCGCCCGCATCTACGCCAGCCACGGCTATGACGTCGCCCTGACCGCCCGGCGCGTCGACCGGCTGGAGGCGCTGGCCGGCGAGATCCGCCTGCGGTTCGGGGTCGAGGCCCTGACCCTGGCGGCCGACCTGGCCGAACCCGGCGCGACGGACGCCATCCTCGCCGATCTGGCCGGCCACGGCCGCGTGGTCGACGCCCTGATCAACAACGCCGGCTACGGCCTGCCCGGCGCCTATGCCGAGACCGACTGGGCGGCCCAGCGCGACATGCTGCAGGTGATGCTGATCGCGCCCTGCGAGCTGGTCCACAAGCTGCTGCCGGGCATGGTCGAGCGGCGGTTCGGACGCATCGTCAACGTCGCCTCGCTGGCCGGCCTGGTCCCCGGCCCGGCCGGCCATACGCAGTACGCGGCGACCAAGAGCTTCCTGGTGAAGTTTTCCCAGAGCCTGCACCTGGAGAACCAGGCGACCGGGGTGCATGTCAGCGCCCTGTGCCCGGGCTTCACCTTCTCGGAATTCCACGACGTCAACGCCACCCGCGCGCAGGTCGCCCAGTCGACGCCCGAATGGCTGTGGCTGGGCGCCGATGAGGTCGCCGCCACCGGCTACGAGGCGGCCGAGGCCAACCGCCCGATCTGCGTCCCCGGACTGCCCAACAAGGCCATCGCGGCGGTCGCAAAGCTCTTGCCCGACGACTGGGCGCTGGCGCTGATGGCCAGCCAGGGTTCGCGGTTCCGGAAGGTGTAGGACTCGCGCGCCCTTGTCGTCATGGCCCGACTCGTTCGGACCAGCCATGAACACGGGCAGGCAAGGCTTGAGACGCCGCCAAGCCGCGCACACAACCCTCCTCATCACGCATGGCTGGCCCGGACAGGCCGGGCCATGACGGTGATGGTTTGAGCGCGAGGACCTACTTTTCCGACGTGTAGGGCGTCACGACGTCGGTCTTGATGATGCCGCTGCGGGCGGCGTCCGAGACGCCGATGATGATGAACTGCACCGCCATGGCGCAGAGGATCAGGCCCAGCACCCGCACGATGATGGTCAGGCCGATGCGGCCGAGCAGCTTGCTGATCACCGGCGTCAGCCAGAAGCAGAGCATGGTCACCACGCTCACGGCCGCGATCACCCCGATCCCGGCCGCCATGCCCTGCAGCCCGAACTGCTTGGCCTCGCTGGCGAAGATGACCACGCTGGAGATCGCGCCGGGCCCGATCAGCAGCGGCATGGCGAACGGCACCACCAGCCGCTCGAAGCGGCGACGGGCATAGGCGCGGGCCCCTTCGGTCTCGGCTCCCTCGGCGGCGTCGGCGAACATGGCGGTGAAGTCGTCCCGCGCCATTTCCAGCCCCATCAGGAACAGGATGACGCCGCCGGCGATGCGGAAGGCGGGCAGCGAGATGCCGAAGAACTCCAGCAGCGCCAGCCCGCTGAAGAAGAAGAAGGTCATGAACACGAAGGCGAACAGGCTGATGTAGACCGCCACCCAGCGCCGGCCCGCCGCCAGGGCGCCCGCCGTCGCCGCCGCGAACACCGGCACGTTGCCGATCGGGTCCAGCAGCGCGAACAGGGCGACGAAGAAGTTGACGGCGTATTCGGTCAGGCTCATGGAACGCTCTTAGCCCAAATCATCGACTTGCGCGCCCTTGTCCGGCGCCGGGAGCGCCTGCGCGCTTCAAACCGGGAGAATGCCATGCCCCTCGCCGATCCGCGCCTGATCGTCGCTCTCGACCTGCCCGGCCGGGCCGAGGCGGAGGATATGGTCGAGACCCTCGGCGACAGCGTGTCCTTCTACAAGATCGGACTCCAGATGCTGGCCGTCGGCGGCATGGAGATGGCCCGCGACCTCAAGCAGCGCGGTCGACAGGTGTTCCTGGACTGGAAGCTGCACGACATCGGGGCGACGGTGGAGAAGGCGACGGCGGCCATCGTCGGGACCGGGGCCTGCGACCTGCTGACCGTCCACGCCCAGCCGCAGGTGATGAAGGCGGCGGTCAAGGGCCGCGGCGGGGCGACCTCGGCGAAGATCCTCGGCGTCACGGTGCTGACCAGCCTCAATGGCCAGGACCTGGCGGAGATCGGCTACGGCATGGGGGTGGAGCAGCTGGTCGAGCGGCGCATCCGCCAGGCGGTCGACGCCGGGGTCGACGGCGTGGTGGCCAGTCCGCACGAGGCGGCGCTGGCGCGGCGCATCGGCGGGCCGGATTTCCTGGTGGTGACGCCCGGCGTGCGGCCGGCCTGGGCCGGGGCCGATGATCAGGCCCGCGCCGCGACCCCGGCCGACGCGCTCGGTAACGGCGCCAGCCATCTGGTGGTCGGCCGCCCGATCACCGCCGCGGGCGCCCCCCGCGAGGCGGCGCTGAAGATCGGCGCGGAGATGGCGGGCGCCTGACGCGCTCTAGTGGCAGCCGCCACAGCCCTTCTTCTTGCCGCCGGGCTTGTGAGGCCGGTGCGGGGGCTTGTAGGGCGGCCGGTAGCCGCCGCGGCCGCCGACGGTGACCCGGGCGCTGGCCGAGGCGCTGGCATAGGCATAGGACGACGCGCCGGCCCCGGCGTAGGCGTAGCCGCCGCCACCGCCGCCGCCCGCGATGTACTCCGGCCCCACGCCGCCGCCGCCCCAGAAGAAGCTGTCGTTCAGCGTGACCTCGCCCCAGTTCGGCGGCGGGCAACCATGCGGCGGATGCGGCGGATGGGGTTGGCACGGCGGCCGGGGCGCGCAGCAGCCTGAACTGTAGACCGGCGGCGGCGCGGGCGTACAGCAGCCGTAGGACGGGGGCGGCGGAGCCGGCGGAGGCGGAGGCGGCGTGTAGCCTCCCGTGCAGCAGGGGGAGCGACCGCCGTAGCCGCCGCTGTAGTCCTGCGCATAGCTGTAGCCCTGGGCCGCGGGCGCCGGCGCGACGTAGCCGCCCGCGTAGCCCGACGTCTGGCTGTAGCCATAGCCCTGCGCGGCCGGAGCCTGCGGCGCGCCCGAGGGCTGGTAGATTTCGGCCGGGGTCACCGTCCCGTCGTCCTGGACGAAATAGATCTGGTACTGCGGCGTCTGCGCCGAGGCGGCGCGGGCGAGCACCAGAAGACTCAGCAAGCCCAGGGTCAGCCTTGTGAACCACGTCATGGCGCCGCTCCGGATTGTGGAGCGCGGACACTGGGCCCTCTTCCCGCGCGGCGCGACCGGTTGCCCCTGAGGCGCGAAGGGCTCGTGGTTAAAGTTCGCGCGTGGCGAAGCGGATCGGGGGCCGGTCAGAAATCGACCGCGACGCCCTTCCGTTCCCAGTCGCCGTAACGGGTCGGCTCGGGCCCGGCGGGGCCGCCCTGCTCGGCGGGACGGGCGTCCTCGCCGGCGGCGGCGCGACGCGCGGCGGCCTCTTCCAGCGCCCGCCGGGCGGCCGGCGTCAGGCGCTTGTCGGGGTTGGCTCCGGGCGGAAGCGGGCCGTCGTTGTCACTGTGCATGGACAAGATTTAACCGAACTCCGTCTTGCGAACAACGATCAGCGATGATTTAGGGCGCACCGCAACAAAAACAAGAAACCACGGAGCATTACAACTATGTCACGTTGGCCAAACGCCTTCTTTTTGATGGCCGCCATCTATATCGTCATTGGGACCTGCTGGGGTATGTACATGAGTGTTACTCATGACTTCGCCACGTCTCCGGCCCATGCGCACCTCAACCTTCTCGGCTTCGTCAGCCTCTCCGTCATGGGCGCCTTCTACGCCCTGATCGGCAAGAACACGCCGGGCTGGCTGGTGAAGAGCAACTTCTTCCTCAACAACATCGGCATCATCGCCATGACCACGGCCCTGCTGCTGATGTTCACCGGCAAGGCCACCCCGGCCCAGCTCGGCCCGCTGCTGATGCTCGGCGGTCCGCTGATCATCCTGGGCTTTATCGCCTTCCTCAGCGCCGTGGCCCTGAGCTTCCGTCGCCGGGAGCAGGCGCTCGCCGCTGCTTGATCCCTTCACCGAACGCTGGTTTCGTTTCCCCGCCCGTGGGGAGACGGGCCAGCTCAGGGGCTTCCGATAATGCCACGTGTCTCTAGCGCTTTCTTTCTCGTCGCCGCCTTGTGCGGCCTGGCCGGCATGGCCTGGGGCAGCCACATGGGCATGTCCGGCGACCACAGCCTGTCGCCGGCTCACGCCCACCTCAACCTGCTCGGCTGGGTGAGCCTCAGCATCATGGGCGGCTTCTACGCCCTGTCGCCAAGGCGCGGCTGGATGCCGTGGGCCAACCTGGTGCTGTCGGCGACCGGCGCCATCCTGATGGGCGTCCTGCTGCCGCAGGTGCTGACCGGCAGGATGAGCGGCAAGGTGATGATGGCCGCCGAACTGCCCGCCATCCTGGGCATGCTGCTGTTCATCGCCGCGATCGCTTCCGGCCTCCGTCGACCGGCCTCGGCCTGACGCCTTTGCGCCCCGCGCCGGAAAAGGGTACGGGGCGCGCGTGACCGAGATCGAAGAAGCCGGCCTTCCCGCGCGGGAAGCCGCCGTACATTTCCTGGAAGCCGCCCTGGCGCGGCGCGCAGGCCTCGACGAGGCCCTGACCGCGCCGGCCGCGACGCGGCTGGACCCCCGCGAGCGGGCCTTCGCCCGAGCCCTGACCATGGCTGCGCTGCGCCGGCTGGGGCCTATCGACCGAGCCATCGGGGCCAGGCTGACCCGGGAACCGCCCGAGCGGGTGCGCACCCTGCTGCGGCTGGGCGTCGCCCAGGTGTTCTGGATGGGCGTGCCCGACCACGCGGCGGTCTCGACCATCGTGACCCTGACCGACAAGGCCAAGGCCACCCGGCCGTTCAAGGGGCTGGTCAACGCCATCCTGCGCGGCCTGCTCCGCGACGGCCCGCCGGCCGATGACCCCGAGGCCCTGGCGCCGGAGTGGCTGATGGCCCGCTGGAAGGCCGCCTTCGGCCTGGAGACCGCCCGCGCCGTGGCCGCCACCATCGCGCTGGAACCCTCCACCGACCTCACGGTGCGCGACCCCGCGGACGCGGCGGCCATCGCCGCCCTGCTGGACGGCGAGGTGCTGCCCGGCGGCAGCGTCCGCACCCCCCTGCGCGGCGACGTCGCCGAATGGCCGGCCTTCGCCGAGGGCCGCTGGTGGGTGCAGGACGCCGGCGCCGCAATTCCCGCCCGGTTGCTGAACGTCCAGCCGGGCGAGACGGCGCTGGACCTCTGCGCCGCGCCCGGCGGCAAGACGATGCAGCTGGCCGCCGCCGGCGCGAGCGTGGTGGCGCTGGATCGCTCCGCCGACCGCCTCAAGCGGGTGACCGAGAACCTCGCCCGCCTGAACCTGGAGGCCGAGATCGTCGCCGCCGACGGCATCCTGTGGAAGGACACGCGCAAGTTCGACGCGGTGCTGCTCGACGCGCCCTGCTCGGCCACCGGCACCTTCCGCCGCCATCCGGACGTGCTCTGGGCCGCCTCGCCGCTGGACATCGCCAAGCTGGCGGCCGTGCAGAAGCGCCTGCTCGACTCCGCCGCCGACCGGGTCAAGCCCAAGGGTCGGCTGGTCTACTGTGTCTGCTCGCTGGAGCCGGAAGAGGGCGAGAGCCAGATCCGCGCCTTCCTCGC
This sequence comes from uncultured Caulobacter sp., assembly GCA_964442795.1. GTDB lineage: Bacteria > Pseudomonadota > Alphaproteobacteria > Caulobacterales > Caulobacteraceae > Caulobacter. The sequence continues at coordinate 43,209 of CAYTZY010000008.1, forward strand.
CCGGCGTCCGGACTTCGACCTCGACCCCGTCGAATCCGGCGAGGGCGGCGCGCCGGAGGCCGCGGTGCCCGATGGCTGGCTGCGCCTTCTGCCGCAGCATCTGCCCGGCGGCGTCGACGGCTTCTTCGCCGCAAGGCTCGTCCGGCGGTTCTGATCGGCCCTCCCGTCCTTGTTCAGCGGCGCCCGCGCGGTTAGACCAAGGCATGCCCGCCCCGATCATTTCCCCCTCCATCCTGGCGTCCGACTTCTCGAAGCTCGGCGAGGAATGCCGCGCCGTGGAAGCGGCCGGCGCCGACTGGCTCCACATCGACGTGATGGACGGCCACTTCGTGCCTAACATCACCATCGGCCCGGACGTGGTGAAGGCGCTGAAGCCCCACGTCTCGATCCCGTTCGACGTCCATCTGATGATCGCGCCGGTGGACGCCTATCTCGAGGCGTTCGTGTCGGCCGGCGCGAACATCGTCAGCATCCACCCGGAGGCCGGGCCGCACCTTCACCGCAGCCTCAAGCGCATCCGTGAGCTGGGGGCCAGGGCCGGGGTGGTGTTCAACCCCTCGACCCCGGTCGAGCATGTCGAGTGGATCCTCGAGGACATCGACCTGATGCTGGTCATGACCGTGAACCCCGGGTTCGGCGGCCAGAGCTTCATCCCCGGCCAGCTGCGCAAGATCGAGCGGCTGCGCAGGATGATCGACGCGGCGGGCCTGGACATCCACATCGAGGTCGACGGCGGGGTGACCCCGGTCACCGCGCCGCAGTGCATGGCCGCCGGCGCGACCGCGCTGGTCGCCGGCTCGGCGGTGTTCAAGGGCGGGCCTGACGCCTACGCCGGCAACATCGCCGCCCTGAAGGGCGGCTGATCGGGGTCGTGGACGCGCCCCGCCTTCCCTCGCCGTCGTCCGCCGCGCTCGCCGTCCAGGCCGCCGGAGAAGGCGCGCGCCGGTTCCTGGAACGCGAGTGGTTCGGCACGCCGTTCCACCGGATGGCCATCGCCGGCCCCAAACCCGACGGACTGGCCGCCAATCCCCGCGACCTGCGGCCGGTGGAGCCCGAGCGCGGCCGCAAGATCCTGGTCGGCCTCTTCGACCTGGCCGGGACCCAGATGAGCGTGGGGCCGCAGGGCGACCCGTTCGACCGCGCCAGCCCCGACCGGCGCTTCGCCGCGGCCCTGCACCGCATGGACTGGATGGGCGATCTGCTGGCGGCCGGCGACGCGGGGTCCCGGACGGGCCTGAGGCTGATCGGCGACTGGCGGCGGGTGTTCGGCCGCTGGAACGGCTTTTCCTGGGGCCCGGATATCCTCGAGCGGCGGGTGTTCAACCTGGCCTGCGCGGCGCGGCGGTTGACGGCGCCCGCCTCCGACGCGGAGCGCTCGGTGTTCCTGCTGGATCTCGCCCGTCAGGCCCGGCACCTGACCCGCATCAGCCAGGCGCCGGACCGGGCGCTGGAGCGGGCGGTGGCGGCCGGCGTCGCCGGATGCGCCCTGGCCGGCGAGGCCGGGGAGCAGTTGATCGACCTGGCGATGGCGCGGCTGCGCCGGGACCTGCCGCTGACCGTGGGAACCGACGGCGTCCATGCCTCGCGCTCGCCCCAGGCCGGGCTGGAGCTGCTGTTCGACCTGCTGACCCTCGACGACGCCCTGCACCAGCGGGGGCAGGCGGGACCTGACGAACTGCCCCGGGCGATCGACCGGCTGAGCGCCGCGACGCGGTTCTTCACCCTGCCGGACGGCCGGCTGGCCGCCTTCCAGGGCGGGGAAGCGGCCTCGGCCCGGCGGGTGGCCGCCGCCCTGGCCCATGAGGAGGGGGAGGACCGGGTCCGCCGCCGCGCCCCGCACGGCGGCTATGAGCGGCTGGAATCGCCTGCCTTGACCATCATGATCGACGCCGGCGCCCCGGCGCGCGGCCGCTGGAGCGTCACCGCCTGTGCCCAGCCGCTGGCGATGGAGATCTGCTGCGGCCCCGACCCGATCATCGTCGGCTGCGGCTGGAGCGCGGCCTCGGGCGCGCCGCACGCCCTGCGGCTGACCGACGCGGCCTCGACCGCCAGCCTCGCCGACCTGTCGACCGGCCAGCCCCTGCGCGGCGTCGCCGCCGGGGCGCTCGGCGCGCGGCTGACCGGCGCGCCGCGGGCGGTGGAGGCCCGCCGCCACGAATCCGAGGCCGCCGCCTGGCTGGAGGTCAGCCACGAAGGCTGGGTCCGGCGCTTCGGCCTGATCCACGACCGCAAGCTCTATCTCGACCGGGTCACCGACGAACTGCGCGGCGAGGACAGTTTCCGGCCGAAGGTCGAGAAGGAACAGACCGGACCGCGCCGCTACTTCCCCTTCACCGTCCGCTTCCACCTGCACCCCGACGCCCGCGCCTCGCTGGCCCGCGACGGCAAGAGCGTGCTGCTGAAGGGCCCGCACGACCAGGGCTGGTGGCTGCGCAACGACGCGATCGAGGTCTCGGTCGAGCCCTCGCTCCACGTCGACGGCGGCATCGCCAGACGCACCGTCCAGGTGGTCCTCAAGGGCCAGGCCAGCGCTGACAAGGGCGGCCGGGTGCGGTGGAAGCTTTCCAGGGCGGAGGGCGCCTAGCGCCTCCCTCCCCCTTGTGGGGAGGGACAGACCTGCGAAGCAGGTCAGGGTGGGGCAAGTGATGGTCGCCTTCGACGTCGGGGGAGGATCGCTGCCTGCCCCACCCGTCTCGTCTCGGCTTCGCCTCGCCGATCCACCCTCCCCACAAGGGGGAGGGAAAGCTTGAGTTGACCCCTCACTCGCCCTATTACGCCCCCGTTCGCGTGACTGGCGCTGAAGGTGGCCCACCACCGGGGAGCGCGAACGACGCGCCTTCAGGCGAAGTGCGCAGCGGTTCGCCGCCCGGAAGGCGCGTTACTTCGAGTAGCGCGCCATCGGACGCAAAACCGGCTGCCACTTTTGCTGATGGCGCGCCCTGCCGCGCGCCTGGGCTCCTTCTGATCCTCCGGAGAGCCGAACCATGCCTGCCGCCCCCGACTATCCCGCCGCCCCCGACGCCGCGCCCGTGAAGCGCGCGCTGCTGTCTGTGTCCGACAAGACCGGCCTCGTCGAAGCGGCGAAGGTCCTCGCGGGCCTCGGTGTCGAGCTGGTCTCCACGGGCGGCACCAAGGCGGCGATCGCGGCGGCCGGGCTGCCGGTGAAGGACGTCAGCGAGCTGACCGGCTTTCCGGAGATGATGGACGGGCGGGTCAAGACCCTGCATCCGATCGTGCACGGCGGCCTGCTCGGCGTCCGCGACGCGGCCGAACATGCAAAGGCCATGACCGACCACGGCATCGGCGGCATCGATCTGCTGTACGTGAACCTCTACCCGTTCGAGGCGACGGTGGCGGCCGGCGGCGACTACGCCGCCTGCGTCGAGAACATCGACATCGGCGGCCCGGCGATGATCCGCTCGGCGGCCAAGAACCACGGCTATGTCGCCGTCTGCACCGACCCGGCCGACATGGCGGAAGTGCTCGAGCAGCTCAAGGCGACCGGGACCACGACCCTGGCCCTGCGCAAGACGCTGGCGGCCCGCGCCTATGCCCGCACGGCGGCCTATGACGCGGCCATCTCCACCTGGTTCGCCCAGCAGCTGGGCGATACGCAGCCCGCGCGCAAGGCCATCGCCGGGACCCTGATCCAGACCATGCGCTATGGCGAGAACCCGCACCAGGCGGCCGCATTCTACGCCCACGGCGCCGCGCGGCCGGGGGTGGCGAACGCCCGCCAGCTGCAGGGCAAGGAGCTCAGCTACAACAACATCGCCGACACCGACGCCGCCTTCGAGCTGGTCGCCGAGTTCAGCGAGCCGGCCTGCGTCATCGTCAAACACGCCAACCCGTGCGGCGTGGCCACCGGCGGCGACCTGCTGAGCGCCTACAAGCGGGCGCTGGAATGCGATCCGGTCTCGGCCTTCGGCGGCATCGTGGCGGTCAACCGCAAGCTCGACCGCGCTGCGGCCGAGGCGATCGTCGAGGTCTTCACCGAGGTGGTCATCGCCCCGGACGCCGACGAGGACGCGGTCGCCGTGTTCGCGGGCAAGAAGAACCTGCGCCTGCTGGTGACCGGCGCCCTGCCCGACGCCCACGCGCCGGGCGAGGTGTTCCGCTCGGTCGCCGGCGGCTTCCTGGTCCAGAGCCGCGACACCACCCTGATCACGCCGGCCGATCTGAAGATCGTGACGAAGCGCCAGCCGACTGAGACGGAGGTCCGCGACATGCTGTTCGCCTTCACCGTCGGCAAGCATGTGAAGTCCAACGCCATCGTCTTCGCCCGCAACGGCCAGACCCTGGGCGTCGGCGCCGGCCAGATGAACCGCAAGGACTCGGCGCGAATCGCGGCCATCCGGGCCAGCGACTTCGGCCTCGACCTGAAGGGCAGCGCCTGCGCCTCGGAGGCTTTCTTCCCGTTCGCCGACGGCCTGATCCAGGCGGCCGAGGCCGGCGCCACGGCGGTGATCCAGCCGGGCGGCTCGATCCGCGACGAGGAAGTCATCGCCGCCGCCGACGAACGCGGCCTGGCCATGGCCTTCACCGGCGTGCGGGTGTTCCGGCACTAGTGCTGCCCATCCCCGTCATCCTCGCGCTCGTCGCGAGGACCCATGCGTGGTGAGTTTGACGGGAGGGGCGCGGAGCGATCCGCGCCCTTCTTGCTGTCCGCCGTGTTCATGGGTCGTCGGAACAAGTCCGACGATGACGGATGGGAAGGACAGGCTTGACCATGTGAGCGTTTGCTCACATCCTGCGCCCATGGCAGCGCTTCCCACCACCGTCGCCGGCCACGCCGAGCGGATGACATCGGGCTTCTCGGTCACGAAGCCGTTCGGACCGGGCCCCTTTCCCGTGGCGCTGCAGCTGCACGGCTGCGCCGGCGCCCAGCCGTTCCAGAAGGCCTACGCCGCCGAGGCGGTGAAGGCCGGGTTCGCGGTGGTGATCGTCGACAGCTTCCGGCCGCGCGGCCTGTCGCGGATGGACGGCAGCCTGCTGGTCTGCACCGGCGCCACCCTGCGCGGGGCGCAGCGGGCGGCGGATCTCTACGCGGTTATGCACTGGCTGCGCGGGCAAGCCTGGGCCGACGCCTCCCGCGTCGTGGCGGCCGGCTGGAGCCACGGCGGCTGGACGATCATGGACGCCATGGCGCAGGGCGACGGCGCGGCCCGCATGACCGGCCTGCGCGACGCCGGTCCGGACCTGCTCAAGGGCGTACGCGGGACCTTCCTGGTCTACCCCTACGCGGCCTTCCCCTCGCTGACCTCGGCGCGCGGCTGGCAGGGCGCGCGGCCGAAGGTGTTCGCGGTGCTGGGCGGCAAGGACGCCGTGGTCGGGGTGCGCCATCCGCAGGCGGCGCTGGACCGTCTGCGGCGCGACGGGCTCGGCGTCGAGGCGCTGGTCTTCCCGGACGCCACCCACGCCTTCGACGACGATGACGCCAACGACCCGCGCACGCGATATCGCCCCGACCTCAGCGAGCAGGCGCGGGGATTCTATGTGAAGGCGCTGCGGGCGGCGGTGGCGTAGCCGGGGACATGCACTTCAGTGCGTGTCCCCATCCGCTTGCAAGCTGCGGGGGACACGTACCGAAGACGGTACATGTCCCCGGCAGACGCCTACCCCACCGCCGCGCCGGCCAGTTCCCGCAGCGCCGCGTTGGCGATGGTCAGCTTGGCGAAAGTCCAGCCGCCGCCGGCCTGTTCGATCTCCTCGATGGTGCGCTTGACCGCCCGGCCGGGGCCGGAGTGCATCTGCGCCCAGGAGGCGACGGTCGACTTCGCCTGCTCCGGCGTTCCGGCGGCGTCGGCGGTTGCGCCGAAGGTCATCACCGCCCGGGTGACCTGGGCCTGCTCGGCCAGCATGTCCTCGACCAGACGGCGCACGGCCATCCGCTCGAAGTGGTCGCCGCCGCGCTTCTCGCCGGCCGCCGCCCGCAGCCGGTCGAAGCTGAAGGCCGCCCCGACCTGGTGGTAGAGCCTGGCGGCCGCCGCGACCGGCCAGCCCAGGCCGCTGGCCAGGTCGACCAGTTCGGTCGCCGTGGTCAGCGGCTGCAGGGCCGCGATCCGCTGGGCCAGGGCCTCGGGGGCGCCGTCCTTGACGAAGATCGCCGCCCGGCGGGCGACGGTCTTCTGCTCGAAGCTCGACAGGATGCCCGGCGTCAGGGCCCGCAGCTCGTCCATGCCGGGGCCGTAGCGGTCGGTCAGGGCGTCGACGCCGCCCTCGCCGGCCCGCCGCGCCATCCAGTAGGTCTGGCTGCGCAGCGTGTGGGCCAGGGCGCGGAACAGGGCCAGCTGGCCCTCGGCCGGAGCCTTGCCGTCCAGCGCCGCCACCGCGTCCCAGGTCTCGCCGAAGCCGAGGATCCGGCGCGCCGCCTCGAAGCCGGTGACCAGGGCGCGGGTGTCGCAACCCGCCGCCGCCCGCAGGCGCGAGGGGAAGGTCGGGCCGCAGATGTTGACCAGCTCGTTGTCGATCACCGTGGCGATGATCTCCCGCCGCAGCCGGTGGCGCCTCATGTCCTCGTCGTACTGGCCGAGCGCGGTCGGGAAATAGGCCTCCAGCACCTGTTCGAAGGCGGGGTCGTCCGGCGCCTTGGAGCCGACGATCTCGTCGAAAAGGTCGAGCTTGCCGTAGGCCAGCAGCACGGCCAGCTCGGGCCGGGTCAGGCCCGCGCCGCCGGCCGCCAGCTCGGCCATCTGGGCCACGTCAGGCAGGCCCTCGACCTTGCGGCTCAGCCGGCCGCTGGTTTCCAGCTCGGTGATGAACCGGCCGTGGTTCTCCAGCTCGCCCGGCGCGTCCTGCTCGAGCAGCGAGATGGCCAGGGTCTGGTCGTAGTTGTGGGCCAGCACATGCTCGGCGACCTCGTCGGTCATCGAGGCGAGCAGGACATTGCGGTCCTCGCGACTGGTGATCTTGCCGGCCCGCTCGACCATGCCGGTGAGGATCTTGATGTTGACCTCGTGGTCGGAACTGTCGACCCCGGCCGAGTTGTCGATGGCGTCGGTGTTGATGCGACCGCCGCTCCTGGCGAACTCGATGCGGCCCGCCTGGGTCAGCCCCAGGTTGGCGCCCTCGCCGACCACCCTGACCCGAAGGTCCGAGCCGTTGACGCGGATGGCGTCATTGGCCTTGTCGCCGGCGTCGGCGTTGCTCTCGTCCCTGGCCTTCACATAGGTGCCGATGCCGCCGAGATAGAGCAGCTCGGCCTTGGCCTTGAGGATGGCGGTCATCAGCTCGGCCGGGGAGACCGCGTCGGCCTTGATCTCCAGCGCCGCCTTGATCTCCGGGGTGAGGATGATCGACTTCAGGTTCCGCGCGAAGACCCCGCCGCCGGCGGAGATCTTCGCCTTGTCGTAGTCCTCCCACGACGAGCGCGGCAGCTGGAACATCCGCTGGCGCTCCTCGAACGACGTCGCGCTGTCCGGGTTGGGGTCGATGAAGATGTGACGGTGGTCGAAGGCGGCGATCAGGCGGATATGCCGGCTGAGCAGCATGCCGTTGCCGAACACGTCGCCGGACATGTCGCCCACGCCGACGACGGTGAAGTCGGTGGTCTGGATGTCCTTGCCGGCCTCGCGGAAGTGGCGCTTGACCGCTTCCCAGGCCCCGCGGGCCGTGATGCCCATGACCTTGTGGTCATAGCCGGCCGAGCCGCCGGAGGCGAAGGCGTCGCCCAGCCAGAAGCCGTAGTCCTCGGCCAGGCCGTTGGCGATGTCGGAGAAGGTGGCTGTGCCCTTGTCGGCGGCCACGACCAGATAGGGATCGTCCGCCTCGTGGGCGATCACCGCCGGGGGCCGCACCACGCTGTTGTCGGCGGCGATGTTGTCGGTGATGTCGAGCAGGCCCGACAGGAAGGTGCGATAGGCGCGGATGCCCTCGGCCCGCACCGCGTCAGGCGTGCCGCCGCGCGGCAGCTGCTTGGGATAGAAGCCGCCCTTGGAGCCGACCGGCACGATGACCGCGTTCTTGACCTGCTGCGCCTTGACCAGGCCCAGCACCTCGGTGCGGAAGTCGTCGCGACGATCGGACCAGCGCAGGCCGCCGCGGGCCACCGGCCCGAAGCGCAGGTGGACGCCCTCGACATGCGGGGCCGAGACGAAGATCTCGCGGTAGGGCTTGGGCGCCGGCAGGTCGTCCAGCTCGCGGCTGGCGACCTTGAACGAGATGTAGGGCTTGGGCCGCCCGTCCTCGCCGGTCTGGTAGAAGTTGGTCCGCTTGACCGCGCCGACCAGCAGGGCCAGGCGCCGCAGGACGCGGTCATGGTCCAGGCTTTCGACGGCCTGCAGCGACTGGACGATCTCGTCCATCACCGCGGAGGCCTGGGTGTCGCGCGCCTTGATGTCGACGGCGATGGCCGGGTCGAACTTGATGCGGAACAGGTCGAGGATCAGGCGCGCCACGCCGGGGTGGTCCTTCAGCGCCTGCTCCTGCACCGCCTGGCTGGGGTCGAGGCCGGACTGCTGGCGGTAGCGCGCCAGGGCCCGGTGCAGCGCCGCGTCGCGCCAGGACACGCCCAGCTCAAGCACCAGGCGGTTGAAGCCGTCGCTCTCGGTGCGGCCGGTCCAGGCGGCGGTGAAGGCGGCCTCGAAGGCGTCCTGAACGTCGGCGAAGACCAGATGCTCGCCGCCTTCGTCCTCGAGCAGGAATTCGTGGACCCAGACCGTCTCGTGACCGCCGTCCGCCGTCTGCGGCGTCAGCTCGAACGCGTCCTCGATCAGGGCCTTCAGGCCCATGTGCTCGAGGATTGGCATGACGTCGGACAGCGGCGCCGACTCGCCGCGACGATAGACCTTGAACCGGAACCGGATCGAGGAGTCGCCCACGTTGCGGAAGGCGCGGGTGCGGAACCCCTCCTCGCCCATGGCGTCGATCTCGGCCAGATCGATCAGGGCCTCGTCGGCGGGGTAGTAGCCCCGGTAGCCGACGCTGAAGGCGCCGGCCCAGCGGGCCAGGGTCGGCGCGACGCCGCCGGCGGGCGGCGCGGCGCGGACGGCGGCGTCGAAGCGGTCGCCCCAGGTCCGGGCCGTCTCGGCGATCTCGGCCTCGACGGCCAGCAGGTCGGGCTCGGCGCGGGCGCCCGGTTCGAGCCCGAGGATGAAGTGGACCCGGGCCAGCGGCGCGTCGGAGAAGCTGGGATACCAGGCCGAGACACGGCCGTTGAACGCCTCGGCCAGGATACGGCCGGCCCGCTCGCGGACGCCGGAGTCGTAGCGCTCGCGCGGCACGAACATCAGGACCGAGACGAAACGGTCGAACGGATCGTGGCGGGCGAAGACGCGCACGCGCGGCCGGTCGTGCAGATGCATGACGCCCAGCGCCAGCGTCCGCAGTTCGTCCTCGGAGGTCTGGAACAGCTCGTCGCGGGGCCAGGTCTCGAGGATGTTGCGCAGGCGCTTCTCGCTGTGACCGCCGCTGGTCACGCCGGCGCCGGCCAGCACGCCGGCCACCTTGCGCCGGATCAGCGGCACGTCGCGGGCGGGGGCGTCGTAGGCTTCGGCGGTGAACAGCCCGACGAAGCGGACCTCGCCCGAGGGGCGACCGTCGGGGCCGTACCGCTTGATGCCGACATAGTCCATGTAGCCGCGGCGGTGGACGCGCGAGCGCAGGTTGGACTTGGCCACGGTCAGCGGTGGCGTGCTCTCGAGGTGGCTTTGCAGCGTCCTGGACAGGATGGCCGGCTCGCTGGCCCGGCGCAGCACGCGCCGGTCGGCGTCGCGCAGGACGCCGAGATTGCCCTCGGTCTGGTACAGCGGCTCTTCCGACGCATAGCCGCCGTCGGCGGTGCGCGGGTATTCGTAGACGCGGGCGCCCAGGAAGACGAATTCCTCGCCCTCGAGCCATTCCAGGAAGGCGATATCCTCGGCCAGCTCCTCGGGGGAGATCGGCGCCCGCGCGGCGGCCAGTTCCTCGATGGTGCGGCGCATCAGCGCCTGCATGGCGTCGAAGTCCTCCACAGCCATGCGGACGTCGGCCAGGGTGGCCTGGAGGGCGGCGATCAGCGCCTGCTCGCGGTCGTCGCCGAGCGGATCGAGGTGCACCTGGATCATCGAGAGCCGGCGACCGCCGCGCTCGATCACCGGGTGGAACAACGCGCGGATCGGAAAGCCGGACTCGGCGATCTCGCCCATGATCGAGTCGACCAGGAAGGGACGATCGGGCTGGACGATTTCCAGCAGATCACGTCCGCGGGCGCCGCCGGGTCCGGTCCAGGCGCGGATGCGAATGGCGGGGGCGTCGCCTCCGGTCTTGTCGCCGAAGGCCCAGAAGTCGGCGAGGGCCGCGGCGAAGTCCTGCAGCGAGCCGTGGGGCAGCTCCTCGACGTCGGCGTCGGCGGCGACCTGGGCGACGAAGGCGGACTCGTCGGGCTTGAGCCCGCCCGACTTCCGGCCGAGGGCGGTGGCGAAGGCGCTGGTCAGACCGGCGGCGGCGAGGCCCTGCTCGGCAGGGTGAAGGCTTTCGCCTTTCATGGCGTTTCCCCGTGGATCGTTCCCGCGAGCCTAGCCCGCTTGGGTGGCGGATCAACCTTGAGCCGCCAGTTTAGGCAAGAACTTTCCGTTAGGTCGTCCCTGTCGGTTTGGCTATGGGCCGTCGAGGGAGGGTCTGAAACGGAATGCGCCGCCGGAGGGGGGATCCGGCGGCGCTCCGGGCGCGGCGTCGGGGGGATGACGCGGCGCTTTCTTCGCGGCGCCCTTTCGGGGGAGGGCGGGGCGCCGGGGGTCCGGGCGGGCAGGGGAGTGCGTCCCGGACAAGACTTCAGATAGGCGCGCGTCGCGGCGGTTCAAGAGTTCTCGCGAGAATCACCGAACAGGCGGCCGCGACGACGGCGGCGGCCCTGATCATCGAGCCCCTGGGGGTCGCCATTCTCGCTCATCAGGATGGCGATCCAGCGGGTGCCGTTGAACTCCGCCAGGATGATCATCGCCATCACCGCCAGCGGCGTGGACAGGAACATGCCCGGCAGGCCCCAGAGCAGCCCCCAGGCCGCCAGCGAGAGCAGCACCACCACCGGATCGATGTTGAGGCTGTCGCCCTGCATCTTGGGCTGGATGACGTTGCCGACGGTGAACTGGATGGCCTGCAGCGCGGCCAGCATGACGATCGCCTGCCAGAGGTCGGGGAACTGGACCAGCGCGAACACCGGCGGCAGCACCACCCCGATGAAGCCGCCGATGATCGGGATGTAGGAGGCCAGGAAGATCAGGAAGGCCCAGAAGAGCGCATTCTCGAGGCCCAGGGCGACCATGACCAGCCAGGACCCGCCGGCGATCATCAGCCCGGTGACCGTCTGGACCCAGAGGTAGCGCTCGACGCCGTCGCGGATGCGGTTGAAGACCACGACCGCCTCGTCCCGCTCGCGGTTGTGCGGGAACAGGGCGACGATCTTGCGCCGGAACCCGCGCTTGGCCGCGATGATGAAGCCCAGGTAGATCAGGACGAAGAAGGCGTCCGAGGCCACGCCCTGCAGTCCGGTGGCGAACTCCCCCAGGTACTGTTTGGGATTGAGGTCGGTGATCACCTCGGTCAGCGAGGGCGGCGCCTGCATGCCGAACAGGCCGTAGACCTGGGCGATCAGGCCGTCGAGGCGCGGCCCGTAGCCGACCAGCTGATCGACGAAACTGCGCGCATTGTCGGCCACCACCAGCACGGTCAGGCCGAAGATCACCAGCGAGAGCACGACGGCGGCGAGCAGGGACAGGGCGTCGGGGAGCCTGGGCCACTGGTTCTCCAGGCGACGGGCGAAGCTGTCGACCATGATCGCCATGAACAGCGCCAGGGCGAGCGGCGTCAGGATCCCGCGCAGCAGCCAGAGCGCGCAGCCCGTGGCGATGACGGCGATGATGACCACGGCATTGCGGGTGATCTTGTCGCCGGCGACCGCGGCCGGCTCCGCGGCGCTCGCGGCGGAGGCGGTCGCGGACCTGGCGGCGGCGGGCTTGGCGGGCGCTTTGGCCATGGAATCCTCTCGGGCTGGCGGGACTGTCGCGGTCGTCCGAACGGCCGTCAATCCGCCAGCTTGGCGAAGCGCCCGGCCCGGCCTAGCTTCGACCCCGCGGTTGCATGGAGAACGAGATGAACGGCGCGAACGATCCGGGGCTTCTGTTCGTCGGTTTCTCCGACAAGCCCGAGACGATGCGGCTCGATCGCGCCAACCGGCACGGGCTGGTGGCCGGCGCGACCGGCACCGGCAAGACCGTCACCCTGCAGATCCTGGCCCAGGGCTTCTCCGACGCCGGTGTGCCGGTCTTCGCCGCCGACGTGAAGGGCGACCTGTCGGGCATCTGCCTGCCCGGAACGCCGGGAGAAAAGCTGCTGGCGCGGGCCGCCGGCATGAACCTGGACCTGCGTCCCGACGCGCCGCCGACGGTGTTCTGGGACCTGTTCGGCGAGCGGGGCCACCCGATCCGCACCACGGTCTCGGAGATGGGCCCGCTGCTGTTGTCGCGCATGCTGGAGCTGAACGAGGTCCAGGAGGGCGTCCTCAACATCGTCTTCAAGGTCGCCGACGCCGAGGGGCTGCTGCTGCTCGATCTCAAGGACCTGCAGGCGGCGCTCAAGTATGTGGCCGACAACGAAAAGGAGATCGACACCGAATACGGCAACGTCTCGGCCGCGACGATCGGCACCATCCAGCGCGGCCTGCTGACGCTCGAGACCCAGGGCGGGGCCAATCTGTTCGGCGAACCGGCGCTGCTGCTCTCCGACCTGATGCGGGTCGACGGCTCGGGCCGGGGCGTCGTCTCGATCCTCGCCGCCGACAGGCTGATCCAGAGCCCCCGGCTCTACGCGACCTTCCTTCTGTGGCTGATGGCCGAGCTCTTCGAGGAGCTGCCGGAGGTGGGCGATCCCGACAAGCCGCGGCTGGTGTTCTTCTTCGACGAGGCCCACCTGCTGTTCCGCGATGCGCCCAAGGCCCTGCTGGAGAAGGTCGAGCAGGTGGTGCGGCTGATCCGCTCCAAGGGCGTCGGCATCTATTTCGTCACCCAGAGCCCGGCCGACATTCCCGACCCCGTGCTGGCCCAGCTGGGCAACCGCTTCCAGCATGCGCTGCGGGCCTACACCCCGGCCGAGCAGAAGGGTCTGCGGGCGGCGGCGGCCAGCTTCCGGCCCAACCCGGCCTTCGACACCGCCGAGGCCATCCAGGCGCTGGGCGTGGGCGAAGCGCTGGTCTCGGTGCTGGACGAGAAGGGCGCGCCCTGTGTCACGGCCCGGGCCCTGATCCGGCCGCCGGCCTCGCGGCTGGGTCCGGCCACCGAGGCCGAGCGGAGCGCGGTGATCGCCGCCAGCCCGGTGCGGGGGCTCTATGACACCGCGAAGGACCGGGAGTCTGCCTTCGAGCTGCTCAAGGCCCGCGCCGAACAGTCGACCCGCCAGGCGGAAGCGGCCGAGGCGGAGGCCGCCGCCGCGAAACGGCGCGAGGCCGACGAGAAGGCCTGGGAAAAGGAACAGGCGCGCCGCGACCGCTACGACCGCGCCCCGGCGCCGCGCCGCTCCTCCAGCCGCCAGACCATGGGCGAGGCCTTCGGCAAGACCCTGGTCCGCACCATCGCCAGCCAGGTCGGCCGCGAACTGCTGCGCGGCGTGCTGGGCAGCCTGAAGAAGCGGTAGTCGTCGCGACCACCCCCGCGATGGGAACGCCCCCCTACGCCGCCTTCTTCCGTCGGCGCGGCGGCTTCACCTCGGCCAGCTTGGCGATCACCTCGGCGGGATCGGTGATGACGAAGCCGACCGCATCGCCGCAGGTCCAGGCCGACAGGGTGTCGGCCGGGGCCGGGCGGCCGATGGCGTAGCCCTGCACCTCGGCGCAATCCTCGCCGCGCAGGAACTGCAGCTGTTCGTCGGTCTCCACGCCCTCGGCGACGACCGGGATGTCCAGGCTGCGGCCCAGGCCCAGCACCGCCTTGACGATGACCGTGGCCCGTTCGTCGCGGTGGATGTTCTCCACGAAGCTCTTGTCGACCTTGATCTTGTCGAACGGGAAGGACTGCAGCGTCGACAGCGACGAGAAGCCGGTGCCGAAGTCGTCCATGGCGATGCGCACGCCCAGGGCCTTGAGCCGGCGCAGGTTGTCCAGCGCCCGCTGGTAGTCCTTGAACAGGGCGCTCTCGGTGACTTCCAGCTCCAGACGCGAGGCGGGCAGGCCGGTCTCGATCAGGATCTCGTGCACCAGGGCCGGCAGGTTGGGCTGGTTCAGCTGCAGCGGCGACAGGTTCACCGCGATGCTCAGCGGGCGGGTCCAGGTCGCGGCCTCGATGCAGGCCTTGCGCAGCACCCACTCGCCCAGCGAGACGATCAGGCCGGTCTCCTCGGCCAGCGGGATGAAGTCGATCGGCGGGATCATGCCGCGGGTGGCGTGCTTCCAGCGGACCAGGGCCTCGAAGCCGCAGATCTCGCCGTCGCAGGCGCGGGCCTGGGGCTGGTAGTGGACGACCAGATCCTCGTCGATGATGGCCTGGCGCAGCTCGCGGGCCAGGTTGCGGCGCTCGCGGATCGACTCGTCCATCTCGCGCTTGAAGAAGCGATAGGCGCCGCGGCCGCTTTCCTTGGCGCGGTAGAGGGCCATGTCGGCGTTGGCCAGCAGGGCCTCGCCGGTGCGGCCGTCGTCGGGGAACAGCGAGACGCCCAGGCTGGCGGCCATGGCCAGCTCCTGGCCCTCGTACTGGACGCCCTCGCGCAGGGCCTCGAGCAGCTGGCCGGCCAGCTCGGCGGCGGCCGTGGCCTGGTCCTGATCCTGGTCGGCGACGTGGACGACCACGAACTCGTCGCCGCCGAGCCGCGCGGCGAAGGACGGGGAGGCGACGCTTTCCTGCAGGCGGCGGGCGGTTTCGACCAGCACCGCGTCGCCGGCCAGGTGGCCGTGCAGGTCGTTGGCCTCCTTGAAGTGATCCAGGTCGATGCAGACCAGCGACAGGCGCTCGCCCGAGGCCTCGACCCGGTCGAGGGTGGCGGCCAGCCGCGCCTGCAGCGCGTTGCGGTTGGGAAGGCCCGTCAGGCCGTCGTGTTCGGCCAGATAGCGGATCTTCTCCTCGGCCGAGCGCCGCTCGCGCAGGTCGCGGATGGCCAGGACGGTCAGGCCGCGGGTCTCGGCCCGGGCGCCGTCATCCATCAGGCGGGCGAAGATCTCGACCGGGATGGAGCGACCGCCGTCGATCGGCTGCATGCGGCCCTCGCGACGGTCGGCGCCGTCGGTGTGGACGCCGCGGGAGTCGTCGAAGGTCAGCATGCCGTCCATGAGCGGCTTGCCGACCAGGGTGTCGAGCGGCGCGCCGGCCATTTCGCAGAAGGCGGCGTTGGCGTCCTTGATGGTCCCTTGCTGGACGACGACGATGCCCTCGTAGGCGGCGTTGGCCAGGGTCCGGATGCGCTCGAGCGCCGACTGGGTGGTCTGGGATTCGATGAACACCGCGCCCAGGCCCGCCAGCACGATCAGGCCGGTGATGCTGGTCACCGCCAGGGTCATCAGCCCGCCGGAGAACAGCTGGTCGGGAACGACGATGGAAGCGTCGGGGACCATGGTGATGGCGCCCATGCCGGTGAAGTGCAGGGCGCAGACCGCGAGGGTCAGGGTGACGCCGCCGAGGGCCTGGCGGAGCATGCCGCGCGATTCCCCGGCCAGCAGCAGGGCCGCCGAGGCGCCCGCGACGCCGAGCATGACCGAGGTCCCGATGGTGGCGGCTTCCCAGACGATGACGCCCTGGGTCACGAAGGAGGACATGCCCGTGTAGTGCATGGCGCCGATGCCGAGGCCGATCAGCAGACCGCCGGCGAGCTGGTTGACGACGTCGCGCTCACGGCTGGCGCCGGCGGCGAAGAAGCCGGCGGCCATGAACAGCACGGCCACCATCAGCGACATGATCGTGCCGGTCGGCGAGAAGCCGGTCCGCACGCCCGGGTCATAGGCCAGCATGCCGAGGAAGTGGGTCGCCCAGACGCCGGAGCCGGCCACCAGGGCCGTGAACAGCAGCCAGGAGGCGCGCGCCAGGCCCCGGGCGCCGTTCATACGCGAGTACAGCCGGAACGCCGTCAGCGAGGCGCACAGACAGACCAGCCCCGCGATGGCCACCATGCGGTAGTCGTGCTCGTTCACGAGACACGAAAAGACCTTGAACAACGCCCCGCTCCCCATTCTGGAGAATTCACCGGCGCTCAATATGCGGACCAGTTCCAAAGAAAGCGTTTCAAACCGGGACTGCGTTCGCTGAAGGCCGCCAACCGGAACCGGGGCGCCGACGGCGGCCCGGAAACGCGAAAGGCCGGGCGCTGGGCCCGGCCTTTGACGAGATCGATCTTCTAAATGGAGCGGGCGATGAGATTCGAACTCACGACCCCAACCTTGGCAAGGTTGTGCTC
>CAYTZY010000009.1:0-16687 GCA_964442795.1 uncultured Caulobacter sp.
ACGGAACGTCCCCGGCTTCCCGGATCGGGCGCAGCATCAGCCTGCACCATCCCCGTGAAAACATGCTTAAACCAGACCAAAGCACAGTGGGGAGTCGAAACGCATGGGCGATCCGGTGATCGTGGCGCTTGACCAGGGAACGACAAGCACCCGCGCGATCGTGTTCGACACGAAGGGCCAGGCCCTCGCGGAGGCCGGGCGGCCTCTGCGGCAGAGCTATCCCGCCGACGGCTGGGTCGAGCACGATGCGGACGAAATCTGGACCGCCTCCGCCGCCGTGCTGCGCGAGGCGGTCGAGAAAAGCGGGCGCGCCGCCGACGTCGTCGCCATCGGCGTGACTAACCAGCGCGAGACGGTGGTCATCTGGGACAAGGCCACCGGCCGGCCCATCGCCCCGGCCATCGTCTGGCAGGACCGGAGGACGGCGGACGACTGCGAACGGATGAAGAAGGCCGGGCGCGAGGAACGGGTGACCGAGATCACCGGCCTGCTGCTGGATCCCTACTTCTCCGGCACCAAGATCGCCTGGCTGCTGCGCGAGACGCCCGGCGCCCGGGAGAAGGCCGAACGCGGCGAGCTGCTGGCCGGCACCATGGACAGCTGGGTGATCTGGAAGCTGACGGGCGGCAAGGTGCACGCCACCGACGCCACCAACGCCTCGCGCACCCTGCTGTTCGACATCGGCCGCCAGGAATGGTCCGACGAGATGCTGGAGTTGTTCGACGTGCCGGCCGCCATGCTGCCGACCGTGCTCGATTGCGCCGGGGACTACGGTGAGACCGAGGCGGCGATCCTGGGCCGGCCGGTGCCGATCCGGGGTGTCGCCGGCGACCAGCAGGCGGCGCTGATGGGGCAGGGCTGCGTGCGGCCCGGCGAGATGAAGGCCACCTACGGCACCGGCTGTTTCATGCTGCTCAACACCGGGACGAAGAAGTCGATCAGCCGCTCGCGCCTCCTCACCACGGTCGCGGCGCGTCTGGGCGGTCAGACCACCTACGCGCTGGAGGGCTCGATCTTCGTGGCCGGGGCGGCGATCCAGTGGCTGGGCGAGGAACTGGGCCTGGCCGGCGGGCCGCAGGGCGCCGAGGCGCTGGCCCGGACGGCCAAACCGGACCATGGCGTGGTGCTGGTGCCCGCCTTCACGGGTCTGGGCGCGCCCTGGTGGGATCCCGACGCCCGGGGCGGGATCTTCGGCCTCACGCGCGACAGCGGTCGGGCCGAGATCGCGGCGGCGGCCTTCGATTCCGCCGCGCTGCAGACCCGCGACCTGATCGAGGCCATGCGCGCCGACGCACCCCACGCCTTCCACGACGGGGCCGAGTTGCGCATCGACGGCGGGATGGCGAAAAGCGCCTGGTTCAGCCAGCGGCTGGCCGACCTGACCGGGCTGCCGGTGCAGCGGGCCAGCTACCACGAGACCACGGCCCTGGGGGCGGCGCTGTTCGCCGGCCTGGGCGCGGGCGTGTTCAGCTCGCCGGAGGAAGCGGCGCTGGCCCGGCCGGCGTTCGAGTCCCTGACCCCGGTCGCCGAGAGTCACGAACGGGAGACCGCCTATGCCCGCTGGCTGGACGCGGTGCCGAGGGTGCGAGGGTAGGGGGCGGCCCCCCGTCGTTCGCCGCGGGGAAAGGTCCCCGCGGCGGGGACCGGTCTACTCCGCTGTCGCCTCCGCATTGCAGGCCGCAACCGCTTCCGGGGTGAAGGTCTCGCCGCGGTAGCCGAAGCCCGTGACCTCGCCGAGTTCCTTGACCAGCCGGCGGCAGGCGCGGTCGGCCGGGACCGGCTTGACCTTGGCCGAGCGGCAGACATCGACCTTGCACTGCCAGACGGCGCCATCGAAGATCACGTGGCTACGGCTGGTCTTGTCCTTGAGGGTCAGCCAGCCATTGGTCGGCTGGCCGGCGGCCGAGGCGGACGTCGCCAGGGCCATCGCCGCGAGGGCGGCGAACACAGATACGCGCATTGTACTTCTCCTATCCCCGCGCCGGAGGGGAGCCCGACGCTTGCGGGATAGTGAGTTGTAATTAAAAACTAAGTCAAGCGCCCCGTGTCGGGATGCACCGCATCGGCGTCCCGTTCGACGGCCATCGAACGCAGGGCCGGAACCACGTCCTCGGCTCGTTCCACCGAACGCCACGCCCGGGCCAGGTCCGACGGGGACAGCTTCTCGCGAATGGTGTGGTCGAACATCTCGAACAGCGCGTTCCAGAAGCCGCGCGGGTTGTAGAAGATCACCGGCTTGTCGTGAAGGCCCAGCCGCTGCCACGACAGCAGCTCGACGATCTCCTCCAGCGTGCCGATGCCGCCGGGCAGGACGATGAAGCCGTCCGATGCCTCGAACATCATCATCTTCCTCTCATGCATCGACTGCACGACGATGGTCTCGACGTCGTCGAACGGCTGCTCGCGCCCCTTGAGGAAGTCGGGGATGATCCCGAGCACCTTGCCCCGGGCGTCATTGGCCCCGCGGGCCGAGGCGCCCATCAGCCCGACGCCGCCGCCGCCGTAGACGAACTTGAGGCCGGCGCGGGCGATATCGCCGCCAATGTCGTAGGCCGCCTGCAGGAAGGCGGGGTCGGCGTCGTTGGACGAACCGCAGTAGACGCAGACCGAATCCAGGCGTCCGGGCGGGTTGGTCATGTCCAGGGAGTCTCCGGGGATGAAAAAGGCGCGCTTGCGGGCGCGCCGTGGTCGTACGATGTGTCCATGATCGGACTTTGACCAAGGGGTTTCAAGAGTCGTGTCGTTTCGCGCGGTCGCCTTGTCGGGGGTGGTTCCCGTCCTTTTGCTCTCGGCCTGTGGCGAGGGCCGGCAGCCGCTGTGGAAGAGCGTCCAGCCGAAGGCCGCGCCGGCCGCGGAGACGCGCTATCTGCCTGCGCCGGCCGTGGCCGAGGCGGTCCCCGGCGCCGGGGGCGTGCGCCTCTCCGGCCAGGCCGCGCCGGGCGCCAGGGTCATGCTGGGCACCCCGACGGGCGAGACCCTGTCCGCCGTCGCCGACGACAAGGGCCGATGGTCCGTCGCGGCCCCGACACCGGACGCCGTGGCGCTCTACGGCCTGTTCATGCTCGACGGTCAGCGCAAGGTGAACGCCGAGGGCTACCTGGTGCTGACGCCGGACGGCCGGGCCGCGGAGCTGCGCTCGGGCGGCGGGGCCCGGGTGCTGGAGCCCCCTTCGCGGCGGCCGCGCATCCTGGCCATCGACTTTGACCGCGACGGCGGCGCCGTGGTGTCCGGCGTCGGGGCGGCGAGGGCGGACCTGGGCCTGCGCATTGACCGCAACGCCGGCGGCAACGCCATGGTCTCCGACCAGGGACGTTTCTCCGTCGTCCTGGTCCGGCCGCTGCCTCAGGGCGAGCACGAGTTCGAAGTGGCGGGCGAGGGCGGCGAGGATCGCATCACCGTCGCGACCCGGCGCCCCGACCCGCTGGGCGAGGCCGTCTTCCGCGCCACGCCGGTCGGCGGAGGCTGGCGGATCGACTGGCGCACCCCCGGCGGCGGCGTGCAGACCACCCTGCTGACCGGCCGGCGCGACTGATGCGGGCGTTCGCCGTTCGCGAGGCGCGGCCGCCGTCGCCCGAACCGACCACGAAGGTCAAACCCCTCGCCGCCCTGGCGGACCTGGTCGGCCTGGTGCTGCGCTCGAAGGCCCCGGGCCTTCGCTGGCGGCTGACCGCGTCGCTGAGCCTGACGCTGGCGGGCAAGGTCGCCGGCGTGCTGGCCCCGCTGCTGCTGGGCGCGGCCGTCAATCGCCTGACCGCCGGACAGGCCGCGGCCGTGCAGGTCGGCGCGACCTTCGCCGCCCTGGCGCTGGGCTGGGCCGGCATCCGCCTGCTCTCCGCCGCCGCGCCGCAGGTGCGCGACGCCATCTTCACGCCCGTGGCCCAGGCGGCGCAGGCGCGGGCGGCGGCCGAGACCTTCGCCCACGCCCTGTCGCTGTCGATCGACTATCACCAGACCAAGCGGACCGGCTCGCTGTCGCGGGTGATCGACCGGGGCGCGCGGTCGATGGACTTCCTGCTGCGGGCGCTGGTGTTCAACCTGGGCCCGACCCTGATCGAGCTGGTCATCGCCGCCGTCGTGCTGGGCGCGGCCTATGACTGGCGCTTCGCCCTGACGGCGGTCGTCACGGTTCTGGTCTATGTCGTCGTCACCTTCGTCATTTCCGACTGGCGGATCGCCCATCGCCGCGCGCTGAACGAGGCCGACTCCGAAGCGGCCGGCCGCGCCGTCGACGCGCTGCTCAACTACGAGACCGTCAAGGCGTTCGGCGCCGAGTCTCGCGCGGTCGAGGACTACAGCCGCGCGCTGGCGGTCTACGGCCGGGCCCAGGTGGTCGCGACCAACAGTTTGACACTGCTCAATGTCGGCCAGTCGGCGATCATGAGCCTGGGCCTGGCGGTCATGGCGGTGATGGCCGGCCTCGAGGCGGCGGCGGGGCGGCTGGGTCCCGGCGACGTCACCGCCGCCATCCTGATCCTGATCAACCTCTACGGACCGCTGAACATCCTGGGATTCGCCTACCGCGAAATCCGTCAGTCGTTCATCGACATGGAGGCCATGCTGGACCTGCGCCGTCAGTCTCCGGACGTGGCCGAGGCGCCGGACGCCGTCGACCTGCCGCCGGCTGCGGAGGGCGCCGGCGGTGCGGTGGCCTTCGAGGGGGTCAGCTACCGCCATGATGCAAGGTCCGAGGGCCTGGTGGATGTCAGCTTCATCGCCCCGTCGGGCGCGACCGTCGCCCTGGTCGGTCCATCAGGCGCCGGCAAGACCACCATGGTTCGGCTTGCCCTGCGAATGATCGACCCGCAGGCCGGCCGGGTGACCATCGACGGCGTCGACCTGCGCGACCTGAAGATGGCGGCGCTGCGCGGGGCGGTGGCCCTGGTTCCGCAGGACGTCGCGCTGTTCAACGACAGCCTGGAGGCCAACATCGCCTTCGGCCGGCCTGGCGCGTCGCCCGAAGAGGTCGCCGCGGCGGCCGAGGCGGCGGAGCTGTCGGGCTTCATCGGCTCGCTGCCGGACGGTCTGGCCACGCGCGTCGGCGAGCGCGGCCTGAAGCTGTCGGGCGGCGAGCGTCAGCGCGTCGGCCTGGCCCGGGCGCTGCTGGCCGATCCGCGCGTGCTGATCCTCGACGAGGCGACCAGCGCGCTCGATTCCCGCACCGAGGCGGCGATCCAGCAGACGCTGCGCAAGGCGCGCCGGGGGCGCACGACGCTTGTGGTCGCCCACCGGCTGTCGACCATCGTCGACGCCGACGAGATCCTGGTGCTCAAGAAGGGCCGCATCGTCGAGCGCGGCCCCCACGCCGATCTCCTGGCCGCCGGCGGCGAGTATGCGGCGCTGTGGAAGCGTCAGACGCGCGGGAAGTAGGCGCTTCCCTTCTCCCCTGCGGGAGAAGGAGCGGCTCCGTTGCCTACTCCGCCGCGCGCGGCAACGGCGTGTCGAGGTCGTCGGTGCGGCGGACCGCGTCGCCGTGGCGGCGACGGTCGCTCCAGCGCTGGCCGTGACGCAGCATCGCGTAGATGTTGCCGAACCGGCGGGCCAGGGTGCCCGGCGCGGCCAGGGCGGCCGGGGTGATGAACAGGGTCAGCAGGGTCGAGAAGCTGAGGCCCCAGACTACCGAACCCGACAGCTGCACCCACCATTCCGAACCCGGCGCCTTGTACTCCATGTGCGCCCCGCGGAAGTTGGGGTGCAGCTGGAACATCAGCGGCAGCAGGCCGATCACCGTCACGACGGTGGTCAGCATGACCGGCCGGAAGCGCTGGACAGCGGCGCGCATGGCGGCTTCGTCGGCCGCGTAGCCCTGCCGTCGCAGCTGGTAGAAGGTGTCGACCAGCACGATGTTGTGGCCGACCACGACCCCTGCGAGGGCGACGATCCCGGTCCCCAGCATCAGCACCGAGATATACTCGAACGTGCCGAACAGATTGACGACCACGCCCAGCAGCACGCCCACCGTCGACAGGATCACCGCCGAGAGGGTGACGAAGATCCCGTAGAAGCTGTTGAACTGCCACAGCAGGATGATGCCCATCATGAACAGGGCCGCGGCCATGGCGGTCATGAAGAACACCGCCGCCTCCGCGCCCTCCTCGTCGGCGCCGGTGAACTTCCAGCGCACGGACGGGTCGAGCGGGGCCTTCTCCAGCCACTGCTTCATCTCGGCGATCTTCACGTTGGCGGCGACGTCCGGGGCGGCGTTGGCCTGGATGACCACGAGGCGCTGGCCGTCGCGACGCTGGATCGAGGTGACCTGCTGGCCCGGCGTCTGCTTGATCAGGTAGCTGGCCGGGACCGCGCCCATCGGCGTGCTGATCTTCAGGTTCTGGAAGGCCGCCAGGTTGCGGCTCTCCGGCGTGAAGCGCAGGCGGATATCGAGCTCGTCCTCGGCGTCGTCGGGGCGGAACCGGCCGACCAGCACGCCATCGGTGACGAACTGGATGGCCTGGCCGACGCTGAGGACGTCGACGCCGTAGCGGCCGGCGGCCTCGCGGTCGACGCTGACGTTCCACTCGATGCCCGGCGAGGCCCGGTTGTCTTCCTGCTCGATCAGTTGCGGGTCGCCGGCCATGCGGGCCTTGACCATGTCGGCGGCCGCCTCGAGGGCGTCAGGGTTGGAGCCGCGCAGTTCGACCTGGACGTCCTTGCCCTGCGGCGGGCCGTTCTGCGGCAGGCGCACCTCGACCAGGACGCCGGGCACATCGGCGACGCGCTTGCGGATCTCGGCCTCGATGTCCTTGCCGCGCAGGCCCAGCGCCTTGCGTCCCTCGAAGTCCTCGAAGTCGACGGAGATGCGGCCGATGGCGTCGTTGGGCGGCGCGCCGAAGCCGCCGCCGCCAGTGAAGCGGCCGGAGCTGACGTAGATGCTGTCGATGCCCTTGACGCCCTGCAGGCGCTCCTCGACGCGGCGCACCAGCTGGTCGGCGGCCGGGGCGGCGAGGTTGCCACGCGCCTTGACCCAGACGCTGACGAACTCGGGATCCTCGTCGAGGAAGAACTCGGTGCGGTGCTCCTTCGAGGCGAAGGCGAAGAAGATGCCCACGACAATGACGACCGCGGCCACGGTGACGCGGATCGGGTGATGTCCGGCCGCCCACAGGGTGCGGGCGTACCAGCCCATGAAGCCGTTCATCTCGCGCGGGTCGCCCCGTTCGGACTTCTCGATTTCCGCCAGGTGTTCCTCATCGACGCCGGCCTTGCGGCCGAACACCGAGCCGAGCGCCGGGGTGAAGATCAGGGCCACGAAGATCGAGGCGCTGAGCACCATCATCAGGGTGATCGGCAGGAAGCTCATGAACTTCCCGGGGATCGAGTTCCAGAACAGGAACGGGATGAAGGCGCAGAGCGTGGTCAGGGTGCCGTTCACCACCGGCCAGAACATGCGCTTGCCGGCGGCGGCGAAGGCCTTCTGCCGATCCATGCCCTCGGCCATCTTGCGGTCGGCGTACTCGACCACGACGATGCCGCCGTCGACGAGGATCCCGACGGCCAGCACCAGGCCGAACATCACCATCTGGTTCAGCGTCAGGCCGAAGGCCTTGAGCAGCAGGAAGCCGATCATGAAGCAGATCGGGATCGACATCCCGACCATGAGCCCCTGACGCACGCCCAGGCTGGCGACGATGATGATCATCACCAGGATGGTCGCGATGATCAGCCCGCTCTCCAGGATCGTCAGGCTGCGCTCGATGAACTCGCTGCGGTCGAAGGTGTAGTCGACCTGGATCGTATCCAGGCCGGCCGCCTTCCAGCGCGCCTGCTCCTCGGCCGTGATCTTCCGGACCTCGGTCACAGAGTCGAGGATGTTGGCCCCCGAGCGCTTGACCACGTCGATCGAGAAGGCCGGCTGGCCGTTGAAGCGCGAGATGCGACTCGGCTCCTTGAAGGTGCGGCGCACCTCGCCGATGTCGCCGATGGTGATCAGCCGGTCGCCGTTGCGCTTGATCGGCAGGGCGAGGATGTCGGCCGGATCCTCGACCACGCCCGGCACCTTGACCGCGAACTTGCCCTGGTCGGTCTGCAGGTTGCCGGCCGGGACCAGCTGGTTGTTGCGGGCGATGACCTGGGCCAGCTCGGGGGCGGTGACGTTGGCCGCCTCCATCCGGGCCGGGTCGATGGTCACTTCCATGAACTCTTCGCGGCCGCCGCTCAGTTCCGTGCGGAGCACGCCGGGGAGGGCCTCGTAGCGGTCCTGCAGCTCGCGCGCGGTCTGGTAGAGGGTGCGCTCCGGAGCCTGGCCGAACAGCATGATCCCGATGAAAGGGTCGTCGCTGACGTTGGCTTCCTGGATGAACGGCTCTTCGGCGTCGGGCGGGAACCGGCCGCGGGCCATGTCGACCTTGGCGCGGACGTCCTGCAGCACCTTGTCCTTGTTGAAGCTCACCTCGAACTCGAGATAGACCATCGCCGCGTTCTGCATCGCGACGCCGTTCATCTCCTTGAGCCCCTCAAGGGACTGCAGTTCGCGCTCCAGCGGCCGGACGAGCAGGCGCTCGGAGTCCTCGGGCGACACGCCGGGGTAGGGCACCTGGATCATGACGAACGGCACGGTGATGTCCGGCTCGGACTCCCGCGGCAGGTTCAGATAGGTGATCAGGCCGAAGAAGGTGGCGATGGCGGCGATGCCGAGCACGACCTTCCGCCGCACGATGGCGCCGTCGATCAGGCCGTCCATCAGCCCGCGCTTGGCGGGCCCGTCGTGAAGGTCGTCGCTCATCTGTTCGCTTCTCCCATCACGCTCCGGCTACTTCGCCGGGATGCGAACCTTCTGGCCTTCGGACACGTAGGACTGACCGGCGGTGATGACGCGGACGTCGCCGCTCAGGCCGCTGATCCACACCCCTTCGGCGGTCTCGTCGAGGACCGTGACCGGAGCGAACGCGACGCGGTCGCCGGCGATGACGTAGCGCACGCCCTGGCGGCCGGCGGAGTCGAGCACCAGCGCGGTGGTGGGCACCAGGTGGGCGGGCCCGGAGCCGGTGTTGATGCGCACCTGCGCCGACAGGCCGGCGCGGGCGCGGCCGCCGGGGTTGGGGGCCTCGATCTCGACCCGGTAGGTGCGGGTGGCGGGATCGGCGTCCCGCGCCACCAGCCGCACGCGACCGGTCAGGATCTCGCCCGAAACCAGAGTCGCGGTCGCCGTGGCGCCGACACGGATGCCGCCGACGTCACGCTCGGCCACATCGGTGACGATGACCATCGGGTCGAGCTGGATCATGGTGCCGCAGGCGCCGCCCGGAGCCAGATAGGTCCCGATCTCGGCGTCGCGGCGGTCGAACACGCCGCTGAACGGCGCGCGGATGTTGACCTGGTCGAGCAGCACCTCGGCCTGGCGCACCTGGGCCATGGCGCCGTCGAGGTTGGCCTGGGCCTGCAGCACCTGGGTCTGCGACCGGTAGCCCTGCGCGGCCAGCCGGTCGGAGGCCTCCTTCTCGAGCTGGCGGGTGCGGAGCAGGGCGCGGGCCTGGTCGAGGCTGGCCTGGCGGGCGTCGGTGGAGATGCGGCACAGCACCGTGCCGCGGGCGACGAACGATCCCTCGCGGGCCGGCGTCGCGGCCACCGGGCCGGCGGTCTCGGCGCGGACGATCACGGTGCGGTTGGCCTCGGTGCGGCCGCGCACGGCGACCACGTAAGGCCGCAGCGCCTGCGACACGACGGACACCTGGACCAGCGGGTCGGCGATCTTCTCGGGTCCGGCCGCGGCGGTCGCCGCCTTCTTGTCGTCGGCGCTGATCGCGGTGACGATCCCGCCGATGATGAAGAACAGTATGACGGCCCCGGCGATGCCGCCGGCGAACAGGTACGATTGCTTGATCTTCATCTACGACCCCGGAGCGCAACCCGTGATCCGGCGCGCACATACGCGTCCGCGAACCCACCCCGGGAGCCTATCTGAACAGTGTCCATATGCTGAAAACGCGTGTGCTTCGCAAATGAAATTCCGGAAATGTTCCGTTTTTGTGGGGTGGTTTCACCGCCCCCTGCGACGGATAAGGCATACATGACCGTTCCCCCGGATAGCTCGCTGCTGGACACCCGCGATCCCCTTGCCGGGTATCGCGACGCTTTCGTGTCGCAAGATGGCTTGATCTATCTCTGCGGCAATTCCCTGGGGCCCTTGCCGCTGTCCACGCGGGACCGGCTGACCGAGGTCGTCGGCCGTGAGTGGGGACGCAGCCTGGTGCGAGGCTGGAACCAGCACGACTGGATCGGCCTGCCGCAACGGGTCGGCGACGCCATCGCCGGTCTCGTCGGCGCGGCGCCCGGCGAGGTCATCGTCGCCGATTCAACCTCGGCCAATCTCTACAAGCTGGCGGTGGCCGCGATGCAGGCCCGGCCCGGCCGCAGGGTCATTCTGAGCGAGCCGGGCGACTTTCCGACCGATCTCTACATGCTGGAAGGCGCGGTCAGGACGCTGGGCGGCGGCCGCCGGCTGGTGCTGCGCCCGGCAGGCGATATCGAGGCGGCCCTGACCGAGGATGTCGCGGTGCTGGTCCTCTGTCATATCCACTACAAGACCGCCGCCGTGCGCGACATGGCGCGGCTGACAGCCGCCGCCCATGCGGTCGGGGCGCTGGTCATCTGGGACCTGAGCCATAGCGCCGGGGCCATCGAGGTCGACCTGAACGGCTGCGGGGCCGACCTCGCCGTCGGCTGTGGGTACAAGTACCTGAACGGCGGACCGGGCGCGCCGGGCTTCCTGTTCGTGGCGGGCCGGCATCAGGAGACGCTGGTCTCGCCGCTGTCCGGCTGGATGGGCCACGCCGCGCCCTTCGCCTTCGTCGACGACTACAGCCCGGCGCCGGGGGTGGCCCGCTTCGCCTGCGGCACGCCGCCGATCCTCAGCCTGGCGGCTCTGGAGAGCGGCGTCGCCCTGTCTCTCGCCGCCGGGGCTCCCGCCATCGCCGCCAAGGCCCGCGCCCTGGGCGACCTGTTCATCGCCCGGGTCGGCGAGACGCTGGAGCTGATCAGCCCCGCGGACGGCGCGGCGCGCGGCGGCCATGTCGCCTACCGTCACCCGGACGCCTACGCCATCGTCCAGGCCCTGATCGCGCGGGGCGTCGTCGGCGACTTCCGCGACCCGGACGTCATGCGCTTCGGCCTCTCGCCGCTGCCGCTCTCCTTCGCGCAGGTCGCGCGCGCGGCCGATCTGCTGGTGGAAGTCGTCTCGACGCGGGCCTATGACGACCCCAAGTTCCGGGTCCGCGCCCGAGTCACCTAGGAGACATCCCCATGCGCTACCTGCACACCATGGTCCGGGTGAAGGACCTCGACGCCTCGCTGGACTTCTACGTCAACAAGCTGGGCCTCGCCGAGGTTTCGCGCTTCGACAATGAGGGCGGCCGGTTCACTCTGGTCTTCCTGGCCGCGCCGGAGGACGTCGAGGCCGCCCGCGAGAAGCGCGCCCCGACCGTCGAGCTGACGTACAACTGGGATGCCGAGGACTATCAGGGCGGCCGCAACTTCGGTCACCTGGCCTACGCCGTGGACGACATCTACGCGACCTGCCAGCGGCTCCTGGACGGCGGGGTGACGATCAACCGGCCGCCGCGCGACGGCCACATGGCCTTCGTGCGTTCGCCCGACAACATCTCGATCGAGCTGCTCCAGAAGGGCCCGAACCTGCCGCCGGCCGAGCCCTGGGCCTCGATGCCCAACGTCGGAGCCTGGTGATGCGGCTCAAGGGCCGTCGCGCGCTGGTCACCGGCGCCGCCAACGGCATCGGTCTGGCCTGCGCCCAGGAAATGGCCCGCGAGGGCGCGGACGTGGCGCTGCTCGACCTCGACGCCGCCGGGGTCCGGCGCGCCGCCGAGGCGATCGCCGCCGAGACCGGCGTCCGCACCCTGGCCATCGCCTGCGACGTCGCCGACGCTGACGCCGCTCGCGCGGCCGTCGCGCAGGCCGGCGAGGCGCTGGGCGTCATCGACGTGCTGGTCAACAACGCCGGCATTCTGAAGCCCGGCGACATCCTCTCGACGACGCTGGAGGACTTCGACGCCGTGCTGGCCGTCAACGTCCGTGCCGTGTTCGTCATCGGCCAGGCCGTGGCCCAGGCCCTCGTCGCCGCCGGAAAGCCGGGGGTGATCATCAACATGAGCTCGATCAACGCCGTGCTGGCGATCCCGGGACAGGTCCCCTACGTGACCAGCAAGGGCGCCATCAACCAGCTGACCAAGACCATGGCGCTGGGCCTCGCCGACCACGGCATCCGCGTCAACGCCATCGGCCCGGGCACGATCGCCACCGACATCCTGAAGGGTGTGATGAAGGACGAGGCGGCCAGGAAGGGCGTCCTGGCCCGCACGCCGTTGAAGCGCTTTGGCGAGCCCGGCGAGATCGGCCGCGTGGCCGTGTTCCTGGCCAGCGACGACGCCAGCTACATGACGGGGCAGACGATCTATCCCGACGGCGGCCGGCTGGCGCTGAACTACACGGTGGCGGTGGAGTGAGCCCGTCCGGGGACATGCACTTCAGTGCGTGTCCCCATCAGCTTCAGCAAGCGGCGGGGGACACGTACCGAAGACGGTACATGTCCCCGTCAATGCGGCTTTACCGCCAGCGGCAGGTCCCGGAACAGCGTCGGCGCCTCGCCGATCGTCGCGCCCTCGATCTGCAGCATCCTGAGCTTGGTCTCGACGCCGCCGGGGGCCGAGAAGCCGCCGGGCTTGCCGCCGGCGCCCAGCACGCGGTGGCAGGGCATGAGAATCGGGATCGGGTTGCGGCCCATCGCCTCGCCGACGGCGCGGGCCGCCTCGCGAGGTTCGCCCATCGCGGCGGCGACTTCGCCGTAGGTCAGGGTCTCGCCGGGCGGGATGGCGCGGACGACGGCGTAGACGCGGCGCTGGAAGTCGGTGGCGGCGCTGAAGTCGAGCGCCACGTCGGCCAGATCGCGCTTCTCCCCGGCCAGCAGGGCGACGACGCCGGCGATGGCCCGGGCGACGGCCGGCGGGGGAGGGGCCTCGACCGTTCCGGCGAAGCGCCGCGCGATCCGCCCTCGTAGCGCCGTCGCGTCCGCCTCCGGCAGGAACGCCCCGACGATCCCCGCCTCGCCCCAGACGAGGGCGCAGGCGCCGATGGCGGTCTCGAAGACGGTGACGGACCTCGCGGACATGGGCCGAAGGATACCCGACTCGCGGCTCGGCGCGTCCCGCCTGTCGGCGAGCGGTCTGGATGGCGATGTCCGGAAGGGGACACCTGGCTCCGCGGGTAGGATTCGAACCTACGACCAGCCGGTTAACAGCCGGCTGCTCTACCACTGAGCTACCGCGGATCAGGTTTCTCAGGAGGGCGGGTCATAGCCGTGGTCGCCGGTGGGCGCAAGCGGGCACGGCGACAAAATGAGCGCGCCGGCCGCGATGCGTCAGCCGGCCTCGAGGATCTCCAGCGCCTGGCGGGCCAGATGCGGCGTGCCGTTCTCGGCCGGGCGGTCGCTGGCGGCGTTGCCGGCCAGCACCCGGCGGTAGACGCCCTGTGAAATCGAGGCCAGACGGAAGATCGAGAAGGCCATGTAGAAGGGCCAGCCCTCGATCCCGTTCCGCCCGGTGCGCCGGCAGTAGGCCTCGACATAGGCCGCCTCGGTCGGGATGCCGCTGGCAGCGAAGTCGACCCCGTCCAGGCTGCCCCAGGACGGCGAGTGCGAGCGCCACAGAAAGCCGTTGTAAGCCAGGTCCGCGAGCGGGTGGCCGATGGTCGACAGTTCCCAGTCGAGGACGGCGATCAGCTTCGGCTCGGTCGGATGGAACATCACGTTCTCGAGCCGGTAGTCGCCGTGGGCGATGCTGACCGAGTCGTCGGGAGGGATCTGCGACGGCAGCTTTTCGATCAGCGCCTCCATCTCGGGGATGTGCTCGCTCTCGGCGCCCCGGTACTGCTTGGTCCAGCGGCCGATCTGGCGCTCGAAATAGCCGCCGGCCTTGCCGTAGTCGCCCAGGCCCACGGCCACGTGGTCGACCGCATGCAGGCGGGCCAGCACGGCGTTCAGCTCGTCGTAGATCGCCGCGCGCTCGGCGGGCTGCAGACCCGGCAGCGTCGCATCGCGGAAGATGCGGCCCTCCAGGTAGTCCATCACATAGAAGCCGGCGCCGATGACGGCGTCGTCGTCGCACAGCACGCGCATGTGCGGCACCGGCACGTGGCCCTCCAGCGCCTTCATGGCCCGGAACTCGCGATCGACCTGGTGGGCGCTGGCCAGCAACTGGCCGGGCGGCTTCTTGCGCAGGACGTAACGAAGCGGCCCGTCCGGCCCGTCGGTGGTCAGTAGGAAGGTCGGATTCGAGGCCCCGCCCTGGAACTGCTGCACCCGCATGCCGGTCCCGAACCCGTCGATGCGCGGCTCGAGCCATGCGCGCAGCCGGTCCTCGTCGAACCGGTGCGCCGGCAGAACGTCACGGACGGGAGGGGCGGTGGTCGTCATGGGGCGGCTTCCTCGTTTCCGCGAGGATGACCGCTTACCCTGCGAGAGCCGCAAGCGGTTTGTTCGCCATTGAATCGTAGGAACCACTCCGCTAGACATCCGGCCCTCCCGGCGCGCCGCCAGCGCCGGACGAGCGTGAGGCCTGGTGGCGGAGTGGTTACGCAGAGGACTGCAAATCCTTGCACCCCGGTTCGATTCCGGGCCAGGCCTCCATCCTGCTTCGCGCCTTCGGCGCTTCGCAGGACAAGTCCCCCCAAGCACGGGCTTGCCCTTCGTAGCCGCGCGGCAGCGTGGCGAAGAAGGGTCGCATTGCCTTGACCTCGCCCCCGGACCTATAAGCCGCCAGACAAACTCCCTGTCGTCCCCGGATTCTCAGAGGATCGAATGAGCGCCGACTTCGCCGCCGCCCGGCTCAACATGCTCGACAGCCAGGTGCGCCCGGCCGATGTGACAGACTGGGCCCTGCAGGACGCCATCGGCGCCGCTCCCCGGGAATCGGTCGCGCCGGCCGGCAAGGGCTTCGCCGCCTATGCCGACGCCGAGGTCGAGTATGCGCCCGGCCGCTGGCTGCTGCGGCCGCGCGACGTGTCCAAGCTGTTGCAGGCGCTGCGGCCCGCCGCCGGCGACCGCGCCCTGGCCATCGCCGCGCCCTACGCGGCCCTGGTTCTGGAGACCATGGGCCTGACGGTCGACCGTCTCGACGGCGAGGATCTGACGGCCGTGCCCGGCGCTGACTACGACCTGATCATCGTCGAGGGCGCGGTGGCCAAGGCGCCGGACGCCTGGACCGCGGCCCTGGCCCAGGGCGGCCGGCTGGGCGTGATCGAGCGCGCCGGCCCGGCCGGAAAGGCGATGATTTATGTTCGCGCGATGGACGGCGTCGCCGCCCGCCCCATCTTCGAGGCCACGCCGCCCTGGCTGGCGGGCTTCGAACCGGTTCATGGTTTCGCCTTCTAGTTCGGCGAGACTGAAACACGCCCGCAAAGGGCGCGTGAAAAAAGCTTAACTCGCCGCCACTGGCGGCGGAGATTACAGGCGATCATATAAGGGCTCGCATGTTTGTGAGCCCGCGGGGATAAACAATGTCGAAGAGTCGTCGGGCGGGCCTTCTCGCCGCCGTTTGCAGCGTTGGGCTTCTGGCCGGTCTTGCGGCCCCCGCGCATGCCGAGACCCTGGCGGACGCCATCGCGCTGGCCTACCAGACCAATCCCACCCTGCAGGGCCAGCGGGCCAGCCAGCGCGCGCTGGATGAAAGCGTCGTCCAGGCGCGCACCGGGCTTCGGCCGACGGTCAGCCTGTCGGGCGACGCCAGCTGGCGCGACACCGAAGTGGGCGACGAGAACGCCGACACGCCCACCGTTCGCTCCAGCGGCGCCGGCCTGTCGGTCAGCCAGCCGCTGTACACCGGCGGCCGTGTCTCCTCCGGCATCTCCGCCGCCCGCGCCGACGTCCTGACCGGCCGCGAGGGCCTGCGCGGCGTCGAGGCCCAGGTGCTGCAGACTGTCATCACCGCCTATGTCGACGTGCGCCGCGACCAGGAACGCCTGCGCATCGCCACCGACAACGTCGCCGTCCTGCAGCGCCAGCTCGACGAGGCCCGCGCCCGCTTCGAGGTCGGCGAGATCACCCGCACCGACGTCGCCCAGGCCGAGGCCCGCTTCGCCGGCGCCCGCGCGTCCTTCTCCAGCGCCCAGGCCCAGTTGGCCATCAGCCGCGCCGCCTACGCCGCCGTCGTCGGCCAGAACCCCGGCGACCTCGCCCCTGAACCCTCGCTCGTGAGCCTTCTGCCGGCCACGGTCGACGAGGCCTTCGTCGCCGCCGAGGAGGCCAACCCGCAGGTGCTCGCCGCCGAGTATGGCGAACGCGCCAGCGCCGCCCGTCTGGCCGCGACCCGCGCCGAGCGCCGGCCGACCGTCTCCGCCTCGGGCTCCATCGGCTATGACTCGCCGGGCTTCGGCGGGCAGTTCGAGAACTACGACCAGAGCGTCGCCGGCTCGGTGACTGTTCGCATGCCGATCTTCACCGGTGGCCTGGTCAACTCGAGCATCCGCGCCGCGACCGAGCGCAACCGCGCCGACCAACTGGCCATCGAGGAAGCGCGCCGGACGGCGCTGCGCACCGTTTCCCAGGCCTGGAACAGCCTCGTGGGCGCCCGCGCCAACCTGGTCGCCAGCGAAGAACAGGTCCGCGCCACCCGCATCGCCTTCGAGGGCGTCCGCCAGGAGGCCCAGGTCGGCCTGCGCACCACGCTGGACGTGCTCAACGCCGAGCAGG
>CAYTZY010000009.1:16697-55062 GCA_964442795.1 uncultured Caulobacter sp.
CGTTCTGCATCACGCACTTCCCGGGGTCGATGCTCGTGACCGATCTGCGCAACGCCGAGCTGGCCCTGGTCAACGCCCGTCGCGATGAATACGTCGCCTCGGCCGCCTTGCTCGCCGCGATGGGCAAGCTCGAGGCGCGCTACCTGATCCCGGATGTCCAGACCTACGACCCGGCCGCGAACGCCAACCGCGTCAACGCCAGCTGGGGCTGGGTGCCGTGGGAGCCCGTCCTGGAGGCCGTTGACCGTGTCGGCGGACCTGTGATTTCGCCGGCGCCGGCCGACGAGCCGGTCGCCACCGCGAAATAGGCGACCCTCGACGCGCGGATCGTGGCGTTCACCACGATGCGCGTTTGCAGGATCGGCGACGCGCGCTTAGGCTACCGCTTGGAATCGCATCGCTCAGGTACGGCTCGCCCATGTCCGAACAGACCGCCCAGGAACCGACGATGGAGGAGATTCTCGCCTCCATCCGCCGTATCATCTCCGAGGACGATGCGCCGCCCGCCCCCTCGGCGGAGCCGGAACCCCAGCCCGAGCCCGTGATGGCCGCGCCGGCTCCCGCACCGGTCGCCCCTGAAGAAGATGACGACGACGTCCTGGAACTGACCGAAACGGTTGATCCGGTCGGTGACGTGCAGACCGTGGGCGACCTCGACGTCTACACCCCGGCCGCCAAGGCCGAGCCCGAGCCCGCCTGGGAGCCTGAGCCCGAGCCGGAACCCGACTTCATGGCCGACCCGGCTCCGGCCGCGGCGTCGTTCGTTCCCACGGGTGACATCCGCATCCACGGCGACATGACCATCACCGAGCTGGTGCGGGTCATCCTCGAGCCGCAGCTGAAGCAGTGGGCCGACGAGAACCTCGACGAGATCGTCCGCGCCGTGCTGCGCGAAAAGCTCGAGCGAGTATTCCGCTAGGCCATAGAGGCCGGAGGCGACTCCGGCCTTGCCGCTTCGCGTTCCCGATCACCTTTGATAGAGACCGGCGGCCCGCTCTCGCGGCGCCGCCGTTTTCATTAGCGACATCCGATGCTTGAAAAGACCTTCGACCCCAAGACCGTCGAGCCGCGCCTGTACGCGGCCTGGGAAGAGTCGGGCGCCTTCGCCCCGACCGATGACCCCGGCGCCCAGCCGTTCAGCATCGTCATTCCGCCGCCCAACGTCACCGGCAGCCTGCACATCGGCCACGCGCTGAACAACACCCTGCAGGACGTCCTGATCCGCTTCCAGCGCATGCGCGGCAAGGCGGCGCTGTGGCTGCCGGGCACCGACCACGCCGGCATCGCCACCCAGATGGTCGTCGAGCGCCAGCTGGCCGAGCAGGGCAACGTCGGCCGCCGCGACATGGGCCGAGAGGCCTTCGTCGACCGGATCTGGGAATGGAAGGCCCAGAGCAGCGGCACGATCCAGAACCAGCTCCGCCGCCTGGGCGCCAGCTGCGACTGGTCGCGTGAGCGTTTCACCCTCGACGAGGGCCTGTCCGCCGCCGTCCGCAAGGTCTTCGTCCAGCTCTACAAGGACGGCCTGATCTATCGCGACAAGCGGCTGGTGAACTGGGACCCGCACTTCCAGACCGCCATCTCCGACCTCGAGGTCGAGCAGAAGGAGGTCGACGGCGCCTACTGGCACTTCGCCTATCCGCTGGAGAACGGCGTCACCTACCAGTACCCCGTCGCCTTCGACGATGAGGGCAAGGCGACCGAGTGGGAGACGCGCGACTACATCGTCGTCGCCACCACCCGGCCCGAGACCATGCTCGGCGACACCGCCGTCGCCGTTCACCCGGACGACGAGCGCTACAAGGCGCTGCTCGGCAAGACCGTGACCCTGCCCATCGTCGGCCGCTCGATTCCCATCGTCGCTGACGAGTACGCCGATCCGACCAAGGGCTCGGGCGCGGTGAAGATCACGCCGGCGCATGACTTCAACGACTTCGAGGTCGGCAAGCGGCACGGACTGGAGGCGATCAATATCCTCGACGCCTTCGGCAGGGTGACCGGTCCCGTCCCGGCCGAGTTCGTCGGCGTCGATCGCTTCGTGGCCCGCAAGATGGTCATCGAGCGCTTCGAGCAGGCCGAGCGGCTCAAGGGCATCGAGAAGACCCGCCACATGGTGCCGCACGGCGACCGCTCCGGCGTGGTCATCGAGCCGTGGCTGACCGACCAGTGGTACGTCGACGCCGTCACCCTGGCCAAGCCGGCGATCGCGGCCGTCGAGAACGGCGACACGGTCTTCGAGCCGAAGAACTGGGACAAGACCTACTTCGAGTGGATGCGGAATATCCAGCCGTGGTGCATCTCGCGCCAGCTGTGGTGGGGGCACCGGATCCCGGCGTGGTATGGGCCACACCACCCCTATGGGAGCGAGGACAACCCCTTCGTCCAGCAGTACTTCGTCGGCGAAACTGTGGATGAAATTCTGGAGCAAGCGCGATCCTACTATCCAGGAATCGAGGTTCGCGTCGCGGAGAGCGATAGCGAGTATCGCGAGTGGCGCGAGAGCTACGTCTACGGTTCCGACATGCCTATCGTCCTGACTCAGGACGAGGACGTCCTCGACACCTGGTTCTCGTCGGGCCTGTGGCCGTTCTCCACGCTCGGCTGGCCGGAGAAGACCGTCGACCTCGAACGCTTCTATCCGACCCACACCCTGGTCACCGGCTTCGACATCATCTTCTTCTGGGTCGCCCGGATGATGATGATGGGCCTGCACTTCACCGGCCAGGTTCCGTTCCAGCGGGTGGTCATCAACGCCCTGGTCCGCGACGCCTCCGGCGCCAAGATGAGCAAGTCCAAGGGCAACGTCATGGACCCGCTGGAGCTGATCGACAGCTACGGCTGCGACGCCCTGCGCTTCACCCTGACCGCGATGTCCGGCCAGGCGCGCGACATCAAGCTGTCGCCGCAACGCATTGAAGGTTATCGCAATTTCGGCACAAAACTGTGGAACGCGACCCGCTTCACCCAGATGAACGAGTGCGTCCGGGTCGAGGGCTTCGACCCCGCCACGGTGCAGCAGACGATCAACAAATGGGTGCGCGGCGAGCTGGTCAAGACCGCCGCCCAGGTCACCGCCGCGCTGGAAGGCTGCGGCTTCGACGGCGCGACCGCCGCGCTCTATCGCTTCATCTGGAACGTCTACTGCGACTGGTACCTGGAGCTGGCCAAGCCGATCCTGAACGGGTCCGACGAGGCGGCGAAGGCGGAGACGCGGGCCGTGGTCGCCTGGACGCTGGACCAGATCCTCGTCCTGCTGCACCCGGTCATGCCCTTCATCACCGAGGAGCTGTGGGCCAGGACGGCGGAGGAGGGCGGTCCCGCCCGCGACGGCCTGCTGATCGCCCAGCGCTGGCCGTCCTACGACGCGGCCTGGATCGACGCCGGGGCCGAGGCCGAGATCGGCTGGCTGGTCGATCTGGTCACCGAGATCCGCTCGATCCGCGCCGAGATGAACGTGCCGCCGGGCGCCCGCGTGCCGCTGACCCTCAGCGGCGCGGGACAGGAGACCCTCGCCCGCCTCGAGCGCCACCGCGACCTGCTGCTGACGCTGGCCCGGCTGGACAGCGCCGCGCCGGGCGAGGCGCCGGCGGGGTCCGTGCCCTTCGTGACGGGCGAGGCGACGGCCGCCCTGGCCATCGCCGACTTCATCGACCTGGCCGCCGAGCGCGCGCGCCTGACCAAGGAGATCGCCGGCCACGACGCCGACATCGAGCGGGTCAACCGCAAGCTCGGCAATCCGGACTTCCTGGCCAAGGCCAAGGAGGAAGTCATCGAGGAAAATCGCGAGAAGCTGGCCGAGGCGCAGGCCGCCAAGGCCAAGCTGGAAACGGCGCTGGGCCGTCTTTCGGCGGTCGCGTAGCGGGAGCGGGGGCCATGGCGTTAGAGCGGGTGATCTTCAGCGTCGTGGCCGAGACGGTCATCGACGGCGAGCGGCAGTCGGCCGACCCGGCCTCCTTCACCCTGGCCGGGGTCAATGTGATCGCCGAGACGGTCACCGGGCCGGACGGGGCGCAGGTGCTGCGCGTCCGCGCCGGTCCGCCGTCGCGCCAGGGCTTCGCGCGCTTCGAGAAGACCTTCATGCAGCCGGCGATGTTCAAGCTCTACCGCAACAACGACCTGCTGCAGACCGTCGAGGTCCGCAGCATGTTCAATCCGACGCTGCTGGACCTGTCGAACCAGGGTTAGGCCGGCGAGGGACTGAGGACCCGGCCCACCCGCCGCAGCAACTCCGCCAAAGCCTTGCGGCGGAACAGGCCCAGAAGCAGGACCGCGAAGGTCAGGTTCAGGCAGGCGGCGATGAACAGGCCGGCGCCGTCGCTGTTGGGGTCGATGCCAAGCGGCGTGAACAGGTGAAAGCTCACGGCGCCCATCATCACCAGCAGTCCGGCCAGCGCGCCGCCGGCCTGGAGCGGCTTGAAGCGCGGGTGCAGCCCGACGATCAGCAGGGTCGCGGCCAGCAGCTCGATCGCGCCGATCACATACTGCGAGAACAGGCCGGTGTGGGCGAACAGACCCGCCGCGCCGAGCGACCCGGCCCAGCCGTCGAGGCGGCCGAAGATCTCCTGGGTGTTGGGGTGGTCGGTGAACTTGAACCGCAGGCTATCCATGAAGATGACGGCCATGAACACGGCCATCAGGTCGGGGACGTAGTTGAGGTAGCGCTTCATCGGCCTGTTCCTACTTGTCCAGGACCGAGGGCCAGTTGCCGTCACCCTTGCGGATGAAGCCCGGGACGTCCTTGTTCCACCGGCTCTGAATCTCGGCGTTGTAGTTGAGGTACAGCTTGCCGCCGACGATCTTCCAGTTCCGGGGATCGCCCTTGGCCGTGTAGCCCTGAGCCACGGCCCAGGCGCAGTAGCCGCCGTACTGCGGCGCATAGGCGGCGGGATTAGCCTTGAATTTCGCAAGGTTGCCGGCGGACGCGAACTGCCACGTCGCGCCCTTCCAGACGGTCGAGAAGGCCTTGTCGCCCTTCACCGGCGCGCCCTGGGTGAAGTAGGCGACCACGTCGTAGCCGCCGGCGGCCACGTCCGACAGCGGGGCGGTGTAGACGGGCGGCTTGGCGGCCAGGGCGGGGGCCGCGGGCGCGACGCAGGCGATCAGGGTCATGCCGAGGATGAGGGGTTTCATGGAAGTGGCCTCTCAGGCGGCCCGCCGGCCGGCCGCGAAGGCGTCGGCGACGAGCGGCGGATCGAGCGGGGTTTCGGCGATGTGGTTGACGTAGTTGCTGAGCGTCTTGAGCCCCACGGCCAGGATGATCTCCATGGCGTTGGCGCGGGTGAAGCCGGAGGCCGTGAAGGCGTCGAGGTCCGCGTCGGCCACGAAGCCGCGCTCGCGGATCATTCTGACCGTGAAGGCCCGGAGCGCCTCGAGCCGGCTGTCGGCGAGCGGCCGGCGGGCGCGGATGGCGGCGATCGACGCCTCGTCCAGCTCGGTGTCGCGGGCCCGCACCGTATGAGCCGGGGTGCAGTAGTGACTGTCATGCTCGACCGAGACGGTCAGCAGGATCACCGCCTGTTCGGTCGGGGTGAGGTCGGCCTTGCGGAAGATCGCCGACAGGGCCGCGTAGCCCTCAAGCAGGGCCGGCGCCTCGGCCATCTGGGCGACGAGGTTGGGGACGTAGCCCAGGGTGCGATTGGCTTCCTCCATGATCGGCTTGGAGGCGAAGGGCGCGGTGGCCCGGGTGTGCAGCGGGAAATCAGCCATGGGCAGACTATTGGCTGATGCGCGAGCTGCGATAACGCTGTCATTCTGAAGTTCATCCATGTCATATTCGCATGAATGGATCGTCTCGACGCCTATCGCCTGTTCGTCCGCGCGGCGGACACCGGCGCCATCTCGCGGGCGGCGCGGGAGATGGGCCTTGGGCAGCCCGCGGCCAGCCGCCTGCTGGACGCGCTGGAAGCCCGGCTCGGCGCCCGGCTGTTCACCCGCACCACCCGCCGCCTCGCGCTGACGGACGCCGGGCGGCTGGCGCTGGAGCGGGCGCGGGCCTTGCTGGCCGAGGCCGAGGGGCTGGAGGCCGCCGTGAGGGGCCTGGACCGCGCGCCGGCCGGGTTGCTGCGCCTCGCCGCCTCCGTCGCCTTCGGCCGCGCCGAGCTGATCCCGCAGGCCGCCGCCTTCCTGGACGCCCATCCGCAGATGCGCCTGGACTTCGTGCTCAAGGACGAACGGGTCGATCCGGTGGCCGAGGCGGTGGACCTGACCTTCCGGCTCGGCGCGCTGGAGGACAGCCGGCTGACCGCCCGGCGGCTGGGCGCCTACGAGCGGTGGCTGGTGGCGGGGCCGCACGGCCCGACGCCGAGCAAGCCGGAGGAACTGCGCGACGGGCCGACCATCGACTTCGCCGGCATCGCCTTCGGTCGCCGCTGGCCGCTGACCGACGGTCGCCGCACGGTCGAGGTCGAGGTGCGCGGCGAAACCCGCGCCAGTTCCGGCGAGGCGGTCGTCGACCTGGCGGTGCAGGGACTGGGCGTCGCCCTGCTGCCGTCCTTCGTGGTCGCCGCGCCCATGGCCGAGGGCCGGCTGGTCCGTGTCATGGAGGGCTGGAGCGGGCCGCCGCTGGCGCTGCACGCGCTCTGGGCCGCGAAAGAATTGCCCCGCAAGGCGCGCGCTTTCCTCGATTTCATTGCGCCGAGGCTGTCGACTTCCCGCTAGGTCAAACAGATGTTTGCGCGCGAGGCGTCGCTGTGCTTTTGACGAGGCAAGGCCGCCGCAGAGCGCCGAGTCACCGTTTTCCAGTATCCCTTGGGAGGTTCCGCGCATGACCGACGCCGCCGCGTCCAATCCGTCCTGGCCCGCCATGTCCGTGCAGCAGGCCTACGCCATCCTCACGGCGCCGGGCATGCCCACCGAGATGGAGGAGGTCGAGATCCGGGGGATCAAGACCCGGGTCTGGAAGAACGCGCCGCCCACCCTGCGTGACGTGGTCACCATCGGCCGCGCGCACGGCGACAAGATCTTCCTGGTCCACGAGGACGAACGGATCTCGTTCGAGGCCTTCCACCGCGCCGTCGCGGCCTTCGCCAAGGTGCTGGAGTCCAAGGGCGTCAAGAAGGGCGATCGCATCGCCATCGTCATGCGCAACCTGCCGGAATGGCCGGTGGCCTTCTACGCCGGCATGAGCCTGGGGGCGATCCTCACCCCGCTGAACGCCTGGTGGACGGGCCCCGAGCTGGAGTACGGATTGACCGACTCCGGCAGCAAGATCTGTATCGTCGACGCCGAGCGGTTCGACCGCCTGGCCGAGCACTTCCCCAACTGCCCCGACCTGCAGCACGTCTTCGTCAGCCGCATGGTCGACGAGGTCGCCCACCCGTTCGTGAGCAAGATCGAAGACAGCATCGGCGGTCCCAACAGCTGGGCCGCGCTGCCGGATCAGCCCCTGCCGACGACGCCGATCGAACAGGACGACGACGCCACCATCTTCTACACCTCGGGCACCACCGGTAAGCCCAAGGGCGCCTTGGCCACCCAGCGCAACGTCAACTCCAACATCATGTCGGCCCTCTGCGCCGGGGCGCGCGCCTTCCTGCGCCGCGGCGAGCAACCGCCGGCGCCCGACCCCACGCTGCCGCAGAAGGGGTCGCTGCTCAGCGTGCCCTTCTTCCACGCCACCGGCTGTTTCGCGGTGCTGAACCCGACGCTGTTCGCCGGCGCCAAGCTGGCCATGATGCGCAAGTGGGATCCGGAAGAAGCCATGAAGGTCATCGAGCGCGAGCGGCTGACCAGCGCCGGCGGCGTGCCGACCATCGCCTGGCAGCTGATCGAGCATCCGGCCCGCGAGAAGTACGACCTCAGCTCCATCGAGAGCATGGCCTACGGCGGTGCGCCCTCGGCGCCCGAACTGGTCCGCAAGATCAAGGAAATCTGGCCCAAGTCCCACGCCGGCAACGGCTGGGGCATGACCGAGACCTCGGCCACGGCGACCTCCAACTCGGCCGAGGACTACGAGAACCGTCCCGACAGCTGCGGCCCCGCCGTGCCAGTCACCGACCTGAAGATCATGTCGGTCGAGGAGCCGCACGTCGAACTGCCCATCGGCTCGGTCGGCGAGCTGTGGTGCAAGGGTCCGCAGGTGGTGAAGGGCTACTGGAACAAGCCCGAGGCCACGGCCCAGACCTTCGTCGACGGCTGGGTGAAGACCGGCGACCTGGCGCGCCTCGATGAGGAAGGCTTCTGCTTCATCATCGACCGGGCCAAGGACATGCTGATCCGCGGCGGCGAGAACATCTACTGCATCGAGGTCGAGAACGTCCTCTACGACCACCCCGCCGTCATGGACGCCGCCCTGGTCGGCATCCCG
Source organism: uncultured Caulobacter sp. (assembly GCA_964442795.1). Taxonomy (GTDB): domain Bacteria; phylum Pseudomonadota; class Alphaproteobacteria; order Caulobacterales; family Caulobacteraceae; genus Caulobacter. The sequence continues at coordinate 25,003 of CAYTZY010000009.1, forward strand.
CACAAGACCCTGGGCGAGGAGCCGGCGGCTGTCGTGACCCTGAAGGAGGGCGCTCACGCCACCGAACAGGAGCTCCGCGCCTTCGTCGCCGACCGCCTGGCCGCCTTCAAGGTGCCGGTAAAGGTCGAGTTCTGGCACGAGACCCTGCCGCGCAACGCCAACGGCAAGATCCTGAAGAACGAACTGAAGAAGGTGTTCGTCGAAGGGTAGGGGGGGGCTTCGCGGCGCCCTCACTCCACCGTATCCCACCCCGTCATCGTCGGACTTGTTCCGACGACCCATGAACACAGGCGACGGGAAGGGTGCGTCGGAAACGCGGAGGCCCACCAGGCGGGCTCTCCACGCATGGGTCGTCGGAACAAGTCCGACGATGACGGGCGGGGGGCTTCTTTCTGAGGGCCGCAATTGCTGGTGATCGCCTCTCAGCGCTCGCCCGCCTTGGCACAGGTCTGGATGTAGTCTTCCACCGCCTCTTCAAAGGCGGCCTTCAGACCATCGGCCGTATCGGCATGAAAGCCCACGATATCCGCGATCCCGGCGATCCAGCCCGTGAGGATATCGTCGTCGCCGTCATAGTCGATCCGGGCGGTGTAGCCCTTGAAGATCATGGTGGTCATGACGTTCCTCCAGTGTTCTGGGGACACGCACTGAAGTGCATGTCCCCGGCAACTCAAGCGCTCACCCCCGGCTTCCGCTGCGCCCACGGCTGCGCCGCCTCCAGCTGGTAGGCCAGCGCGAAGAGCAGGGCGTCGTTGCCGGCCTTGGCCGCGAAGTGGACGCCCACGGGCAGGCCGTCGGCGGTCCAGTGCAGCGGCACGCTCATGGCCGGAGCGCCGGCGACGTTGTGCAGCGGGGTGTAGCCGACATAGTCGGTCAGCCGCGTCGACAGCTCGGCGAACGGCACATCGCCCGAGACATAGCCCAGCGGCACCGGCGGCTTGGCCAGCACCGGCGAGACGATGACGTCCAGATCGTCGAACCAGGTGGCGTAGGTCGCCGAGTCGGCCGCGAGCCGCCCGATGGCCGCGTCCACGGCGCCGTCGGGCGCCTTGGCGATCAGCTCGGCCATGCCCAGCGAGAAGGGTTCGGCCATGGCGGCGTCGGGCGCGCGGCCGAGCATCTTGGCCATCGCCGCCATGTCCATGGCCGCGCCGGCCGACCAGAGCGTGAGGAAGTCCTGGCCGAAGCGGGCCGAGTCGATCGGCCACTTGGTCTCGCTGACCCGGTGTCCCAGGCTCTCGAGCAGTTTCACCGCCCCGTCGAGGCCCGCCCGGACCTCGGGATCCGGCTCGCGGCCGTTGCCGCTGGTGCTCAGCACGCCGATGCGGAGCTTCCTGCGCAGCGGCTTCGCCACCATCCCGATGGGCTTGTAGGGCGCGCCCTTCTCCGTGCGCTCGGTCGCCGCGAACATCGCCGCCGAGTCGCGGACCGACAGGCTGTCGACGTGCCCGACCGACAGGGCGATCACTCGCATGTCGGTGTTGCCGATCAGCCGGCCGCGCGAGGGCTTGAAGCCGAACAGGCCGCAGTTGGCGGCGGGGATGCGGATCGAGCCGCCGCCGTCGGTGGCGTGGGCCATCGGCACCACGCCCGCCGCCGTGGCCGCGGCCGAGCCGCCGGACGAGCCGCCCGTCGAGCGGCTGGTGTTCCAGGGATTGCGCGTCGGGCCATAGGCCAGCGGCTCGGTGGTCGGCAGGTAGCCGAACTCCGGAGAGGCCGACTTGCCGATCGGGATCAGGCCGGCCCGCAGCGCCGCCTCGACCCAGGGTTCGCTGGCCGCGGCCGGCGGGGCCTGCCGATAGCCGCCCGAGCCGTTGCGGGTCGGCGTGCCGGCGTAATCGTTGAGGTCCTTGATCAGGAAGGGCACCCCGGCGAACGGCCCGGTCTGGCCGCCCTTCTTCGCCGCGTCCAGGGCGCGGTCGTAGTCCGAGTTGACCATGAAGTTCAGCTTGGGCTGCAGGGCCTCCGACCGGCGGATGGCGGCCTCGACCGCTTCAACCGCGCTGATCTCCTTGTTGCGGATCATCGAGGCCACCGTGGTGGCGTCCGGGGTCCAGGCGGCGGGGGCGACGGGCGTCGCCGCCTTGCGCGGCCAGCCCAGTGCGGCCGCCGGCGTGGCGGCCGTCGCGGCGGCGGAGGCGGCCAGCAGGCCGCGGCGGGTCAGTTCGGTCATGTCAGGAGCCCTCCCATCCGGACGTCTGTCGCGTCCGTGAACAGCGTTCAGCTTGGCGCGCCCGGCGCAGGTCCGCAAGCGGCGGAACGCTTGACGCCGCCGCGCGGCGGCGCGACTCTGGCGCAAAGACAAGGGCGCGGAGGAGAAACGCCATGGCCGACGGTTCAATGACGGGCGTGATCTCGCTCAAGGGCAAGGTCAGCGAGGCCGAGTGGAAGGCGCGCGTCGATCTGGCCGCCCTGTATCGCCTGGTGGCGCTGCACGGGTGGGACGACATGATCTACACCCATATCTCGGCCCGGATTCCGGGGCCCGAGCACCACTTCCTGATCAACCCCTACGGCATGTTCTTCGACGAGATCACCGCCAGCTCCCTGGTGAAGATCGACCTCGAGGGCAATGCGCTGCAGGAGACCCCGTACTTCATCAATCCGGCGGGGTTCACCATCCACTCGGCGATCCATGCGGCGCGCGAGGACGCGATGTTCGTCATGCATCTCCACACCGACCAAGGCGTGGCCGTGGCGGCCCAGAAGGACGGCCTGCTGCCGATCTCCCAGAACGCCCTGGCGGTCATGAGTCAGCTCGCCTACCACGACTATGAAGGCATTGCCCTCAACCTTGACGAGCGGGGGCGACTTGTGGCTGACTTGGGCAACAAGTCCCTGATGCTGTTGCGCAACCACGGCACGCTCGCCGCGGGGTCGACCGCGGCGGCGTGCTGGACGAGCATGTTCTTCCTGGAGCGGGCGTGTCGACAGCAGGTGATGGCGCTCTCGGCGGGACGGGACGGCGTGCTGATCGCGCCGGAGGCGGCCCAGACCGTGGTTCGCGGGCAGACCGCCGGCGGCGTCGGCATGACCGGCAACCTCGCCTGGGCCGGATGCTTGCGGCAGCTGGACCGCAACCTGCCGGGCTACGACGCCTAGGATTCTCCAGCGGACGGCATATTGCGACCGCCGCGGGCCTCGCGCTCGCGGCGGTCTGCGTTTGCGGCCAGGCTCGCGCGGGCGCCTGGCCGCTGGAGCCGGGCGAGACCCTGGCCATCCTCAAATACGAACGCGCCGAGGCCGATGACGCCTGGGACCTGGACGGCCGCCGCTACGACTGGATCGAGCGCACCGACGACACCGCCAGCCTGTATCTCGAACACGGCCTGACCCGGCGCATTACCATGCAGGGCAAGATCGCCTGGTCGAGGGGCGAGGAGGCCGGCGTCGCCTACGAGGGGCGCGGCCCGGTCGAAGCGGGACTGCGCTACGCGCTGTTTCGGGACCAGAGCGCGGCGATCAGCTTCTACGCCGGAGTCATTGCGCCGGGCGACGGGCGCAACGTCGGCTACGCGCCGCCGGGGGCGGGCGACACGGCGGGCGAGCTTCGTCTGCTGGCCGGCCGGTCCTTCGCCGTCGGCGAGGGGTCGCTGTTCGTCGAGACCCAGGCGGCGCGCATCGACCGCGCCGGGCTGCCTGACGAGACCCGCCTTGATGTGACCATCGGCTACGCGCCCACCTCCCGATGGCTGCTGCTGGGCCAGACCTACGCCGGCTGGACCGACGCCGAGCCCTCCTGGGTGAAGGTCGAGGTGTCGGCCGTGCGGCGCATCGGCGACTGGAGCCTGCAGGCCGGCTGGCGCGGTTCGGTGGCCGGAAGGGCCGGCCCCGTGGAGGATGGACCGGTCCTGGCCCTGTGGCGCCGCTACTGAATGTTTCGGCCCTGAAACGTCGGGTCACGCCGGCGCCATCTCAATCCGGTTTACGCTTGGGGAAATGACCCTATATGTGCCGTCATGTCGCGCCGGGCTCTCCGGCCAGGAGAGTCGTATCCCGTGATCCGCCGGCACTTTTTCCTCATCGTCGCGGCGGCCCTGCTCGGCCTCCTGGTCGTTGGCGGCGCCCTCAAGCTCGCCACCGCCCAACCGAAGGGGCAGGGCGGTCCTGCCGGCGGGGCCGGCGGCCGCGCGGCGGCGGTGTCGCAGGCCACGGTGACGACCCGGCCCTTCATCGACCGGATCGAGGTTCTGGGCGTCGCGAAGGGGCGTCAGTCGGTCACCATCACCTCCAACACCACGGAGCTGGTGACAGCGGTCCGGTTCCGCGACGGCCAGCGCGTCGGCCGGGGCCAGGTGCTCGTCGAGCTGAAGGCCGGCGAGGAAGACGCGGGCCTCATCGAGGCGGAGGCGCGGCGGGCCCAGGCTGAACGCGAGTATGCCCGGTGGAAGTCGCTGGCCGACCAGGGCATCGCGCCGCGCGCCACGGCGGAGCAGTATCTGTCGGCGCTGGAAACCGCCCGGGCGGGGGTCAAGGCCGCCAACGCCCGCAAGCTGGACCGTGTCATTCGCGCGCCCTTCTCCGGCGTGGTCGGTCTCACCGACGTCGCGCCGGGGTCGCTGATCAGTCCCGGATCGCCCATCGTCTCGCTGGACGACGTCGCGGTGGTGCGCGTGGATTTCGAGGTTCCCGATCGCTACCTGCCGGTGCTGAGGGAGGGGGCGCCGATCATCGCCCGTCCCGACGCCTACGCCGATGACGCCATCCAGGGACGCATCGCCCTGCTCGACAGCCGCATCGACGCGGCGACCCGCGCCATCACGGCCCGGGCCGAGTTCCCCAATCCCTCCGGCCGGATCAAGCCGGGGATGCTGATGCGGGTGACCATCTCGCACGGCGCCCGCGACGCCCTCGCCGTGCCCGAGGCGGCTGTGCAGTTCGAGGGGGATCAGGCCTACGTCTTCGTCATCGCCGCGCGCGGCGACGGACAGGCGGCCCGCAAACAGGCCGTTGACACCGGCGCCAGCCAGGATGGCTTCGTGGAGATCCTCGGCGGCCTCAAGGCCGGCGACCGCGTCGTCGCCGACGGGCTGAACCGGATCCAGGACGGCCAGCCGGTCCGCGTCGGCGGTCCGCGGCCGGCCGCGACGACCGCGCCCTCCGCCGGCGGCGCGCAGCGGGCGCCGCGCTGATGCTGTCCGATCTGTCGGTAAAGCGTCCCGTCTTCGCCGCCGTCGCGGCGATCATCCTCGTCGTCATCGGATTGGCCGTCTTCCTGGCCGTCCCGATCCGCGAACTGCCGAGCGTCGATCCCCCCGTGGTGTCGATCTCCACCACCTATCGCGGCGCCTCCGCGGAGATCGTCGAGGAGCGGATCACCCAGGTGCTCGAGCGCCAGGTCTCCGGCATCCAGGGCATCGACCGCGTCAACTCGTCGAGCCGCGACGGTCGCAGCCAGATCAACATCACCTTCACACTGGACACCGACCTGGAGGCGGCGGCCAACGACGTGCGCGACGCCGCCAGCCGCGTGGTCAACCAGCTGCCGGACCAGGCCGATCCGCCGCAGATCGCCAAGGCGGACGCTGACGCCTCGCCGATCATCATCCTGAACATGGCGTCGACGACGCTGACTTCGATCCAGCTCGCCGACTACGCTGACCGCTTCCTGGTCGAGCGGCTGTCGACCATCCCCGGCGTGGCGAGGGTGGGGCTGAACGGTCCCGTCTACGCCATGCGCATCTGGCTCGACGCCGACGCCATGGCCGCGCGCGGCGTCACGGTCGAGGACGTCGAGACCGCGCTGGGAAGCCAGAACGTCGAACTTCCGGCCGGGGCGCTGGAAGGCGCCGCCAAGGATTTCACCATCCGGGTCAACCGCGGCTACGCGAAGCCGGAAGACTTCGGCCGCCTGCCGCTGCGCGCCGCCTCGGGCGCCGCCAGCGACGCCTATGTCACCCGACTGGGCGATGTCGCCCGGATCGAGGAGGGCGCCGCCGAGCCGCGCCGGGTGTTCCGGGGCAACGGCGCCGACCAGATCGGCATCATCCTGACCCGGCAGTCCCAGGCCAACGATCTGGCCATCGCCAAGGCGGCCATCGCCGAGGTCGAGACCATCAACAAGACCCTGCCGGCCGGCACGGAACTGATCATCGCCGTAGATTCCTCGCGGTTCACCGCCGAGGCGATCCACGAGGTGTGGGTCACGATGGGCATCTCCGTCGCCCTGGTGGCGCTGGTGAACCTGCTGTTCCTGGGCAGCTGGCGCGCGGCGATCATCCCCTCGATCGTCGCGCCGATCTGCCTGCTGGCGACCTTCATCGTCCTGGCGCCGATGGGCTTCTCGCTGAACCTGCTGACCCTGCTGGCGCTGGTCCTGGCCGTCGGCCTCGTGGTCGATGACGCCATCGTCGTGGTCGAGAACATCCAGCGTCGGGTCGACGAGGGCGAGCCGCCTGTCGTGGCCGCCACGCGCGGCGCGCGTCAGGTGTTCTTCGCCGTCATCGCCACCACGGCGGTGCTGATCGCCGTCTTCGCGCCGCTGATGTTCCTGCCCGGCTACATCGGCCGGCTGTTCGTCGAACTGGCGGTCACCATCGCCGCGGCGGTGGCCTTCTCGGCCTTCCTGGCGCTGTCTCTGTCGCCGATGCTGGCCTCCAAGCTGCTGCGGCCGGCGTCGGGCGAGGGCTGGCTGGCCCGCCGCGTCGACTTCGTCGTCGACAAGGTCAAGAACAGCTACCGCAACTCGCTGGAGATGCTGCTCGGCCGCCGCGCGGCCTCTATCGGCGCCGGGGTGCTGGTCACCCTGCTGGCGGGGCTGGCGGCCTTCCTGTTCATGACCCTGCCGCAGGAACTGGTGCCGGCCGAGGACCGGGGGCGCGTCGACATCAGCATCTCCGGGCCCGAGGGCGCCGGCTTCGACTACACCCAGCAGGCCGCGGCCCGGGTCGAGGCCGAGATGGAGAAGTACAAGGCCGACGGCGAGGCCGCCCGCTACATCCTCAGCATTCCCCGGTTCGGGGCGACCCAGTTCAACACCGCCAACGGCGTTATCGTCATGGGCGAATGGGGCGAGCGGACCAAGACCTCCGACGAGGTCGCCGCCGAGCTCAACCAGACCCTGTCGAGCATCACAGGCGTTCGGGCGGTCGCCAGCGTGCGGGGCGCGTTCCAGCGCGGCGGAGGGCAGGGCGGCGGCACCAACGTCGACCTGATCGGCCTGGGCAACGACTACGAGCAGATCGCCGCCTGGCTTGAGCCCATTCGCAACGCCATGCAGGAAAATCCCGGCTTCTCGCGACCGCGTCTCGACTACGAGCCGACCGCGCCGCGCCTGTCGGTGGAGATCGACCGCGAGAAGGCCGCCGCGCTGGGCGTGACGCCCCAGGCCGTGGGCCGGTCCCTGGAGACCATGTTCGGGTCGCGCCGGGTGACGACCTACATCAAGGGCGGCCAGGAGTACGACGTCATCGTCCAGACCGATCTGGAGAAGCGCCGCACGCTGGACGACCTCAACACCCTCTATGTGCGCACCTCGTCCGGCATGCTGATCCCGCTGTCCTCGGTGGTCACCACCGAACTTCGCGGCGATACGCCCGACCGCGAGCGGACGGACCGGCAACGCTCGATCGAACTGACCGCCCAGCTGGCCCCCGGCTACACGGTCGCCGACGCCGTCACCTTCCTGCAGGAGCAGGCCGCGAAGAACCCCAACCCCGGCGTCAGCTACACCTGGGGCGGGCAGGCCAAGGACTATCTCGAAGCCTCGGGCGCGGTGTCCCTGGCCTTCGGCATGGCGCTGCTGCTGGTGTTCCTGGTGCTGGCCGCGCAGTTCGAGAGCTGGATCCACCCGGCGGTGATCATGCTGACCGTGCCGCTGGCCGCGCTGGGCGGCCTGTTCGGCCTGTTGCTCACCGACCAGACGATCAACACCTACAGCCAGATCGGGCTGATCATCCTGATCGGAATCGCCGCCAAGAACGGGATCCTGATCGTCGAGTTCGCCAACCAGCTGCGCGACGAGGGGCGGTCCATCCGCGATGCGGTCATCGAGTCGGCGGTGCTGCGGCTGCGGCCGATCGTGATGACCTCGATCACCGCCGCCTTCGGCGCCCTGCCGCTGATGCTGTGGCAGGGGGCGGGCGCCGCCAGCCGCCAGACCATCGGCATCACCATCTTCTTCGGCGCCATCTTCGCGACGATGCTGACGGTGTTCGTGGTGCCGGTGTTCTACAACCTGCTGGCCCGCTTCACGAAGTCGCCGGAGTGGACGGCGCGGCAGATCGAGGCGTTCGAGGAAGACGAAGGCGCGGCCGGGGCGCCGGCCGCCTGATCTCGTCCTACAGCACCCAGCCCCCGTCGATGTCGCCGCCGCCGGTGTAGAGGTTGCTGATCGTGCCGCGGTAGTCGCCGGTGAGGACCAGGCGGTAGTCGGCCTTGCCGTCGCCGTCGAGATCGACGCTGAGGGTGGAGAGGTCGCTCCCCGCCGCATAGGTCAGGGTGGCCTGGCCGGCAACGCCGGTGAGCTTGCCCACGATGCTGAACGCCTGGTCGCCGGCGGTGAGGCTGTCGGCGTCGATGGCCGAGAGGTCGATGACGTCGCCCTCGGCGAAGGTCAGGTCCAGCACCCGGTCGACGACCAGGCCGGCGCCGATATCGTCCTGGCTGAACAGGAAGGTGTCGCCGCCCGCTCCGCCGGTCATCGTGTCGAACCCGCCGCCGCCGCTCAGGGTGTTGGCCGCGCCGTTGCCGGTGAGAGCGTTGTTCAGGCCGTTGCCGGTTCCGTTGATCGCGCCGGCGCCGGTCAGGATCAGGGTCTCGACATTGGCCGCCAGGCTGTGGGTGATCGAGGCCTCGACCGTGTCGATTCCGGTCCCGGAGCCGGCCAGCTCGACGACCGTGTCGCCGAGGTTGTCGACCACATAGACGTCGTTGCCGGCCCCGCCGGTCATGGCGTCGGCCCCGGTCCCGCCGTCGAGGCGGTCATGGCCCGCGCCGCCGTCGAGGCTGTCGTCGTGGGCCCCGCCGTCGAGGCTGTCGTTGCCGGCCCCGCCGTCGAGGCTGTCGGTTCCGTCGCCGCCTGACAGGCTGTCGTGGCCGCTCGCCCCGAGCAGGGTGTCGTTCCCGCCGAGCCCGCTGAGGGTGTTGGCGGCGCCGTTGCCGGTGATGACGTTGTTCAGGCCGTTGCCGGTCCCGTTCAGGGCCGCGCCGCGCAGGACAAGGTCCTCGACGTTGGCGGTGAGGGTGTAGCTGATCAGGAAGGACTCGACCGTGTCGGCCCCGCCGCCGGCCAGTTCGACGACGGTGTCGCCGGCGTCGTCGACGACATAGGTGTCGCCGCCCGCCCCGCCGGTCATGGCGTCGGCCCCGCCGCCGCCGTTGAGACGGTCATGGCCGCTTCCCCCGTCGAGGATGTCATCGCCCTCGCCGCCGATCAGCGTGTCATCGCCCTGTCCGCCGCGGAGCGTGTCGGCGCCGTCGAGGCCCGCCAGAACGTTGTCCTCGCCATTGCCGGTGATGACATTGTCCAGGCCATTGCCGGTCCCTTTGAAGGCCGTGCCGAAGCGGCTGAGCAGGGTCAGGTTCTCGACCCCGGCCCCGAGGACATAGTCGATGAAGCTGGCAGCCGTGTCGGTTCCGTCGCCGCCGGTCTCGTCGACGACATCGCCAGCGTCATCGACATAGTAGAGGTCGTCGCCGGTCCCGCCGGCCATGGTGTCGGCCCCGGCCCCGCCGTTCATCGTGTCGGCGCCCGAGCCGCCGGTCAGGTTGTCGGCGCCCTGGCCGCCCTTGAGGGCGTCGTCGCCGTCGTCGCCGTCCAGCGTATCGTCGCCGTCCAGCCCCTCGAGCAGGTCATCGCCGGCCGTGCCGGTGAAGCTGTCAGAACCCGCCGTCGGGCCATCCGCCTCGGCGGTGACGGTCACCGTGATCGCCTCGCCAAGGACCGTGGTGTTCTTGAAATAGGTGAGGACCCCGGCATTGGCGTCGCCGGAGACCAGGTCCTGGTCCCCGTCGCCGTCAATATCGACGAAGGTCGGATTGGCGCCGAACAGGACCTGCGCGCCGTTGAGCGGGTTGCTGCCCCCGGTTCGCGCCACATAGGTCGGCGATGCGGTCGTTCCGGTGTTCTCGAAGTACCGGAACGTTCCCGGCGTATTGCCGATGATCAGATCGAGATCACCGTCTCCATCGAGGTCCACCAGGGCCGGCGCCGCCCAGTTTGTCGGAAAGGTTCCCCCCGTAATGCCATTCGCCGGGTTCGAGGCGCCGATGATTTCGGTGAACGCCGGGACCGCGGCGGATCCGGTGTTCCGGAAATACCGCACTGTTCCAAGTTCCTGGCCCACGAACAGGTCGAGATCGCCGTCGCCGTCGATATCGCCGAGTGTCGGGCTTGCGTAGGAGCCGGCGCTGAAGGCGCTCAGCGGATTTGCGCCGCCGGCTTGCGCCGTGAATGTCGGCGCCGCTGCCGTGCCGGTGTTGAGGAAGTAGGAAAACACGCCGTTCTTGTTCGTGACGATCAGATCGAGATCGCCATCGCCGTCCATGTCACCGAGAACCGGCTTGGCGTTGACGGTGACGCTGACGCCATTCAGCGGGTTGTCTCCTCCCGTCCGTTCCTCGAACACCGGGCTGGAGGCTGTGCCGGTATTGAGGAAGTACTTGAAGGCGCCGTTGGACTGGCCGACGATCAGGTCCAGGTCGCCGTCGCCGTCGAGGTCCCCGAACGTCGGGGCGGACTGCCCGGTGGTCGTCACGGCGCTCCACGGATTGGCGGCTCCGCCTTGCTGGACGAGCGACGGCGTCGTCGACAGCGGCAGATGCTCACCGGTCGCGTCGGTCACATTGATCGCCAGGGTCCGGCTCGCCGTCGGCGTGTCGCTGCTGTTGGCGTAGGTCAGGCTCTGGATCAGGGCGTCGATCATGACCGACGTGGCGTCGGCGTTGAAGGTTACCGTGAACGTCGTCCCCGCGCCGCCGGACGCTGTCCCGATCGCGACCGCCGCGGCCCCGCCTGCGCCATCGGCATCGTAGTAGACCACCCCGCCCGACAGGCTGATCGTCGAACCGCTCAGGACCGAGACCGTATCCTCCGCCAACAGGCCGCTGACGGTCAGAGTCCCGCCGCCGAAATCGTCGTCGACGTCCGCGAACGTCACGTCGCTGTCGATCACCTGCGGCGTGGTGTTGACGGTGTTCTCGTTGAACGTCGGAGCGTCGAGACCGGAAAGCGTTGGCGCAGCCATCGTATTGTCCCCCGGGGTTCGGCAGTGGCGCCAGGCGCGCTCCTGCGAGGCTGGCGGTCAACGGGTGCGCCATCAATTCGGCCGACGCTCAAAATGAGACGCCCTCGTCCCCAACAAGGAAGGTCGCACGGCGGCAGGTTCAGACGAGCTCGAAGGTCAATATTCTAAAATATTGATTCTGAATAGCATTGCCGGATTCTGCTCGATGGGGGCGGGGCGCCTGCGCCGCGGCGCGTCCGCCCTCTGACCCGGCCACTCAAAATGGGACGGTTGGCGAATGAGATGGCCTGGAAGCCGGCCGGCCGCGCCGACCGCTCGCCCCGGCGGCCCGAACGTCTGGCCCGAACTTCTGGATTGCAGCGACGGGCCGGCGCTGTTCCAATTCCCGTTCGATGACCGAGCCTGTCGACAATCCGCCGATCCGTCTGATCGGGCGCCACATGCGCCAGATCCTGTTCGACACGGTTCTGGACTGGAAGCGGGTGTTTCGCGGCAATCTGAACCTGGGGGCCGTCGCGCTGGCGGTCTGGGTCGCCAATGTCGAGTACAGCCTTAAAGACCCCGAACTGCTGCGGGCCAGCCGCCTCGCCGGCCTCGCACCCGACCAGTTCAAGCCGATCATCGCATCCCATGTGGCGACCGCATCCGGCTTCGACGACGAGACGACCCGCCGCTATCTCATGACAACGGTCGAAGCGGGATTCCTCGAGCGGTCCGATGAGGGTTACGTGCTGTCGACGGCCTTCAGGCAAAGCAGGCAGTACGACGAGCTGATCACCTTGTCGACGCGCAGAATTCTGGAGATGTTCGAGTACTTCGAGCGCTTCGAGGGTATCGAACAGTATATCCGCTCGCTGAACGGTCAGTACGGCTTCCGCACGGCCGATCTGGCGGCGAGAGCGAGCGAGATCCGGCACGGCCTGCACCTTCTCTTCCTCCGCTTTCTCTCGAAATTCACGATCGAGGGCTATCTGGTCATCGATAGCTCAAAGGTGATGTCGTACATCGGACTGGCCGTCGTGATCGAGAATGTCCGGGCGCTCAACGCCGACCCCGTCCTGACGCTCCAGTACGCCAACTTCATGCCCGTGCCGCCCGCCTCCGTCAGGATGCCGGTTTCCCTGCGCCGCCTTGCCCGCGTGCTGGAGATGCCGCTCGAGACGGTCCGCCGGTATGTCCAGCAGCTGGAGCTGATGGGCTTCGTGGCCAGGACCGGCAACGGATACATCGTCCCGGGCGAAACCCTGGTGTCCTACGACATGGCGATCGCGCAGGCGGTGGCCGTCGCGCGGCTCGGCGCTGAAGTCACCCAGCTTCTGTCGAGCCTCGATTCCAGGAGTTGAGCGGCGGCTCCGGCCGGTCTTTCAGGGTCTCGCCGATGGCGGCCGGTTGTCCGCACCTCTTCCGTGCGCCGCCAACGGAGTGTCGTGAGCGATTGAGACGCGCGGCGCCCAGAGTACATTCCGGATGCGTCCGGCCCGCTGGCGTCCTATGAAGCGCTGAACATCCCGCGCGGGCACGCCTGACCCGCAATCCAGCCGAAGGTGCACATGGACGACGCCGGTTTCGCCGTTCGCGGCAAGGACATCGCGCTTTTGCGGCGAATCGAGGAACGGGTTCTCTGGCTGGCCAGCTGGACGATCCACAACGCCAACCACCTGCGCGACAGCCGCGACGGCCTGAAGGTCGGGGGTCATCAGGCCTCCTGCGCCTCGATGACTACCCTGATGACGGCGCTGTACTTCGCCGCCCTGCGGCCGCAGGACCGGGTGGCGGTCAAGCCGCACGCCAGCCCGGTCTTCCACGCCATCCAGCATCTCTACGGCCGCCAGACCCTCGACCAGCTGCAGCGGTTCCGGTCGCTCGGCGGGGCGCAGTCCTATCCCTCGCGCACCAAGGACATCGACGACGTCGACTTCTCCACCGGCTCGGTCGGGCTGGGCGTGGCCATGACCGCCTTCGCGTCGCTGACCCAGGACTACCTGGCCGCCCGCGGCGCGGTGAAGCCCGACGCCATGGGCCGGATGATCTCCCTGCTGGGCGACGCCGAGCTGGATGAGGGCAACATCTACGAAGCCCTGATCGAGGCCTGCAAGCACGACGTCCGCAACACCTGGTGGATCGTCGACTACAACCGCCAGAGCCTGGACGCGACGACGTCCGACCGCATGTTCACCCGCTACGGCGAGATCTTCGAGGCGGCCGGCTGGACGGTGATGACCCTGAAGTGGTCGAAGCGCCAGCGCGAGGCCTTCGCCCGGCCCGGCGGGGCGGCGCTGCAGGCCTGGATCGAGACGGCGCCCAACGACCTCTATTCGGCCCTGACCTATCAGGGCGGCGGCGCCTGGCGCGAGCGGCTGACCGCAGACCTGGCCGGCGACAAGGCGGCGCTGGAGCTGGTCGCCGGCTACTCTGACGAGGACCTGGCTCTCGTCATGACCGAGCTGGGCGGCCACTGCCTGGAGACCATCCTGGAGGCCTTCGCGGCGGCGGCGCGCGACGACGCCCCGCGCTTCATCATCGCCTACACCGTCAAGGGCTGGCGGCTGCCGTTCGCCGGTCACAAGGACAATCACAGCGGCCTGATGACCCCGGCCCAGATCGCCCAGGTCCGTGCCGAGCTCGGCGTCGTCGAGGGCCAGGAGTGGGACATGCTGTCCGGCCTCGCCGACAACGAGCTGAAGGCCGTCCGGCGCCTGGTCGAGACCGCGCCGTTCGCCGCCCGCAAGGACGGCCGCAAGGTCGCCGAGCGCATCGCCACCCCGTCGGCCGACACCCTGCTGAAGGCCGTCGAGGGCGGCGGCGAACAGTCGACCCAGGCCGCCTTCGGGAAGGTGATGTTCGAGATCGCCAAAGGGCAGGACCAGTTCGCCGGGCGGGTGGTGACCACCTCGCCGGACGTCACCGTCTCCACCAACCTGGGCGGCTTCGTGAACCGGCGCGGGGTCTTCCACCGCCGGGCCCACGAGGACGTCTTCAAGCGCCACCGCATCCCCTCGGCCCAGGTCTGGACCATGGGCGAGACCGGCCAGCACATCGAGCTGGGCATCGCCGAGAACAACCTGTTCATCGCCCTGGCGGCGCTGGGCCTGTCGGCGCCGCTGTTCGGCGAGCGGCTGTTCCCGGTGGGGACGCTCTACGATCCGTTCATCGCCCGGGGCCTCGATGCCCTGAACTACGCCTGCTACCAGGACGCCCGCTTCCTGCTGGTGGCGACGCCCAGCGGCCTGACCCTCGGCCCGGAGGGCGGGGCGCACCAGTCGATCGGCACGCCGCTGATCGGCATGAGCCAGCCGGGCCTGGACAGCTACGAGCCGGCCTTCGCCGACGAGACCGCCGTGCTGATGGCCCACGCCTTCGACCGCATCCAGGCCGAAGACGGCGGCGCGACCTATCTGCGGCTGTCGACGCGGGTCATCGACCAGCCGGTCCGCGCGGACGACGCCTGGAAAGCCGGGGTCGTGGCCGGAGGCTACTGGCTGAAGGCCCCCGCGGCTGACGCCCGGCTGGCGCTGGTCTACAGCGGCGCCATCGCGCCGGAGGCCATGGCGGCCTTCGAGCAGCTGCTGGAGGACGAGCCCGGCGCCGGCCTGCTGGCGGTGACCTCGCCCGATGTGCTGCACGCTGACTGGACCGCCGCCGGCCGCGCGCGCTGGACGGGCGGGCAGGCGCGGGTCTCCACGGCCGAGACCCTGCTGGCGGCCCTGCCGCGCGATGCCCGGCTGGTCACGGTCATCGACGGCGCGCCCGCCGCCCTGTCCTGGCTGGGCGCGGTGCGCGGCCAGCCGGTGCGGGCGCTGGGGATGGAGAGCTTCGGACAGTCCGGCGACCTGCCGGATCTCTACGCGAAGTACCGCCTGGACGCCGACGCCATCCTGGATGCCTGCGCCGACCTGCTGGTGTGAGGGCGCTTCATTCCTCGTCCATCCGGACAATCAGGCCATCCTCGAAGCCGAACACCTGGACAACGTCCTCCTCCGTCCAGAGGCCCCCTTCGGGGCGGCGAAGGGCGTGCCGCATGCGAACGGCGATGCGGCCGTCCGGACGTTCCGCGAAGGTGACGATCGCCGACTCCGGCCGGACGTAGTCCATCATGCGCCGCCAGTAGGCCAGCACCGACTCCGGCCCGTGCAGGCGACCACCCTCCAGGATGCAGGCCCAGTCGACCTCGGGGTGCAGCAAGCCGCCGGCCTTCTCGAAATCACGCGCGTTCAGGTGACGCCAAAGCTGTCGGATCGTCGTGCGGCCGTTCGGCATGCTGCGCAGTCTCCTTCAGCTTGGGGGGGCGCCTCGCCCCCGAGTGTTCAGGTCAAGCGCTGTCGTCCACCCGGACGATCAGGCCGTCGCGCAGCTCCAGCACATGGCTCACGACCTCCTGACCCCAGAGCTGGCCATCCTTGTTGCGGACCACATGGTTGACGCGGGCCAGATAGCGGCCTGGCCCTGACGGCATGATGGCGACCGGCGTCGAGACGATGACGACCGTGGCCATGACCTCCGACAGGTAAGCCCGCACGGCGTCGCGCCCGACGCGGCGGCCGCCGTTCAGATTGTCCTGCCAGTCGATGTCCGGATGCAGCAGGGCGACCACGGCGTCGAGATCGCGCGCGGTGAGGGCAGGCCAGAGGGCGTCGACGACCGCACGCGAACCCGGCATGTCAGCTGCCTTCCAGCGTGATCGCCCGGAGCCAGGGGCACGGCGCCGGGACCGTCATTCCCAGTCCATCCGCACGACGCGATCGCCGTCGAAGGTGAAGAGGTTGAACCGGATTTCATCGGTCCAGATCCCGCCGGCCCGGGCGCGGATCACATAGTGCAGCTTCACGCGGATCTGGTCGGGCGGCAGGGTCTCGTAGGAGATCGGGGTGGCCTCCGGATCGACGATGGCGAACTGCTCGGCCCAATAGGCGCGCAGGGCCGGGACGCCTTTCATCCGTCCGCCGACCATGAAGTTGGGCCAGTCGACGTCCGGATGCATGCCGGCGAGCAGCCCCTCCAGGTCCTTCTGGTTGAAGGCCGCATACATCGTTTCAAGCAGGGCCCTGCGGTCGCCCATTGAACTGCGATCAGCCTCCTGGCTTGTAGCCCGTTTCGACCTTCAGGTAGGCGATCAGGTCGGTCCGATCCTTCGCGTCCTTGACGCCCATGAAGGACATGCGGTTGCCGGGCAGGAAGCCGCGCGGATCGGCCAGCCACTGGTTCAGCTTTTCGGCGTCCCAGACGAAGCCCGCGGCCTTCACGGATTCGGAGTAGCGGAACTTCTCCACCGTGCCGGCCGTGCGGCCGAACAGCCCATAGAGGTTGGGGCCGGTCATGTTGGCTCCGCCCTCGGTGATGGTGTGGCAGGAGCGGCAGAGCTGGAACTGCTTCTGGCCGTTCGCCAGGTCGCCGGTGTTGTAGGGCGCCGGAAGGCTGGCCAGCAGGGCGGCCTTCTCGGGGGAAAGGGCAGGGGCCGGTGCCGCCGCCCCCGAGCTCGTCGCCGCCGCGCCGCCTTCCGGGGCCGCAGGCTGGCTGCACGCCGCCAGAGCGGCCGCGGCCGAAACAATCACCAGTGCTGAAGCTACGCGACGCATTCCTGTCCCCATCGTCGGATCCTTGACTCTCAAGCTACTCCGCCGGGCCCGCGATTCAATGGCGCGCGGGCGCCGGGCGGTGGAAAATAACAATGTTCGGCGTGACGGGCGATCCTGCACCTCAATCCGCCGATCCCGGACGGCCGCGCATCGCCTTGATGGCGCCGCGTCGGACCTTGGTGTCGACCCGCTTCGCCTTCGCGGCCCTGGAGGGCTTCGTCTTTTTGCGGGGCGGGGGCGGCGGCTCGGCGGCGGCGGCGATCATCTCGACCAGCCGGTCGACGGCGTCGGCCTTGTTGCGTTCCTGGGTGCGGAAACGGTTGGCGGTGATGACGATCACCCCCTCGTTGGTCAGCCGCGACCCGGCCAGCTTCTGCAGCCGGATGCTGACGTCGTTGGGCAGCGACGGCGAGCGGCGTGCGTCGAACCGCATCTGCACCGCCGTGGCCACCTTGTTGACGTTCTGCCCGCCCGGCCCGGACGCGCGGATGAAGCTGAACTCCAGTTCGGCCTCATCGAGCTCGATGTTCGGCGGGATGGCGATCATGGCGACGGGGAAACCGGGGGCAGGGGAGTTTCCCCAGCCCTAGCGCCGCCCGCCGCCGAAGTCTCGCGCTACTCGAAGATCTTCGAGGTGTCGGAGTCGCCGCGGCCCTTCGGATCAGGACCGAAACGGTTGGTCCCCGGCGTGCCGTCCAGCACGGTGAGCACCAGCAGCCAGATGCCGCCGATCAGCGGAAGGAAGCTGATCAGGTACCACCAGCCCGTACGGTTGGTGTCGTGCAGCCGGCGGATGGTGACGGCGAGGCTGGGAATGAACAAGGCCAGCGCCACCAGAAGGATCAGGCCGTTGAAGGCCGCCCCGTCGGGGTCGCCGCCGCTCAGGATGATTCCGAGGATGGCCGTCGGAACGAGCACGAGAATCTGGAACAGCACGAACATCCAGTATTCGGCTCGCCGGGCCCGGCCCTGGAAGTCGGCGTACTTCTTCAGCGGCGCGATCATCATTTCCATGTCGGTCATTCCCCCTGGCCGTGCCGCTCCGTCGCGGGTCTGCGCCGGACACACGCGAGCAGGCCTGTCAGGGGACCATACCGCCGTTCCGCGATCCGTCTATCGCGGCGTGCGGCGGGACTTCTGGATCGCCGTGTCCAGCGCCTGCAGGAACCGCGATCGGTCAGTGCGGTCGAAGGGGCGCGGGCCGCCGGTGATCTCCCCGGTCGAGCGGATATGCTCCATGATCGAGCGCTGGGCCAGGGCCGAGCCGATCGAGTCGGCTGTGAACGGCTGGCCGTTGGGCTTGATCGCCGCCGCGCCGGACTTCAGCACCCGGTCGGCCAGCGGGATGTCGTTGGTGATGACGATATCGCCCCTGGCGGCCCGCTCGGCGATCCAGTCGTCGGCGATGTCGGGGCCGGCGTCGACGATCACTCGCTCGATCAGCGGCGAGGCCGGGATCTGCATGAAGCTGTTGCTGACCACGAAGGTCTTGAGGCCGTAGCGGGCCGCCACCTTGTAGGTCTCGTCCTTCACCGGGCAGGCGTCGGCGTCGATGAAGAGGGTGATGGCGGCGGGAGCGGTCACGGAAACGGGAGCCTTCGGCGGATCATTGTTCTTTCACGGCGGAACGCGAATCGGCGCAAATCGTTAACGGGCAGTCTGGAACCCACGGGAGCTCCCCGCCATGCCGCACTTCCTCAAGCGCCTGTTCGCCGACATCGACGCGATCATCTGGACGCTGACGTCGCGGGCCTGAGACTGCTGTTGGGGCCTCTGGTGCCGGCTGCAGGGATCGAACCCGCGACCTTCGGTTTACAAAACCGCTGCTCTACCATCTGAGCTAAGCCGGCCCTTGGCTGTTCGCGCGCGGCGAACCGGCGGCTTATGCCGCAGCGCGGGCCGTCGCGCCAGTCCGCCACTTCTGGGTCAGCGAGAAGATGATGATGCCGGTCGCCACCACGGCGATCAGCAGGGTGCAGACGGCGTTGATCTCCGGCGTCACCCCCAGCCGCACCTGGCTGTAGATCCGCATCGGCAGGGTGGTGGCCCCCGGGCCGCTGGTGAAGCTGGCGATGACCAGGTCGTCCAGCGACAGGGTGAAGGCCAGCATCCAGCCCGCCAGCACGGCCGGGAAGATGTTGGGCAGGGTCACCTTCATGAACGACTGCGCGGGCGTGCAGCCGAGGTCCTGGGCGGCCTCCTCCAGCGCGCGGTCGAAGGTCACCAGCCGCGAATGCACCACCACCGCCACATAGGAGAGGGTGAAGGTGGTGTGGGCCAGCATCACCGTCCAGAAGCCGCGGTCGAAGCGCAGGGCCACGAACAGCAGCAGCAGAGCCAGGCCCATGATCACCTCGGGCATGACCAGCGGCGCGTAGACCATCCCCGAGAACATCGTCCGCCCCCGGAACCGGCCGCCGCGCACCAGGGCGATGGCCGCCAGCGTGCCCAGCACCGTCGCGAGGGTCGCCGACAGCAGCCCGACCCGCACCGTCACCCAGGCGGCGGCCAGCAGCTGCTCGTCCTGCAGCAGGGCCGCGTACCACTTGGTGGAGAAGCCGCCCCAGACGGTGACCAGCTTGCTGGCGTTGAACGACCAGGCCACCAGCAGCACGATCGGCAGGTACAGGAAGGCAAAGCCCAGCGTCAGCGAGACCAGGTTGAACCAGGAGGGGCCGCGCCTCATCGCGCCGCCTCCAGCGCCCGCGCCTGCTGGCGCTGGTAGAGGACGATGGGCAGGACCAGGGTGACCAGCAGGATGATCGCCACGGCGCTGGCGAAGGGCCAGTCACGGTTGGCGAAGAACTCCATCCAGATCGACCGGCCGATCATCAGGGAGCCGGGGCCGCCGAGCAGGTCGGGGATCACGAACTCGCCGACCATCGGGATGAAGCACAGCAGGCAGCCGGCCACCACGCCCGGGATCGAGAGCGGCCAGGTCACCTGCCAGAAGCTCTTCCACGGCGGCGAGCCGAGGTCGGCGGCTGCTTCCAGCAGCGTGTGGTCCATCCGCTCCAGGGCCGCATAGAGCGGCAGCACCATGAAGGGCAGGTAGCTGTAGACCAGCCCGATCTGCACCGCTGTCGGGGTATAGAGCAGGCTCACCGGATCCAGCCCCAGCAGGCCGAGGAAGACGTTGAGCAGCCCCTCGGGCTTGAGGATCCCGACCCAGGCGTAGACCCGGATCAGGAAGCTGGTCCAGAACGGCAGGATGACCAGCATCAGCAGGATGTTGCGCGTGCCCGGCTTGCAGCGGGCCATGCCGTAGGCCATCGGATAGCCGACCAGCAGCGCCAGCAGGGTGCCGCCGGCCGCGAACTTCAGGCTGGTCAGATAGGCGTCCAGATACAGCCGGTCGCTGGTCAGCCGCGCATACATCTCGAAGTCGAGACCGGCGAGGAAGGCCTTGATCGCCGCCAGTCCGCCGCCCCAGTCGATCTGTGGCGCATAGGGCGGAATGGCCAGCGCCGTGTCCGACAGCGACAGCTTGAAGACCAGCAGGAACGGGAAGGCGAACAGCACGCCCAGCCACAGGGCGGGGAGGATGACGGCGCGTGAGCGAGGGCGGGCGGTCACGGCGTGCGTCCTTCGACACGGGCTCTGCGCGCCCTGCTCAGGATGACGTGGTCAGAAGCGCTTCCCCCGTACTTCATGGTGAGCAGGCCCGAAGGGCCGTGTCGAACCACGCCATGAGCCCGACCCCTCACGACGTCAGCACCACGCCGGCGTCGGGGTCGAAGCTGACCCAGACCTTGTCGTCCCAGCCGATCGGCCGCTCGACGAAGCGCTGGCTGTTGGCGCGGGCCACCCGGACCAGCTTCTCGCCGGGCAGTTCGACGATGTAGTTGGTCCAGTCGCCGGTGTAGCCGATGTCCCAGATCTCTCCGGCCAGCACATTGCGCGCGCCCTCGGCGGGCGGGTCGAGGCCGATGCGCATCTTCTCCGGCCGCACGGCGAGCCAGACGGTCGAGCCGGGGCCCGGGCAGTCGTCGTCGAGGACATAGAAGCCGGCCTTGGCCTCCTTCGCCTCCAGGTGCGCCATGGGATGCTCGATGGCCTCCACCCGCGTCTCGAACAGGTTCACGTCGCCGAGGAACTCGGCCACGTAGCGGGAGGAGGGGGTCTCGTAGATCTCCTCGGGCCGCCCGACCTGGACCGTCCGGCCCTCGCCCATGACGGCGATGCGGTCGGCCATGACCATGGCTTCCTCCTGGTCGTGGGTGACGATCAGGAAGGTGACCCCGAGTTCGACCTGCAGGTCCATGAGCTCGAACTGGGTTTCCTCGCGCAGCTTCTTGTCCAGCGCGCCGAGCGGCTCGTCGAGCAGCAGCATCCTGGGCTTGCGGGCCACGGCCCGGGCCAGGGCGACGCGCTGCTTCTGGCCGCCGCTGAGCTGGTCGGGCTTGCGCCGCGCCAGCGGCGTCAGCTTGACCAGGTCCAGCATCTCCAGCACCCGGGTGGCGATCTCGCCGCGGGGCAGGCCCTCCTGCTTGAGGCCAAAGGCGATGTTCTGCTCCACCGTCAGGTGCGGGAACAGCGCATAGCTCTGGAACATCATGTTCACCGGCCGCTGGTGCGGCGGCACGCCCGCCAGGTCGCGGCCGTCGAGCGTGATGCGGCCGGCGTCCAGCGTCTCGAACCCGGCCAGCATCCGCATCAGGGTGGTCTTGCCGCAGCCGGACGGGCCGAGCAGGGCGAAGAACTCGCCGGGATAGATGTCCAGCGAGACGTTATCGACGGCTGTGTGGGCGCCGAACCGCTTGGTCACCCCCTCGAACCGCACCAAGGGCACGGCGTCGGGATCGTTCCAGGGCGCGAAGCTGGAGCGGACCGCGCCGATGTTCAGGCGCCGTCCGCCCCCCTTGGCTTCAGGGGGCTTGGCGGGTTTGCCGGCCCGACCGGCCGCCGGCGGACGGCTCATTGACCGCTCATCACCTTGGTCCAGAGGCGGTTGACCTCGCGGACCAGGGCCTGGTCCTTGGTCGTGGTGACGAACAGGCGACCGAACACCTCCGGCGTCGGATAGACGTTCGGGTCGCTGCGCAGTTCCTCGTCGACCAGCGGCGTCGCGGCCGAGTTGGCGTTGGCGTAGGCGGTGTAGTTGGACGCCCGGGCGATGACCGCGGGACGCATCATGAAATCGAGGAACTTGTAGGCCGCTTCCGGATTGGGCGCGTCGGCGGGAATCGCGAAGACGTCGAACCAGACCTGGCTGCCTTCCTTGGGGATGGCGTAGGCGATCTCGACGCCGCGGCCGGCCTCCTCGGCGCGGTCGGCGGCCTGCAGGATGTCGCCGCTGTAGCCGATGACCACGCAGGCGTCGCCGTTGGCCAGGGCGTTGATGTACTCGGAGGAGTGGAACTTGGTGATGTGCGGGCGAAGCGTCTGCAGCATCGCCGTGGCGGCCTCATAGTCGGCGACCGACTTGGAGTTGGGGTCCTTGCCCAGGTAGTTCAGGGCGACCGCGTACATGTCCTCGGACGCGTCGAGGAAATAGACCCCGCAGTCCTTCAGCTTGGCCAGGTTCTCGGGCTTGAAGACCACGTCCCAGCTGTCGACGGTCACGCCGGGCAGGCGCTTGGCGATCTCGGCGGTGTTGTAGCCGATGCCCATGGTGCCCCACATGTAGGGGACGTTGTACTTCGCGCCCGGATCGAACGGCTCCATCCGTTGCATCAGTTCCGGCCACAGGTTCTTGCGGTTCGGCAGCTTGGCGAAGTCGAGCGGCGCGATGGCCTTGGCGGTGATGTAGCGCGGCAGGTTGTGGTTGGACGGTGCGACGATGTCGTAGCCGGTCGAGCCGGTCAGGACCTTGGTCTCGAGCATCTCGTTGGAATCGAAGGTGTCGTAGACGACCTTGATGCCCGTTTCCTTGGTGAACTCTTCGAGCAGCGCCGGGTCGATGTAGTCCGACCAGTTGTAGATGTGCAGGGTGTCCTGCTTGGGACCGCCACAGGCGGCCAGCGCCAGGGCCGCGGCCCCCATGGCGAGTACGGCCCATCGCCGCGTTTGACCCTTGAAGAGCGACATCCCCTACCTCCCGAGAAACCCGGGAGTCGTTATACGGCCTGCACGGCGAGGGAAAAGGCCCTTCCCTTCGCAGGGAAGGGCCTGATGTCAGGCCGGTTCGGATTTGGCCAATCGCAGCCCGCCGATCAGGGCGCCGCTGACCAGGTACTGGATCAGCATATAGCCGCCGTCGATCGGGATCAGGCCGGTGTTGTCGTCGCCGTAGATGAAGCGCAGCGACAGGGTCGCCAGGCCGAAAAAGACGCAGGCGATGAGGCCCGCCGTCGCGCCCCTGACCCAGCCGGTCATGCCGGTGCGGGCGATGAGCCAGCCCAGGCCGATGGCGATGACCAGGTTCTGCACGACGCCCAGCGCCATGGCCGAGGAGCTTTCGGCGTCCGACACCGAGATCCCGGTCAGCGCCATCCACTGCGCCGAGAACAGCATTCCGTACCAGACAAAGCCGATGGCCTGACTGGCTGCCAGCGCGGCGAGCACGCCGATCCAGTTGATATCCTTCATGCGTCGTCCCCCATGATGGGCGCGGAGCCGGGCATGGACCGGCCGGCTCCGTCGCCAGAGTGACGCAAGGCTAGGCCGGTTCATGGAGCGCCGATACGGGACCGCTTGTCGCGCGGCGCTTCCGCTGGCGCGCGGGCCCCTCTATATCGGCCGCCATGGCTCGCATCCTCATCACCTCCGCCCTGCCGTACATCAACGGGATCAAGCACCTGGGCAATCTCGCCGGGTCGCAGCTCCCGGCCGATGTGTACGCCCGCTTCAAGCGCGCCCAGGGGCATGAGACGCTCTACATCTGCGCCACCGACGAGCACGGCACGCCCGCCGAGCTGGCCGCCGCCGAGGCGGGTCAGGACGTAAGGGCCTATTGCGACGAGTGGCATGAGGTCCAGCACACGCTGGGGCGGGGCTTCGGCATGAGCTGGGACTGGTTCGGCCGCAGCTCCAACGCGCCCAACCACCGCCTGACCCAGCACTTCTGCGAGGCCCTGGAGAAGCAGGGCCTGATCGAGGAGCGGGTCGACAAGATGGTCTATTCCATCGACGACAAGCGCTTCCTGCCCGACCGCTACGTCGAGGGGACCTGCCCGAAGTGCGGCTTCGAGAAGGCGCGCGGCGACCAGTGCGACAACTGCGGCTCGCTGCTGGACCCGATCGACCTGATCAATCCCTACTCGACGGTCAGCGGCTCGCGGAACATCGAGGTTCGCGACACCCGGCATCTGTATCTGCTGCAGAGCAGGATGCAGGAGCGCATCCGCGCCTGGGTCGACAGCAAGTCCGCGGATTGGCCAGCCCTGACGCGCGGCATCGCCTACAAGCACCTGGACGAGGGCCTCCACGACCGGGGCATCACCCGCGATCTGGAATGGGGCATCCCGGTGACGCAGAACGGCGCGCCCCGGCCGGGGTTCGAGAACAAGGTGTTCTACGTCTGGTTCGACGCCCCGATCGAGTACATCGGCGCGACCGTCGAATGGTCCGAGGCGACCGGCGCCGACTGGAAGCGCTGGTGGCGGACCGACGAAGGCGCCGCCGACGTCGAGTACGTCCAGTTCATGGGCAAGGACAACGTCGCCTTCCACACCGTCAGCTTCCCGGCCACCATCCTGGGCAGCGAGGAGCCGTGGAAGACGGTCGACCGGCTGAAGGCCTTCAACTGGCTGAACTGGTACGGCGGCAAGTTCTCGACCAGCGGCAAGCGCGGCGTGTTCATGGACGCGGCGCTGGAGCTGCTGCCGCCGGACCTGTGGCGCTGGCACCTGACGGCCAATGCGCCGGAGGGTTCAGACACCGCCTTCACCTGGGAGCACTTCGCCCAGACCATCAACAGCGATCTGGCCAATGTGCTGGGGAACTTCGTCAACCGCATCGGCAAGTTCAACGAGAGCAAGTTCGAGGGGCGCGTCCCCGAGGGCGGCGAGCCGGGTCCGCTCGAGGAGAAGCTGTTCGCCGACGTCTCGGCGCAGCTTTCGGAGCTGACCGCCCAGATGGAGGCGATCGAGCTGCGCAAGGCGGCCCAGGCGCTGCGCCAGCTCTGGGTGCTCGGCAACGAATACCTGCAGGAAGCCGCGCCCTGGACGGCGATCAAGACCGATCCGGTGCGGGCGGCCGTCGTCGTGCGCACGGCCCTGAACCTCTCCGCCCTCTACGGCCGGGTGTCGGCGCCCTTCATCCCGTTCGCGGCCGAGACGATCGCCCGTTCGTTCGGCGAGGCCTGGCCGCCGGTCTGGCCGTCCGCCGACGCGAAGGCCGAGCTGACGCGGCTGGAGCCGGGGCGGGCGGTCGGCGTGCCGCCGGTGCTGTTCGGAAAGATCGCCGACGAGCAGATCGCCGAATGGACCGAGCGTTTCGGCGGCGCGGACGCATGACGCCGGCCTCGCCCGTCCTGCGCGCCCGCGCGGCGGCCGAGACCGCCGCCCTCGCCGCGCGTCTGGCGGCGACGGGGCGGGTGCAGATCCCGGACGTGCTGGACGAGGCCTCCGCGGCGATGCTGCGGGACGAAGCGGTCTTGAGGACGCCGTTCCAGACCGTCACCCTCGGCGGCAAGGGTCACGTCGACCTGCCGGCCGCCTGGCTGGAGGGACTCACGCCCGCCCAGCGCACCGACATGGGGCGCGCGGCGCAGGAGGCGGCGACCGAACGGTTCCACTACCTCTACGACAACCATCCGCTCTGGGACCTCGATCAGGCCGACCGGCTGGAGGGGGTCTGGAAGGGCTGGGTGGATTTCGCCAACAGCGAGGCGTTTCTCGGCGCCATGCGCGAGATCACCGGCGAGCCGCGCATCGCCTTCGCCGACGCCCAGGTCACCCGCTACCGGCGCGGCCACTTCCTGACCGCCCACGACGACGGCGTCGAGGGCAAGAACCGCTACTTCGCCTATGTGCTGAACCTGTCGCCGCGCTGGAAGATCGAGTGGGGCGGCCTGCTGATGTTCCACGGCGACGACGGCCATGTGGCCGAGGCCTTCCTGCCCAACTTCAACAGCCTGAACCTCCTGCGGGTCCCGGCGCTGCATTCGGTGTCGCAGGTGTCGCTGTTCGCGGGCGATGATCGCCTGGCGATCACGGGGTGGCTGAGGGGGCGGTAGACCCGCCCCCGTTCGATCTCTAGTGCCCGTCCGGCTTCTCGGCGGCCAGGGCCTCGGCGGCGCCGGGGACCTGCGCCAGGCAGATGTCGCGCACCGTTCCGGCCTTCTCGGCCCGGCAGCTGTGGCCCAGCTCCTTGGCCTTGATGTCCGCGAAGTCCGGCATGACGGCGTTGTAGGAGTCCACCTGCAGCGCCCGGGCGACGATCTGGCGGTGACCTTCCCACATCATGTTGAGCGCCACATAGAGCACGGCGATCAGGCCGATGTAGCCGATCCAGCGGTAGCGGTGCAGCAGCCTGGCGATGTAGGTCGCCGCCACGCCCATCAGGGCGATCGACAGCAGCAGGCCGAAGACCAGGATGAACGGATGCTCGCGCGCCGCGCCGGCCACGGCCAGCACGTTGTCGAGCGACATCGACAGGTCGGCGATCAGGATCTGGGTGAAGGCCTGGCGGAAGGTCTTGGGCTTGGTTCCGGCCCGCGGCTGGGTGGTCGGATCGCTGTCCAACACGGCCTCGGCGTCGGCCTCGTCGGGTGCGGCCTGCTCGCTGAGCTCCCGCCACATCTTCCAGCAGACCCAGAGCAGCAGGATCCCGCCCGCGAACAGCAGGCCGATGATGCCCAGAAGCTGGGTGGTGATCAGCGCAAAGCCGATCCGCATGATCACGGCCGCGATCAGGCCCCAGAGGATGGCCTTCTTGCGATCCTTCTCCGCCAGACCGGCGGCGGCCAGGCCCACGGCCACGGCGTTGTCGCCGGCCAGGACCAGGTCGATCATCAGGACTTGCCCGAGGGCGATGAGGGGGCCGGAGAATTGTTCGAGCATGTCGCCTCAATGCGACAGCCGACGGACTCGTTCAAGAGGCCGTCGGCTGCGTTTTGTCATTGACCACCGCACGCGCCGGTCAGGCGTGGGCCGGCTCCGGGTGATGGTGGTCGCCGTGAGCATGGTCGTCGTGATGGCCGTCGGCGGCATGGGCGCCGTGACCATGATCGTCATGGGCATGAGCCTCGGGGGCGTGGGCGTCGTGGCCGTGATCATCGTGGCCGTGAGCGGGCTCGGGATGATGGGCGACGGGATGGGCGTCGTGTCCATGTCCATGATCGGCGCCGTGACCGTGGTCGTCATGGCCGTGGCCATGGTCGTCATGGGCATGGGCCTCGGGGGCATGAGCCTCGGGGGCATGGGCGTGGGCGTCGTGGCCGTGGTCATCATGGCCGTGGGCCGGCTCGGGATGATGGGCGACGGGGTGGGCGTCGTGTCCGTGTCCATGATCGGCCCCGTGGTCGTCATGGGCGCCGTGGCCGTGATCGTCATGGCCGTGGCCATGGTCGTCGTGGGCATGTGCGTCGGGGGCGTGAGCGTCGTGGTCGTGATGGTCATCGTGAGCCGCATGGGCCACGGCCGCGCCGGCCGCCGCGCCGCCGGCGGCGGCCAGCATCGGATTGACGTAGGGTTGGGAAACCGGCGCATGCGCGGGCTCGGGATCGACATCGACCCGGCCGTAGTCCTGCATGGTGCGGAACTTGCGACGGCGCTCGGACCGGGCCCGGGCGGCGCTGGCGTTACGAGCCATGGCGACGACCAGCAGCAGGGCGAGCAGGGCCAGGCCGGCGCCCACCAGCTTCTCGGACTGGACCTGGCCGACGCCGGGCAGGGTGACCGGCTTCATGCCGGGAATGGCCAGCGACTTGAGCGACAGGGACGGGAACTTGAAGCCCTTTGCCGCGGCCTTGGCGTCCTCGACGACCGGCGCGACGGCCTGTTCGAGCGAGGCGAGCGAGAAGGTCGTCGTGGCCTTCTTGTCGCCGGTCAGCGTGCCGTCGACGGTCGCCTTCAGCGGGGCCTTGTCGCCGGCGCCCGGTTTGACGTTCCAGTCGAAGCGGGCGGCCTCGCCGGCCTTCAGCGCCTGGGTCTGGGCGCCGGAGGGAGTGATCTCGTAGCCCTCGCCGGTCAGGTTGGCGGAGACTTCCGCCTTCTTCGCGGCCTTGCCGAGACCCAGCTTGGCGGCCTCGCGCTTGATGACGTCCATCAGGTTGGCGGGCAGGGCCAGGGAGACCTTCGACTCCTCGCCCTTGGCCAGGCCTTCCGGCACGGTCAGGACGGCGCCCTTCATGACTTCGGGACGGACGGCGGCGCTGAGTTGCTCGGCCGGGGTCGGCTTGGGCGCCGGCTTGGCGGCCGGGGCGATGGCGGCCGGCGCGACGACCGGCGCGGTCTTCAGCGGCGCGGCGGGCTTGGCGACCGCGACCTTCGGGGCCGGCGCGGCCTTGGCGGCCGGGGCCGGCCGGGCGACCGGCTTGGGAGCGGCGTCGGCGCGCCACAGGCGCCGGGGCGACCAGCCGACGGTCGGCCGGGGCGCGTAGCGGTTGCCGTAGACGCGGCGACGCTCGGCCGCCGACATGTCCTCGGGGTTGGCGATCGGCCGCATCGAGATTTCAAGCGAGCCGTCGGCCCGGCGGCGCACGATGAGCGGATAGGAGGGGGCCGCCGCCTTGGCCGTGCCGCCCTTGGGCTCGGGCAGGTGGTCGTATCTGTGGCCGTAGTAGCGGACGCGTTCGGCGCGGGTCAGGTCGGCGGGGTTGGGGATGGGAGCCATGGTCGCCGAGGCCGGGCCGCCGGCCAGTCCGGCGCTGTCGGCCGGCCGCGCCGAAGGCGTCGAGCCCATCAGCACCGGCGCGGACGTTCCGCGGTCATAGGCTGCGGGCGGCGGACCGGCATAGCCGTCATCCGGCTGTCCCCCGCCACACCCCGTCAACGCGAGAAAAGCCACGCCTGACGCTACGCACGCCGACAGACGTACAAGGCCGTTCAACATCGGAACCCCCGATCCCATGCCGAAGAAAACGGGGTCGATTTTGCCCCCGCTCACCAAGAAGCGCGAAGAGAACCACGCCTTGGCGACGAAATCAAAACCGTTAATTCAGATTCGCGTAACAGGTTCACCCGACGCGGGAATTCAGCGGCGCTTGCGGGCGGCCTCGTACAGGGCGATGGCGGCGGCGTTGGAGACGTTCAGGCTCTCGAACCCGCCCGGCATCGGGATGCGGGCCAGCACGTCGCAATGCTCCGAGACCAGGCGGCGCAAGCCTTCGCCTTCCGAACCCATGACCAGCACCGTCGGTCCGCCGTCGAGCGCGACGTCCAGATCGACGTCCGAGGCGCCGTCCAGCCCGACCACCCGCCAGCCCAGTTCGGCGAGCTGTTCCAGCGCGCGCGAAAGGTTAACAACGATGGCGTGCGGCAGCCTGTCGACCGCGCCGACCGCCGCCTTGGCCAGAGCGCCCGACAGCGCCGGCGCGTGGCGATCCTGCAGGATCATGCCTCTGGCCCCGAAGGCGGCGGCGGAGCGGAAGATGGCCCCGACGTTCTGGGGATCGGTCAGCTGGTCGAGCATGACCAGCACCCCGTCGGCCGGCGATCCGATCTCCTCTATAGAGAGGGCCTCGGGCGGGTCGATCTTCAGGGCCAGGCCCTGGTGGACCGCGCCCTGGGGCAGCTGGCGGCCGATCTCGTGGCCGTCGACGGTCTCGATCCGGGTCCCCGGGAAGCGCCGACTCAGCGTCCTGGCGCGGTCCTCGGTGGCCAGAAGTCGGCGCGGCGCGGGGCGCGCGGGGTTGGCGAGCGCGGCCTCCACGGCGTGCACGCCCCACAGCCAGTCCTTCGAGTCCCCGGCGGAAACCCTTTGCGGGCGCGGCTTTCCGGGCTTTTCGGGCCGATGCCGAAAGCCTTTTTTCCGGTCGTTGCGTTCATCAGACGAGGACACTATAAGACGCGCTCCGATTTGGGGCCCAGGTCGCTTCGCTTAGCCGCGAAGGGGCTGGCCGCCAAGGAAAGAGCACCATCGCGCGAGGGGGAATGTCCCGAGCGGCAAAGGGGGCGGACTGTAAATCCGCTGCGAAAGCTTCGTAGGTTCGAGTCCTACTTCCCCCACCACGCGCGATGAGCTCCGTCCCCGGCGCCGGGACCTCGAACTGAAACAGGAGACGTACGGCGATCCCGCCGGAAGGCGCGGGTATAGCACAATGGTAGTGCAGCAGCCTTCCAAGCTGAGGATGCCGGTTCGATCCCGGCTACCCGCTCCAGTCTCCTATTCGCGACACACGCCGCCAGCCCCAAGGTAGAGAACATGGCCAAGGAAAAGTTTGAACGTAACAAGCCGCACTGCAACATCGGCAC
>CAYTZY010000010.1:0-34348 GCA_964442795.1 uncultured Caulobacter sp.
TGACTCGGAGGTCGCGCGGGACCAGGCGGATCTGTCGGTTCGACTTGCTGGTCGATGTCGATCTGGAGGCAGGGAGGTCCGACGCAAGACGGCTTGTCCGCCTTCTGTCAGGGCGCCGATCCCCAGAAGCGCAGAACTCGGTCTTCAACACCTAGAAACTTGCGTTTCACGGCGCCCTGGCCGAGAACGGATCGCGTCCCTCCGGTCTCGTTCGAATTTCACCCCTCGCTTCCGTCCAACCGATTCCCCTCTCGCTCCTCGGATGCCTATGGCCCTATACAAATTCTCTGTGGTCGGAGGAGCCTAGCCGTGGGTGCGGGTCATGTTGGTCTTCGCCAGAGCCCGCCCCGGACCCGATCCGGGGTCTCGTCGATGAAGACCATGCGCCTGACGGTCGCGGAGTCTACCCGCCGCTGGAGAGTGAACCAGCAGGTACGGCGGCGGGCGACGTCCGGCCGGTCCTGCTCCTTGGCGAAGAGCGTCTTTTATGGGATGGCCCGCCCCTCCCGCCAGCACAGAGCTATGGCTTCGAGGTCTTCTGTCGCGAGCGCACCGCAACGTCGTCATTGTCGCGCTCGCCGCCAAGCTCGCCCGCATCGCCTGGGCGAGCCTACGGCGCGGCATCAGCTTCGAGCGTGGATGGGGACAGGCCGTGGCGGCCTGAAACGAAAGGATCCGCTGCGACATCCGAAACGGGAGCCGCGGCCAAGCGAGGTTGGCGGAAGGAGGCTGAGGCCGGAAGGGTCGAACACCCGCGTCCCTGGAACCTTGGTTCAAAAAACGGCGCCTCGACGCCGGGTCATTTATGAGGATCAGGACGCACGGATCTCCATCATGGCGAGGGCCAACGTGCCGCTACGCCGATACGTTTGTGCACGACCGAACAAAGCCTGACGCAACCCACTTGCCAACGGGCGGGCCATACGTTTTATACGCCTCCATGACGCCCGCGTCCTGCGCCGGATGGCGAGGACGCGCGCTCATGTGCGAGAACCCCAATTCCTTCAGCAAGGTCGAGACGTAGCGCTCGTGATAGTCCACCCCGAAGCGTTCCTTGATGACCTTTTGCAGGTCGACCCGCCGCCAGCGCACCACCCCGTCGACGGCTGGGTCAGGCCCTATCTCCACGATCTCAGCCAGTTCCGCCTTCCGCGCCTCACACAGCCGGGGCTCCGCCCCGCTCCACCAGGCGTCCTTCAGGCCCTCCGGGCCAGAGGCGTTGAACCGGTGAACCCGATCCCGCAGCGTCTGCCGGTCCATGCCGCCGATCCTGGCTGCATCCGCCCGGCTCATGCCGTCCCTCACCGCCGCGAGCGACAGGAGCCGCCGGCTCTGGTTGGCGTCCTTCGAGGCCTTGGCCAGCCGCCGCAGCGCCAGCGCCGAATAGTCTGTCCGCAACCGCACCGCTGATCCCATGGTGCAAATCCTCCTGCGCCACTGAACCATCCTTCAGCCGATTTGCGCATCCCCAAAAGAGGCAGCCATCACTGCCGCTGGTATCAGGGCAAGCAATCCCCTCCGAGGGGCAACTACTCGCAATTTCCCTTAGTTGGGGGTGCCTTATTTGGCCTTCCCCTTATTCGGGAGATACGGTTTCTCTAGGATTTCTGCGGGAATTTTGGTGGGTGTACAAGGGCTCGAACCTTGGACCCGCTGATTAAGAGTCAGCTGCTCTACCAACTGAGCTATACACCCGTCCCGGCTCCGGCCCCTTGCGGTGGCTGGCGGCGAGGGCGCGGAACATACGCGAAAAGACCGGCGACGCAAGGGCGATAAAATTGGCGCGACGAGACATCACCGGAGCGGTGGATTTTCCCTATCTGGAAGGCTTCGCGGCGGGCGACGCCGGCGTGGTCGACGAAGTCCTGGCCCTGTTCGAGCAACAGGCGCAGCTGTGGTCGCCCATGCTGGATTCGGCCTCCGAGGGCTGGCGCGACGCCCTGCACACGGTGAAGGGCGCGGCGCGCGGCGTCGGGGCCCATGCCCTGGGCGAAGCCTGCGCCCGCGCCGAGGCCGAAGGGCCCGGTCTGCTGCCCGACGTCCACGCCGCGCTCGACGCCGCCCTGTTCGACATCGCCGCCTACCGGCATGAGCAGGCGCTGCGGTCGCTGAAAGGGTAGGGCGCGACTAACCCTTCCGCGTGCGGTCCCAGACGCCGAACTCATAGGCGATGCAGCGGTCGATCATCGTGCGCCAGACCGGCTCGGCGATGGCTTCCGACAGGCCGGCCTCACGCGCGGCGGCCTTGACCTTGGTCACCACGTCCTCGATCCGCGCCCGGTCGTGCACGACGCTGCGGTCGGCCTTGATGCGGGCGGCGGCGTCCATGTAGCCCTGACGCTCGGCGATGATGGTCACCAGCAGCCGGTCGAGGGCGTCGACGCCCTGGCGGACCTCGGCCATGGTGCTGCAGTCAGCGGGGGCGACCCGCTCGTCTCCGAGCGGAGCGGCGGGGGCGTTCAAAACATCTTTGGCCACGTCAGATACCGGAACCGTTGTCCATGGTCTGGAGGGCGGCCTCATGGGCCGCGGCCTCCTCGGTGAGCCAGGAGACGAACGCCTTCACCTGCGGCAGCCGTCCCTTGGTCTTGGGATGGACGACGTAATAGGCGAAGTCCACGGCGGTGGCGATCTGAAACGGCGTCACCAGGCGTCCCGCGTCGAGGTCCGCCTGCGCGAGCGTCCGCTTGGCCAGGGCCACGCCCCGTCCGTTGGCGGCGGCCTCGATCACCAGGCTCGACTGGTTGAAGCGCGGCCCGCGCGCGCCGTCGACGGTCTTCACGCCGCGCGCCGCCAGCCACATGGCCCAGTCAGGACAGGAATCATCGGCGTCGGGCGACCCGTCATGCAGCAGGATGTGATTGGCCAGGTCCGCCGGCTCGTTGATCGGATTCTGTGCGAGAAGGGCCGGGCTGATCACCGGGATCACCGTCTCGCTGAGCAGGCGGGTGACCTCCAGCCCCGGATAGCGCCCGCCGCCGTAGCGGATGGCCAGGTCGATCTCGCCGCTGGCGAAGTCGACGACCTCCATGCCGGCGCTGAGCCAGACGTCTACCTGCGGCTGGGCCTCCTCGAAGCGGCCGAGGCGCGGCACCAGCCACTTGGCGGCGAAGGAGGGGGCGGCGGTCAGGGTCAGGCGGCGGCCGTCGACCGCCGCGGTCAGCAGGCTGGCGGCCTCGGCCAGCCGGTCGAAGGCCTCGCGCAGGGCGGGCAGGGCGGTCTGGGCGGCGTCCGTCAGCAGCAGGCCCTTGGGCGTGCGCTTGAACAGCGCCGCGCCGACATAGTCCTCCAGGTTCTGGATCTGCTGGCTGACGGCCCCCGGCGTCACCGACAGTTCGTCGGCGGCGCGGCTGAAGTTGAGGTGGCGCGCGGCGGCCTCGAACGCGCGCAGGGCGTTCAGCGGCGGCAGCCTTCGGCGCTCGATCGACCGTTCCATGAGAATAACTGAGGCCCCCGGCAGAACTCTTGGATTGCGATCTGGGTCCGCCAAACCCAGTTTGCAATGGTCCGATGGCGTATCGGCCCTTTTCGTCAGCGGACAGGCAGCGGGGTGGGCCGATGGTCCGCCCCGCGCCGATTCCCGGGATTTAATCCCCATTGTGCTTGTAGAGAAACTGAAAGTTAGATGGCCCGGCCGACCCCTTCACTTCGCAAGCGTCTTGTCGCCCTCGACGGAGCGGGCAGGGCGATGGCCGCTGCAGGCCGCGTCTGGCTGGTCGGCGCCGGTCCCGGCGACCCCGAACTGCTGACCCTGAAGGCCGCGCGCCTGATCGCCGCCGCCGACGTCATCGTCCACGACGGCCTGGTGTCCGAAGAGATTCTCTCGCTGGCTCCGGCCGCGGCCCGCCTGATCGACGTCGCCAAGCGCAAGAGCCGCCACACCCTGCCGCAGGACGACATCAACCGGCTTCTGGTCGCCTTTGCGCTGCAGGGCCTGACCGTCGTGCGGCTCAAGGGCGGCGATCCCTTCATCTTCGGCCGCGGCGGGGAAGAGCTGGAAGAATGCCGCGCCGCCGGGGTGGCCTGCGAGGTCGTGCCCGGCGTCACCGCCGCCCTGGCCGCCTCGGCCGGCGCCGGCGCGCCGCTGACCCACCGGGGCCTCGCCCAGGCCGTGACCTTCGTCACCGGTCACGCGGCCCACGGCGATCCGGACCTGGACTGGACCGCGCTGGCCAAGGCCAACCAGACGGTCGTCATCTACATGGGCCTGACCACCGCCGGCCTGATCGGCGCGCGCCTGATGGCCGCCGGCCGCGATGGCGCCACGCCCGCCCTGATCGTCGTCAACGCCTCTCGCGCCGATGAGCAACGTCATCCGACGACGCTGGCGCAACTGGCGGCGACCGCCGAGGGCCTGTCCGGCCCGGCGCTGCTGATCGTCGGCGAGGCGATGGCGCTGGCTGGCTCGCAGACCGACCCTGCGTCCTTCGCGACGCCGACGTCGTCGGCTCCTCAGGATGACGAAGGGGAGGGGCGGCACAGAGTTCGTCATGGTGAGGAGCGAGCCCTCGGGCGAGCGTCGCGAACCACGCAAGGACTCGCCCAATGAAAGCCATCACTGCCAACCGCCTGATCGACGGCGAGGTCGTGTTCTGGAAGTCCGGTCAGTGGATCGAGCGCTTCGCCGAGGCGCAGTTCTTCGCCGATGACGACGCGGCGGGGCCCGAGGCGGTCGCCGCCGCACTGGCCCAGTCGACGGTGGTCGTCGAGCCCTATCTGATCGACATCGTCGAGGCGCCCGGCGGCTGGGCCCCGGTCAGCTACCGCGAGCGCCTGCGGGCGCTCGGTCCCACCAATGAACCCACCCACGGCAAGCAGGCCGAGGGCGGCGCCGGCGTCGAGGCGCTCCTCGCCGCCACCGGCGCGGCCCGCTCGACCGGCCGTGTCGATCTGATCCGCAGGAAGTAGGCGCCCATGTATCGCTACGACGCCATCGACAAGGAGTTCCTGGCCGACCGGGCCGGCGAGTTCCGCGAGCAGGTCGGCCGCCGGCTGGCCGGCTCGATCACCGAGGACCAGTTCAAGCCGCTGCGGCTGATGAACGGCCTGTATCTGCAGCTGCACGCCTACATGCTGCGGGTCGCCGTGCCCTACGGCTCGCTCGACAGCCGCCAGATGCGCCGTTTGGCCCACATCGCCCGCACCTACGACAAGGGCTACGGCCACTTCACCACGCGCCAGAACATCCAGTTCAACTGGATCAGGCTGGGGCAGGCGCCGGACATCCTGGACGAGCTGGCCGACGTCGACCTGCACGCCATCCAGACCAGCGGCAACTGCATCCGCAACACCACGGCCGACCCCTATGCCGGCGCCACGGCCGAGGAGATCGACGATCCGCGCGTCTGGTCCGAGCTGATCCGCCAGTGGTCGACCCTGCACCCGGAATTCTCGTTCCTGCCGCGCAAGTTCAAGATCGCCGTCACCGCGGCGGCGAAGGATCGCACGGCGGCCCGCGTGCACGACATCGGCCTGGTCCTGCGCCGCAACCGCGCCGGGGCGCTGGGCTTTGAGGTCATCGTCGGCGGCGGGCAGGGGCGCACGCCCTACATCGGCCCGACCATTCGCGAGCACCTGCCGGTCGGCCGGCTGCTCAGCTATCTGGAAGCGATCCTGCGCGTCTACAATCGCCACGGCCGCCGGGACAACATCTACAAGGCCCGGATCAAGATCCTGGTCGCCGCCCTGGGCCGGGACGAGTTCGCCCGCCAGGTCGAGGAGGAGTGGTCAAAGCTCGACTCCGCCCTGGCCGACGCGCCCGACACCGAGCTGGCCCGCATTCGCGGCGCCTTCACGCCGCTGAACTTCGACACCCTGCCGGCGACCTCGGCCGCGTTCGATGCGGCGAAGGCCGGCGATCCGGCGTTCGCCCGGTTCGTTCGCAACAACGTCAAGCCGCACAAGAAGAGCGGCTACGCCATCGTCGAGATCTCGCTGAAGGCCCACCACGCGACGCCGGGCGACGCCTCGGCCGATCAGATGGACGTCGTTGCCGACCTGGCGCAGCGCTACAGCCTCGACGACATCCGCGTCACCCACGAGCAGAACCTGGTCCTGCCGCACGTGAAGCTGGATGATCTGCCGACCGTGTTCGCGGCGCTGCAGGCGGCTGGGCTGGCGACGCCCAACATCGGGCTGATCAGCGACATCATCGCCTGCCCGGGCCTGGACTACTGCGCGCTGGCCAACGCCCGCGCCATCCCGATAGCCCAGTCGATCGCCCAGCGCTTCGAGGACGCCGACCGCGCCGAGCTGATCGGCGAGCTGAAGATCAAGATCAGCGGCTGCATCAACGCCTGCGGCCACCACCATGTCGGCAACATCGGCATCCTTGGCGTCGACAAGAAGGGCGAGGAATTCTACCAGCTCAGCCTCGGCGGTTCGGGCCAGGAGGACGCCTCGCTGGCGAAGATCCTGGGCCCCGGCATGACCGCCGAGCAGGTCCCGGACGCCATCGAGGCGCTGGTCGACACCTACCTCGCCATCCGCCAGGGCGACGAGCGCTTCCTCGACACTGTCCGCCGCGCGGGCCTGGCCCCCTTCAAGGAGGCTGTCTATGCCGACGCTCATTAGGCTGATCGACGGCCGCTACGAGACGGCCGATGACCTCTTCACCGATGTCGCCGACGAAGACGTCACGCCGGACGGACCAGTGATCCTGTCGCTGGCGCGCTTCCAGGCCGAAGGCGACGCCCTGCTGTCCGCCGGCCGCAAGGTCGGGGTGCGGATCCAGCCGGACGAGGAGGTCGAGGCCCTGGCCTATGACCTGCCGCGGCTGGCGCTGGTGGCGGTGGTGTTCCCCAAGTACCGCGACGGCCGGGGCTACAGCTCCGCCCGCCTGCTGCGCGAGCGGCTGGGCTTCAAGGGCGAACTGAGGGCGGTCGGGGACGTCCTGCGCATGCAGGCGGGCTTCATGGTCCGCTGCGGCTTCGACAGCTTCGTTCCCGCCGACGGCTCCACCCCTGAGCAGTGGGCGCACGCGGCCGGGCGGTTCCGGCATGTCTACCAGCGCGGGGCCGACGCGCGGGCGCCAGTCTTCGAGGAGCGCGCTTCCAATGGCCTTTGATCAGCTCGATCGCGCTCACGGCACGAAGGCCGTCCGGCTGGACGCCGAACTGCGCAGCGCCCCTCCGCGCACCGTGATCGAGGCCGCCTGGGCCGAGTTTGGCGACCGGCTGGCCCTGGTCTCCTCCTTCGGGGCGGAGTCGGCGGTGCTGCTGCATCTGGCCAGCCAGGTCAGTAAGGACATCCCCGTGCTGTTCCTCGACACCGGCATGCTGTTTGGCCAGACGCTGGACTACCGCAAGCAACTGGCCACGCGCCTCGGTCTGACCGACGTGCGGGACCTGCGCCCGACCTTCGCCGATATCGCCGTCCATGACCCCAAGTCGGACCTGTGGAAGACCGACACCGACGCCTGCTGCAACATCCGCAAGGTGATCCCGCTGGACAAGGCGCTGGGCGGCTTCGACGCCTGGCTGACCGGCCGCAAGCGCTTCCACGGCGGCGACCGCCTGCGGCTGTCGGTGGTCGAGGAAGCCGAGCACCAGCTGAAGTTCAATCCGCTGGCCAACTGGACCAAGGAAGACCTGGACGCCTACGTCGCCGAACACGATCTGCCGGCCCATCCGCTGGTCGCCCAGGGCTTTCCGTCGATCGGCTGCTGGCCCTGCACCAATCCGGTCGAGGAAGGCCAGGACGTCCGCGCCGGGCGCTGGGCAGGTCAGGACAAGACCGAGTGCGGCATCCATGTCGCCCGGGCGCCGACCCCGCCGAACGTCGGCGGCGGGATCTGAGCCTAGGGAATGTCGAAAATCTGCGGCCCGTTCGAGCCGCCGGCCGACAGGGCGCGGACCTCGCGCATGAAGGCGTTCGATTCCGGCACGGCGAAATGCGCCTCAAGCGCCGCCCGGTCCGCCCACCGTTCGAAGAAGAAGATGCGCAGCGGGTTCTCGGTATCGACGAACGAGTCGTGGCTGACGCAGCCCGGCTCGGCGCGCGAGCGGCGCGAATGGGCGATGCAGACAGCGATCAGCGCGTCTAGCGTATCGGGTTTCGCGAGGATCTCGCCGGTGACGATGACCACGTCAGCGCATCGCCACCTGGACGACCGGCTTGGGGCAGCCCTCGAAGGTGCCGACCCGCGAGACCGTCACGGTCTTGAGGTTCAGCTTCATCATCGGGTTCATCGAGGCCCGGCTGTGACCGGTGAACAGGTCGATACGGTGGCCCTTCACCGCGCCGCCGACGTCGGAGGCGTACCAGTAACCGTCATGGACGCCGCCGTCCGGCATCGGCATGCCGACGGTTTCCTTGATGTAGAGGATGGTGCGGCGGGGAACGAGCGTGCGGTCGGTGGCCGCCGTGCGCATCGCCACCGTCGGGCAGCCGAGCGAGTCGCGTCCGCCCACGCCCTTGGCGCCCGAATGATAGAGCGTCGCCTTCAGCATCCAGTCCGGCGCGAGGTCGCGCAGCGTCCGGAACGCGCGGTCGGCGGCGGACGGAGTCCGTTCAGCGGCTTGTTCCAGCGAGTCCTGGATGAGGTCCCCGATGGGGTCCACAGGGTCGTTCGACCGGGCATTGGCGGCCGGGGTAAGCAACCCGATCGCAAGGGCCGCGAGGCATGGCAGGATGCGTTTCAAACGCGCCCCCCTGTTTGTTTCTCGTCGTGGGGGCGCCTTCTACCCGCATCCGCCGCGTGTAACAACCCGTACCGCTCAATCAGAAGGGGGGTCGCATGACCTTGACGATCTATGGCGACGGCAAGTCCGGCAACTGCCTCAAGGTCAAGTGGACCGCCGAAAAGCTCGCGATTCCATATCGTTGGCTGGAACTGGACGTGCTGCGGTCAGAGACTCGCACCCCCGACTTCCTGGCGCTGAATCCGGCGGGTCAGGTGCCGCTTGTCATCCTTCCCGACGGCCGGGCGCTGGCGCAATCCAACGCCATCATCGTGCATCTGGCCGAAGGTTCGGCGCTGATTCCCGCCGATTCCTACGACCGGGCCAAGATGTTCGAGTGGCTGTTCTGGGAGCAGTACAGCCATGAGCCCTACATTGCGGTGGCCCGCTTCCAGATGGCCTATCTGGGCAAGGCGCGCGAAGAGCTCGATCCCAAGCTCGTCGAGCGCGGCCGGGCGGCGCTGCGGCGGCTCGAGGACGGCCTCGAGGAGACGCCGTTCCTGGTCGGCGACAACGTCAGTCTCGCCGACGTCTCATTGGTCGCCTATACCCGGCTGGCGCACGAGGGCGGCTTCGATCTGGCGGACTATCCGCGGACGTCCGCCTGGGTCGCGCGCGTGGAGGCCGCGCTGGGCATCAGCTGACGGCCGCTTGCTGGAGATCGCCGATGCGTCCTGCCGTCCGTCTGTCCGCCGTGGCGCTTGCCGCGAGCCTGCTGTTCGCACCGACCGTGGCGGCGACCTGGGGCTCGGCCGGCCACCGGATGATTGGCGTTCTCGCGGTTCAGGCGCTGCCCGAGGAGGTCCCGGCCTTCGTGCGCGGTCCGAAGGCGGCCGAGGAAATGGGCGAACTGGCCCGCGAGCCGGACCGGTCCAAGGGCTCGGGCCGGATCCACGGGACCAACCGCGACGCCGCGCACTTCGTCGACATCGATGATGAGGGCAGGGTGCTTGGCGGGCCGCTGTTCACCGACCTGCAGCCGACCCGGGCCGAGTACGAAAAGGCGCTGCAGGCCGCCGGGACAGACAGCTGGAAGGCCGGCTACCTGCAGTACGCGGTGATCGACGGCTACCAGCAGCTGGTCCGCGACTTTGGCTACTGGCGCGTGGCGAAGGCCGGCGAGAAGGCCTCGAGGGGTGCGCGCAAGGCCTGGTACAAGCGCGACCGGATCCGCCGCGAGAAGCTGCTGTTCGCCAGCCTGGGCAACCTCGCCCACTACGTCGGCGACGGCGCGCAGCCGCTGCACACCTCGGTCCACTACAACGGCTGGTCGGTGCAGCCCAACCCGCAGGGCTTCACCGCCGAGAAGATCCATGGCCCGTTCGAGGGCGAGTTCGTCAAGGGCGCGGTGACGGTCGATATGGCCCGCGCGGCCATGGTTCCGTTCGCCGATTGCAGGTGCCCGATCGAGAAGCGGGTGCTGGGCTTCATTGGGCGAACCAACACCTTCGTGGTCCCGCTCTATCGCATGTGGGGCGAGGGCGCCTTCCGGCCGGGGCAGGCCAAGGGCGCGGAGTTCGCCGCCGAGCGCTTCGGCGCTGGCGCTTCCGAGCTGCGCGACCTGATCGTTCTGGCCTGGCGTGACAGCGCCACGACCAAGGTCGGCTGGCCGGTGATCAGCGTCGCCGACGTCGAGGCCGGCAAGATCGACCCCTACGAGTCGCTGGTCGGCGTCGACTGATGCTGCAGTTCGGGGCCCCGACGCCGGGGAAGACCCATACACCGCGCCCGGCGGCCTTCGGGATCGCCGAGCGGGGCGGCAGGATCGCTCTGGTCCGCATTCGCCCCGACGCGGGCGGCGACTGGCTTGACCTCCCGGGCGGCGCGGTCGATCCGGGCGAGGACGAGGTGGCGGCCCTGATCCGCGAGTTCGGCGAGGAGACCGGGCTGGTCATATCGGTCGGCGCGCCGGTCACGGCCTTCGCCCAGTACTTCGAGAAATCCGACGGCCAGGCGGTGAACAACCAGGGCCATGTCTATGTCGTCGCGGTCGAGCGCGAGGACCCGGGCCGGAAGATCGAGGATGACCACACGCTGGTCTGGCTTGATCCGGCCGACGCGGTGCGCACACTGCGCCATGACGGCCATGCCTGGGCGGTGGCGAAGTGGATGCGGGGACGGTGACAATGACCAACTTCTGGGATCGCCACATCATGCCGCGGCTGATCGGCTGCGCCTGCGCCAGCAAGCCGATCATGAAGCAGCGCGAGAAGGTCGTGCCCAAGGCGGCCGGCAAGGTGCTGGAGCTGGGCATCGGCGGCGGCCTGAACCTGCGCTACTACGACCCGGCCCGGGTCGAGAGCGTGTCGGGGGTCGATCCGTCCGACGAACTGCGCGATCGGGCCATGGCCGCGCCGCACGCCGACGGGCTGAAGGTCGATATCCGCAAGGGAATCGCCGAGGACCTGCCGTTCGAGGCAGGGACCTTCGACTGCGTGGTCTGCACCTTCACCCTCTGTTCGGTGCAGTCGCCGCAAAAGGCCCTGGCCGAGGCGAAGCGGGTGCTCAAGCCCGGCGGCCGGTTCCTCTACGCCGAGCACGGCCTCGCCCCCGACGCCGGCGTGGCGGCCTGGCAGCGGCGCATCGAGCCGGCCTGGAAGGCCATCGCCGGCGGCTGTCACCTGACGCGGCCGATCACGGACGCCATCGCCGGGGCCGGCTTCGGCATCGACCGGTCCGACCGCATGTACCTGCCGGGAACGCCGCGGATCCTGGGCTGGAGCGAGTGGGGCGAGGCCCACGCCGCCTGACTCGCCGGATCGTTCCGAAGATCGTCGGTTGACGGTCGATGACCGCCTCCGTCAAATGCCCTGCCCGCTTCGGGGGACGGCCAGTTACGGCAAGGGCATGGAAGACGACTCCGTGGAGATCGAACAGCTTCGCGCCGCCGTGGACCGGCGGCTCGCGGACCTGTTGCCCGATCGCTCCGCCCGGCCGCCACGCCTTGTCGAGGCGGCGCGCTACGCCGTGCTGTCGCCGGGCAAGCGGTTCCGGCCGATGCTGACCCTGCTGACCGCGCGCGCGTTCGGGGGCGAGACCCAGGCGGCGCTCGACGCGGCCTGCGCCTTCGAGATGGTGCACGCCGCCTCGCTGATCCTCGACGACCTGCCGTCCATGGACGACGCCGCCCTGCGCCGGGGCCGGGCGACGACACACCGCGAGTTCGACGAGGCGACGGCCATCCTGGCGGCGGTCGGCCTGCTCAACCGCGCGTTCGGCGTCATCGCCGCCGATGCCCGGCTGCCTGACGCGGCGCGTCGGGAGCTGTGCCGCCGCCTGTCCGACTCGGTCGGCTTCGAGGGGCTGGTGTCGGGCCAGGCGCTGGACCTCAAGGATCGCGACCACATCCGCACGGCCGATGACATCGACCTGCTGAACCATCGCAAGACCGGCGTCCTGATGGTCGCCGCCGCCGAGGCCGGGGCCCTGATCGCCGGCGCGCCGGCCGCCGCCGTCGCCGCCGTCGGCGAGTTCGCGCGGCGCCTGGGTCTGGCCTTCCAGATCCAGGACGACCTCATCGACGCGGCCTTCATCGCCGAGAGCGGCAAGGATCTCGGCAAGGACGCCGGCATGACCACGCTGGTCACGGTGCTCGGGCCGCAGGCGGCGGCCGCCGCCGTGGCCGGGCACCTGCAGGCCGCCGACGCCGCGCTGGCCGCGGCCGGGGCGGGCGGGGGCATGCTGGCGCGCTACGCCTTTGGCCTGTTCGAGGCCCGGAAGGCCGCCGCGTGACAGACAGACCCATCCTCAACGTCTGGCGCGCCGAGCACCAGTACGGCGCCCGCAAGGTGCTGCGCGGCATCGATCTGGCCCTGCGGCCGGGCGAGATCTACGCGCTGCTGGGCCCCAACGGCGCGGGCAAGTCGACGCTCGTCGGCGCCATCTGCGGGCGGCTGAAGCTGCTGGCCGGCGAGATCGCCATCAACGGCGAGGACCCGTTCACCACGGCCTCGGCCCGCGCCTCGCTCGGCCTGGTCCCGCAGGACATCGCCCTCTACGGCCACCTGACCGTGCGGGAGAACCTGGAGACCTTCGGCCGCCTCGCCGGGGTCAAAGGCAAGGCGCTGGCCGAGGCGGTGCAGCGCTCCCTGCTGCTGACCCGCACGGTCGATCGCGAGAACGTACCGGTGAAGCAGCTGTCGGGCGGCTACAAGCGCCGGGTGAACATCGGCGCGGCGATCATGCACCGCCCGGCGCTGCTGATCCTCGACGAGCCGACGGTCGGCGTCGACCAGGACGCGCGCGAAGCCCTCGACACGGTGATCCGCAACCTGCGCGACACCGGCGTCTCGGTGCTGATCGTCACCCACGACCTGGAACAGGCCGGCGGGCTGGCGGACCGCGTCGGGTTCCTGCGCGAAGGCAAGAAGATCATGGAAGGCGCGCCCCGCGCCCTGATCGAGCAGGCTTTCGGCGAAGAGATGGAGATCATGGTCCATCTGACCCTCGAGCCCGACAGCGCCGGCGAAATCCTCATGGCCGGAGAGGGCCTGGAGCGCGTCGGCAGAACCAGCGTCTGGACCAAGCTCGATCCTGGCGGCTATGCGACCGCCGGACGGCTGGACAAGCGGCTGCGCAAGGCGGGGCTGGATCCGCGCGAGATCCGGGTGCGGCAGCCGTCGCTGCAGAACCTGTTCGCGCTTGTCGCCGACTGGAGCCGGGCCGCATGACCTTCGCGATGTTCCGCGTCATGGCCCTGGAGCTGTGGCGCGACCGCGGCGCGCTGGTGATGACCTTCCTGCTGCCGCCACTGGTGTTCCTGATCTTCTCGGCCGTCTTCTCCGGCGCCACCGGCGAGGACATCAAGCTCAAGCTGGCCGTCGCCGACGAGGCCCGCACCGTCGATTCCGGCCGGCTGCTGGCGGCGGTGATCGCCGATGCGGACCTGCGGGCGGAGGATGTGGCCTCCGGCGAAGAGGTGCGGCGCCTGGTCCGCGCCGGACGCGCCGACGCCGGGCTGATCATCCGCGCCGATCCGGGGCTGGAGACCCGGCCGGTGCTGATCGTCTCCGATCCCAGCCGCGCGGTCGCTGCGCCCCTGACCATGGCCCGGGTGCAGCAGGCCATGGGGCGGGCCATGCCCGATGTGCTGGTGGCCCGCACCCTGGCCGAGACGGCGCCGGCCTTCGGCGGGCTCACCCCTG
Organism: uncultured Caulobacter sp.; assembly: GCA_964442795.1. Classification (GTDB taxonomy): domain Bacteria; phylum Pseudomonadota; class Alphaproteobacteria; order Caulobacterales; family Caulobacteraceae; genus Caulobacter. The sequence goes on from CAYTZY010000010.1 coordinate 13,826, forward strand.
CCCAGGAGGCGGTCGCCGGCCGCACGATGGACGCCCTGGCCAAGAGCCCGCCCGCCGGGGAGCCCGAGACCGGCCTGTTCGGCCGCGAGGACATCGCCGGCGCGAAGAAGGGCGGCGGCACGATCGCCTACTACGCGGGCGCGGTGACCATCCTGTTCGCCCTGTTCTCCGCCATGCACGGCGCGCTCAGCCTGATCGAGGAGCGGCGCTCCGGCGTCGCCGACCGCATCCTGGCCGGCGCGGCCGGCATGGGGCCGGTCATCAACGGCAAGTTCGCCTTCCTGCTGGGCCAGAGCCTGCTGCAGGCCACGGCGATCTTCGCCACGGCGCAGATCGTCTACCAGGTGCCGGTGCTGGCCCATCTGCCGATGTGGCTGGCCACTACCCTGCTGGTCTCCGCCTGCGCGGCGGGCCTTGCCATGGCCATTGTCACCTTCTGCAAGACCCGCGACCAGGCGCAGATGCTGTCGACCTTCGTGATCCTGATCCTGGCGGCGGTCGGCGGCAGCATGGTGCCCAGGTTCCTGATGCCGCCCTGGCTGCAGACCATCGGCTGGGGCACGCCCCACGCTTGGGCCATCGAGGCCTACCAGGCCATCCTGTGGCGCGACGGGGGCGTCGGATCGGTGTATATGGCCTGGATCGCACTGGGCGGCGTCGCCGCCGCCGGACTGTTCCTCGCCCATCTCGCGGCGAGGCGTATTCGCTAGAAGGCGGACATGCTGGACGTCGTCATCTTCGCGGGCCTGATGCTGGCCGCGTTCGCCTTCATGGAAGGCTTCGCCTGGTTCACCCACCGCTATGTCATGCACGGCTTCATGTGGGTCTGGCACAAGAGCCACCACGAGCCGCGCCAGGGCGCCTTCGAGCTCAACGACCTGTTCGCCGTGGTCTTCGCCGCCCCGGCCATCGTGGCCATCTGGCTAGGGGTGAACACCGACCTGACGTGGATGCTGCCGATCGGCATCGGCATCACCGCCTATGGCGCGGTCTATTTCCTGTTCCATGATGGGCTGGTGCATCGCCGCTGGCCGATGCCCAAGGCGAAGTCGGCCTACTGGAAGCGGCTGATCCAGGCCCACCGCTTCCACCATGCGGTGAACACCAAGGACGGCTGCGTCTCCTACGGCTTCCTGATGGCCCCGCCCGTGCGGGTGCTGAAGGAACAGCTGAGGGCGAGGGGCGTGGAGGCGGAGTAGCCGTCGGGGACAGGTTAAGATGTCCCTTGGGACACCTTAACCTGTCCCCGATTCCCCGATTCCCTCTCAGATCTTCGACCACAGGGCCGGTCGCGCCGGGCCCTTGCGCCAGCGGTCCAGCGTCGCGCCGCGGGCGGCCATCAAGCCGCCGCCCAGCGCCAGCTTCACCTTCTCGCCCGTGCTGGTCGACACCCGCTCGTCCCAGGCCTTCGCGCCGCGCGCCACGACCTTGACGCCGATCTCGCGGTAGACGCCCAGCGCCGCCGCCACCGCCCAGGCCGAGCGGAAGGGCAGACCGCGCAGGCCCCAGCGGGCCGAGGCGTAGTAGGGCTCGGCGGCGTCCACCAGACGCTTCGCCAGGCCGGCCACGGCGGCGCGATGCTCCGGCGCGGCGATGGCGTCCTCCGGCACGCCCGCCCCGGCCAGCCAGTCGGCGGGCAGGTAGACGCGGCCGTTCTGCGCGTCCTCGACGATGTCGCGGGCGATGTTGGTCAGCTGGAAGGCCAGGCCCAGGTCCTGGGCCCGGCGCAGGGTGGCCAGGTCGCCGGGCCTGACGCCCATGACGATGGCCATCATCGCCCCGACGACGCCGGCCACGTGCCAGCAGTAGTCGAGGGTGTCCTCGATCGTATGATAGCGCCGGCCGGCCACGTCCATGGCGAAGCCGTCTATGAGCTCAATGGCGTATTGCTCTGGAATCGCTCGCCTTCCGGCCACCTCGCGGAAGGCCGCGAAGGCTGGATCGTCGGTCGGTTCGCCCGCCAGGGCGGCGCGGGTCCGGGCATAGAGACCGTCCAGCCGCCGCTGCACCTCGTCCGGCGCCAACACCTCGCGCTCGTGGCCCAGCGTCTGGCCGTCGATGACGTCGTCGCAGTGGCGGCACCAGGCGTAGAGCATCTCCGCGTCGGCCCGGGTCTGCGGGTCGAACAGCGCCGCCGCCGCCGCGAAGCTCTGCGAGCCCTTCTGGATGGTCTCCCGGCTGGCGACGGCGAGGTCGGTCACGCCGGCAGGTTCCCAAGCAAGTCGGGGATCATCAGTCCCGCCGTCGCCTTGGCCGAGCCGACCACCCCCGGGATGCCCGCGCCCGGATGGGTCCCGGCTCCGACGAAGTAGAGGTTGGGGATCCTGTCGTCGCGGTTGTGGGTCCGGAACCAGGCGCTCTGGGTCAGGATCGGCTCCAGCGAGAAAGCCGCGCCGTTCCAGGCGTTCAGTTCGGACGTGAAGTCGTCCGGCGTGAAGATGCGACAGGTCACCAGGTCGCGCGACAGGTTGGGGATGTATCGATCCTCGAGGTATTTCAAGATCTTGTCGCGATAAGCTTCACCCTCGCTCGCCCAGTCGACGTCGGCGGTCTCCAGGTTGGGCACGACCGACAGGACGTAGAAGGCGCTGCACCCCGGCGGCGCCATGCCGGGGTCGGTGGCGCAGGGATTGTGCAGGTAGAGGGAGAAGTCCTCCGACAGCGTATCCTTGTTGTAGATGTCGCCGATCAGCTCGCGATAGCGCGGACCGAAGCAGATCGTGTGGTGGCGGATGTCCGGGTGCTCGGCCTTGAGTCCGAAGTAGATGACGAACAGAGACGGGCTCCAGCGTTTCTTCTCCAGAGCCTTGCTGGCCGCCTTGCCCCGGGGATCGTCGACCAGCAGCTCACGGTAGGTGTGCATGATGTCGGCGTTGGAGGCGACGGTGTCGAAGGCTTCGAACGCGCCGTCGTGGCGGATGACGCCTGTCACCCGGCCGCCGGCCGTGGTGATCTTCGAGATCGGCGCGTTGAGGGCGATCCGACCGCCCAGCTCTTCGAACAGCTTCACCAGCCCGCGGATCAGCGCTCCGGTGCCGCCGCGCGGGAACCACACCCCGCCGCGCCGCTCCAGCGCGTGGATCAGGGCGTAGATGGATGAGGTCGCGAACGGGCTGCCGCCGACCAGCAGGCTGTGGAAGGACAGCGCCTGGCGGACGTGTTCGTCCTTCACGAAGCTCGCCACCTTGCCGTAGACGCTGCGCCACGCCTGCAGCTTCATCAGGGCGGGGGCGGCGGCGACCATGCTGCCGAAGTTGAGGAAGGGCACGGCCCCCAGCTCGACATAGCCCTTCTGATAGAGCTCTTCGGAATAGGCGTGGAACCGGCGATAGCCCTCGACGTCGGCCGGATTGCGGGCCTCGATCTGGCGGTCCAGCTCGGCCTGGTCGTTGACGTAGTCGAAGACGTCGCCGTCTTCCCAGACCAGCCGGTAGAAGGGATTCACCGGCAGGAGCTCGACGTAGTCCTCGATCTTCCGCCCGCTGAGGGTGAAGAGCTCCTTCAGGCAGTCGGGATCGGTGATCACCGTCGGGCCGGCGTCGAAGATGAAGCCCTCGTCCTCCCAGACATAGGCGCGGCCGCCCGGCTTGTCGCGGCCCTCGAACACCGTGACGTCGAACCCGGCCGATTGCAGGCGGATGGCCAGGGCCAGGCCGCCGAATCCGGATCCGATAACCGCCGCGCGCGGCTTGCTCATACGCCTTTGCCCCCTGGGAAAACCGATCGTTCGGACAGTACGGCCATGGCCGCCGGTATTGGCACCGGCGGCTTGCCTATCAGGATGCGGGCCTTGTCGGCCAGCGTGATCCGCCCGGCGTAGAACCGTTCCACCAGCCCCTGTGACAGGCGGTAGAACCGCTCGAGCACGACATAGCGGCGGCCGGGCCGGGCGGCCTTGAACAGCATGCGGTTCAGCAGCCGGTAGTAGGCGCGCTCATGCCAGCGCTGCCTGGAGCGCCTCTCGACGCAGGCGCGGACCGCGGCGCTGGTCAGCGCGGGCAGAGCGGCGATTTCATCGGCGAGGCGGGCTGCGTCGGGCAGGCTGTAGCCGGTGATCGGCTGGAACAGCGCCGCGCGCAGGCCCACCTGCGGCAGGCGGCTCTCGCGCCAGTGCGCCTCGATGTCGCCAGCGAGCGCGATGGGCAGGATGCCGTTCTCCTCGCGCACCACCTGCGCGATGATCCAGCCCTGGGCGGCCGCGTAGGCGGCGATATCGGCGCGCAGGGCCGCACGGTCGAGGTCGGCGCCGTCGCTGTAGCGGGTGTCCTCGATCAGCAGCCGGGTGGGCGAGAACGGCAGGCTGTAGAGGAAGCGATAGCCGTCCAGCTGGTCGACGGTGGCGTCCATGACGATGGGACGGGCGAGGCCGTGCGGCGCGGCCAGCTCGACCTCCAGCCCGACGAACTTCTGCCAGCCCAGCGCCAGGGCAGGGCTCGACCTGGGCCCCCGACCGTCGATGACGCAGTCGGCCTCGATCACCCGGCCGTCGGTCAGGGTCACGCGCGTCTCATCGAGGTCGGCGACGTCGACGCCGGTCCAGCAGTCCTCCCCCATCGCTGCTGCAACCACCTCGTGGAACCGGTCCGACGTGATGGCCAGATAGGGCGTGGTCAGGGCGCGGCAATGGCCGGGAAAGCGCACCTCATAGCCGTCCCAGCGGTGCACGATCAGAGGCGCCAACCACTCGCCGATTTCGGCGCTGACATCGGTGGCGAAATGGCTCCAGGTGTGATGCCCGCCCAGCGTCTCGCCACGCTCCACGACGAGGACCTTAAGGTCAGGCCGCAGCGCCTTGAGGCGCAGCGCGATCAGGCCGTTGGCCAGACCGCCGCCCACGAGCACGACGTCGGCGCTGTTGGGACGGGGAGAAGCCATGCCCTCGCATAGCATGCCCGCGTGTGAAGGCTAGGCGGAGCTCGCCTTGGCCGGCGACTTGCCAGTCGCCCTGGCTTGGCGCCGGGGCGTCTTGCGGCCGCGCCTGGTCTTCTCCGCATGCAGCGCCTGCGCATCCTTCTCGACCTTCTCCAGGATCGCCGCCAGCTCGTCGTCGGTGAGGTGCTCGATGCCGATGAAGTCGTTGTCGGCGTCGCCGATCCGGATCAGTTCGTCGAGCTTGGCCTGCAGGGCGGCGTTGTCACGGTTCTGGGTGTTCTGGATCAGGAAGACCATCAGGAAGGTGATGATCGTCGTCGAGGTGTTGATCACCAGCTGCCAGGTGTCGGAGAAGCCGAACAGCGGCCCGCTCACCGCCCACAGCGTCACCAGCACGACGCAGGCGACGAAGGCCGTGGGCCTCCCCGCGAGCTTCGATGTCCTGTTGGCGAAACGTGTGAAAAGGACGATGGGGCTCATTGGCTTGCAGGCTCCGGTCAGGGCGGCTCCGATTGCGCGGCGGCGACTGAACGGGTAGGCCGTGCGCCAGTTCCGGAGGAGACGGCATGGCCCAGGCGAGGATCATCGACGGCAAGCTATTCGCGGCCAATCTGCGCGAGCGCATCGCGGTCGAGGTCGCCGACCTGAAGGCCGCGCACGGCGTCACGCCGGGCCTGGCCGTCGTCCTCGTCGGCGAGGATCCGGCCAGCCAGACCTATGTCCGCAACAAGGGCGTCCAGACGCTCGAAGCCGGCATGCACTCCGAAACGCACCGCCTGCCCGCCGACACCGCCGAGGCGGACCTGTTCGCGCTGGTCGACCGGCTGAACGCCGACCCGGCCATCCACGGCATCCTGGTTCAGTTCCCGGTGCCCGATCACCTCAGCCAGGACCGCATCGTCGCCCGCATCTCGCCGGACAAGGACGTCGACGGCCTGACGGTGACCAACGCCGGCCGCCTGGCCAGCGGCCTGCCGGCGCTGACGTCCTGCACGCCGGTCGGCTGCATGATGCTGATCCGCGATGCGCTGGGCCAGGACCTGCGCGGCAAGCGGGCGGTGGTGATCGGCCGCTCCAATCTGATGGGTCGGCCGATGGCCCAGCTGCTGGTCGACGCCGACTGCACGGTGACCATCGCCCACAGCCGCACGGTCGACCTGCCGGCCGTCTGCCGAGAAGCCGATATCCTGGTGGCCGCCGCCGGCCGGGCCGAGATGGTGCGCGGCGACTGGATCAAGCCGGGCGCGGTGGTCATCGACGTGGGCATCACCCGCCTGCCGTCGCTGGACCCGGTCCGGGCCGCGGAGGGCAAGACGCGGCTGGTCGGCGACGTCGCCTTCAAGGAAGCGGTCGAGGTCGCGGGCGCGATCACCCCGGTGCCGGGCGGCGTCGGGCCGATGACCATCGCCTGCCTGTTGCAGAACACCCTGACGGCGGCGAAGCGCATTCACGGGGTCGAGGGGTAGGGGTATGGGCCGGCACGACGTTTGTTCGTCCTTCGCGACGCGCTTCGCGCTCCTCAGGATGACGAAGATCGGGGATCGCAACAAAGTTCGTCAGGGTGAGGAGCGGCTCTCGGGCCGCGTCGCGAACCACGCAAGGCACATCGGCGCGCTGGCCGCCGTCCTCGCCGTCGCAGCCTGCGGCAGCCCGCCGCCGGCCGCCCTGACGCCGGAGCAGGTGGTGGCCCTGACGCCCGCCGACACGCGGCTGGCCGGGCTCTACGAGACCTCCTGCAAGGCCTGCCACGCCATGCCGGGCAACCTGGCGCCGCAGGTTCATGACCGTGCGGCGTGGGATCCCCGCTGGAAGCAGGGCGAGGCGGTGCTGCTGGACCACACCATCCAGGGCTTCAACGCCATGCCGGCCGGGGGACAGTGCGCGTCTTGCACGCCGGACGATTTCAACGCTCTCATACGATTCATGGCGGGGCGCGAAGACTCCGCGGACTAGCGGGGGACTTTCGATGATTTCCAGGCGCACAGCGCTGATCGCCGGCGGCGCCGGCGTGGCCGTGGTCGGCGGCGGGGCAGGGGCCATCGCCGTGGCCAATCGCGAGAAGCCCGAGCCGCCGTCGCCGCCGTCCACCAAGGACGGCAAGGTGCTGTGGCGCAACTGGTCGGGCATCCAGCACAGCTATCCCGCCCAGCGCCTGGCGCCGAAGGATGAGGGCGAACTGGCGGCGGCCATGAAGGCCGCGCCGGCCCCTGTGCGCGTGGTCGGCTCCGGCCACAGCTTCACCGGCCTGATCCCGACCGACGGGACGCTGGTCACCCTTGACGCCATGAGCGGGATCACCGGCTGGGACGGCGACAGGGCGCAGGTCATGGCCGGCACACGGCTGGGCGCCCTGGGTCCGGCGCTGGCCGCGAAGGACCGGGCCATGGCCAACCTGCCGGACATCAACAAGCAGTCGCTGGGCGGCGCGCTGGGCACCGCCACGCACGGCACCGGCCGCACGTTGAAGGCCATCCACGGCGACGTCACCGCCCTGACGCTGGTGACGGCGACCGGTCAGGTGATCGAGGCCGACGCCCGTCGGCGGCCGGACGTGCTGGCCGCGGCGCAGGTGTCGCTCGGCGCCCTGGGCGTCATCACCCGCGCCACGCTGAACACCACCGCCAACCGTCGCCTGAAACGGCAGGTCTGGATCGAGCCGTTCGAGCAGTCGCTGGCCAGGGCGGAAGAGCGGTGGGGCAAGCACCGCAACTTCGAGTTCTACGCCGTGCCGTTCACCGGGCTGGCGGCCAACATCGCCCACGACGAGACCGATGAGCCCGCCACGGTGCGCGCGCCCAGCCAGGACGACGCCTTCCTCGAGGTGCTGCGGTCCTTGCGCAACCTGCTCGGCTTCTCCACCGGCATGCGCAGGGCGGCGGCGAAGGCGCTGCTGGGCGGGACCGAACCGGAGACGGCGATCGACGAGGGCTGGAAGCTGCTCTCGACCGAGCGGCCGGTCCGCTTCAACGAGATGGAGTACCACCTGCCCGCCGAGGTCCACCTCAAGGTGCTGGCCGAGGTGGTGGCGCTGATCGAGAAGGAACGGCCGGACGTCTTCTTCCCGATCGAGGTGCGCCGCATCGCGCCGGACGACGCGCTGCTGTCGCCCTTCCAGGGCGGCGAGCGCGGCTCCATCGCTGTCCACGCCCACTACAAGGACGACTACAAGCTGCTGTTCGAGCTGGTCGAACCGGTCTTCCTGCGCAACGGCGGCCGCCCTCACTGGGGCAAGCTGCACAGCCTCAAGGCTCCGCAACTGGCGGCGCTCTACCCGCGCTGGGGCGAGTTTCTGGAGGTGCGGCGGGAGCTGGACCCCGAGGGGCGGTTGCTCAACCCGTACCTGAGGGGGATTTTCGGGGTGGCGTAGGGGACGCTCCAGAGGCGGGTCAGGCGAGTGTCTGAGATGGGTGGATTGCGGACGTGCGAACCAACTTCGATCGGCGTCCGATCTGCGGCAGGACCGGTCCTTCGCGGATCAACGGCAAGCGGAGATCTGAAGGACGGAAATTGAGGTCTGGATCCGACCCATGGCGGCCCCTCCGGCGATTGTCATCACCAAGCCCTGCTAACTTCCAGCCGCTGGCCGCGGGGCCGCCCTGACAGTTTTTCGGGGCTTGGCTTCCGGCGGGGGAGCCGACTAGGAGTCCGGAGATGCGGTCGCTGGCGTAGCGGCCGCCTTCTCTCATCCGGACGACCTGACATGCAGACCAAACGCCTCGGGCGCAGCGCCATCTATGTCTCCAAGATCTGCATGGGGACCATGACCTTCGGTAGCCAGGCCGACGAGAAGATGGCCCACAGGGTGCTGGACCAGTCGCTAGAGGCCGGGATCAACTTCTTCGACACCGCCGAGAACTACCCCGTACCACCGAAAGAAGAGTGGGCCGGCGCCTGCGAGGAGATCGTCGGCCGCTGGATGAAGACCAAGCGTCGCGACGAGATCCTGATGGCCACCAAGGTCTGCGGTCCGAGCCACGGCTGGATCAAGGGCAGCCAGCGGGCCGGCATGACCGCACTGGACCGGCACAACATCGTCCGCGCCGTCGAGGGCAGCCTCAAACGCCTGCAGACCGACTACATCGACCTCTACCAGACCCACTGGCCCGACCATGACGGCCCCTATGAAGAGGTCATGCGTGCGCTCGACGATCTGGTGCAGTCGGGCAAGGTGCGGGTGCTGGGCTGCAGCAACGAGACGGCCTGGGGCCTGATGAAGAGCCTCGGCGTCTCCGCCCGCGAGGGCCTCGCCCGCTACGAGACGATCCAGAACAACTTCAGCATGAACAACCGCCGGTTCGAGGACGCGCTGGCCCAGGTCTGCCTGCAGGAGGGCGTCAGCCTGATCCCCTATTCGCCGCTGGGCGGCGGCGTGCTGTCAGGCAAGTACAACGACGGCGGCAGGCCCGAGGGCGCGCGCTTCTCGGCCTATCTGCAGCTGGGCGGCCGGCAGGCCGTGATGGCCAAGAGGTTCGTCAACGACAAGACGCTCACCTCCACGGAGCGGTTCATGGCGATCGCCGCCGAAGCCGGCATGGCGCCGGTGACGCTCGCGACCGCCTGGAGCAAGCAGCACGACTTCGTCGCCTCGACCATCGTCGGCGTCACCCACACCGATCAGGTGCCCGACATCCTGAAAGCCGCCGACCTGACCCTCTCGCCCGACGTGATGAAGGCCGTCGACGCGGTGACGAAAGAGATCCTCTACCCTATGGGGTGATCCATGACCCATCACGCCCCCCTCGCCGGACCGACCTCGCACAGCTTCATGTCGCAGCGGCTGAAGCTGCACTATGCCGCCTGGGGTGATCCGGAGGCCCCGCCGCTGCTGCTGCTGCACGGCGGGCGGGACCATTGCCGCAGCTGGGACTGGGTCGCCCAGCGGCTGGCTGACCGCTACCGGATCATCTGCCCGGACCTGCGCGGGCATGGCGACAGCGCCTGGTCGCCCGACGGCGACTATTCGATGGCGTCCTATCTCTATGATCTGGCCCAGCTGATCCATCAGCTGAAGCTGGCGCCGCTCAAGATCATCGCCCACTCGCTCGGCGGCAACATCGCCCTGCGCTACACCGGCCTCTATCCGGAGAACGTCAGCAAGCTCGTCGCCATCGAGGGCATGGGCCCATCTCCCCGCATGATCGCCGAGCGGGAGAAGACGCCCGTCGCCGACCGCCTGCGCGGCTGGATCGACGAGAAGCGCCAGGCGGCGGGCCGCCAGCCCAAGCGCTATCCGACGCTGGACGAGGCGTTCGAGCGGATGAAGTCCGAGAACGCCTACCTCACCGACGACCAGGCCCGTCACCTGACCGCCCATGGCGTCAGCCAGAACGAGGACGGGACCTACAGCTGGAAGTTCGACAACTACCTGCGCGTCTGGTCGGCGCCGGACCTGACGCACCAGCAGGTCGCCCAGCTGTGGGAGGCGATCACCTGCCCGACCTTGCTCTGCTACGGCGAAAAGAGCTGGGCCTCGAACCCGGAGCAGGACGGCCGGGCGAAACACTTCAGGGACGCCCGCACCGTGAGCTTCCCGGATGCTGGCCACTGGCTGCACCACGACCGGTTCGAGATGTTCATGGAGGAAGTGGAGGGGTTTTTGGGCGGCGCCTGAGCGCGGCGCGGCAGGGACCCGCAGCGGGCGCCGGAAATCGCCCCCCGGGCGTAAAGCCTGGGCAGCTTTCAGGCTATGGGAATCCGCGACCGTTGCGACCTGATCGAGGGGTCGTCAAGCGGTCAGCGCGGCCGTGCCGATCTGACTTGCCAACACCGTCTCACCCGCTTGTACATCAGGCTGGTCGAAGCCTCGCACTCGTGCGCCACGGAGCGGACCTTCCGAAGGTCAGCAATGAGTCAGATGCGATCGTCAGCATGCCGCCTCGCCAATCCGCATTTCCGTCTCCCCGGCGCAGGCCGGGGTCCATGGGGGGCAAGGGCTCAGAGCCGGTTCATGGATCCCGGCCTTCGCCGGGAACACGGAGACGTAGAGTGTGAGGCCTCTACCCCCCGCTCGTATCCACCCCGTTCACCCAGCCGACCACCTCGCCCAGCACCTGGCCGAGGGCCTTGTCGTAGGCCGGCACGATGGCGCTGACGCGGTTGTCGCCGGCGCGGACCCTGGCGGTGAAGGTGCGGTCGCCGACGAGAGCGCGGTCGCCGGAGCGGGTGATCACCGCTCTCACCGAGACCAGGATCTCCGGTGCGGCCTTGGGGCCCTGGTCGTAGACGGCCTCGAAGCCGTGGACGTCGAGCTTCAGGGTGTAGTCGGCCTTGACCACATCGCCGCGCGTGATGAGCCGCGCGCGGCCGCCGCCCTGGAAGGCCTGGGCGGTCAGTTCGTCGAACATCACCGCCGCCGGCGTGACCCATCGCGCGCCGGCGATGTAGGCCGCCTCGCCGCCGGGACTGACGGTCAGGATGCGGTCGCCGGCCGCGGCGCGCGGAAAGCCGGTGGTCAGGCGCAGCACGCCGAACACCGGGCCCGTCGGCGCAGGCGGCGCTTCGAGCCGCGGTTGCAGACGGTAGAGCTGCGCCGGCTCCGACTCCGGAAACAGGCTGATGCAGCCCGACAGTCCGATGGCGACGGCCGCCAGGGCGACAGCGGCGATGCGACGGCGGCTCACGGGCGGACCTCCACTTCCTTGGCGGGCGGCTTGGAGACCAGGCCCTGCGGGTTCTGTTCGACCTCGCCGACCAGCCGGTCGAGGGACTCGGCCGCGGATTGCAGCGTGGTGACGGCCCGCGTCAGCTGCGGCAGGCCGGTGGTGGCGAAGTCCGTGGTCGGCCCTTCCAGCCGCCCGATCATGCCCCGGGCGTCCTTCGTGGCGGCCTTGAGCTCCTCGGCCGCATCCGCCAGCTCGGCGAGTGTGCGCTTGCCGTCGGTGTCGACCAGCCCCTTGGTCGAGCGGCTGAGCTCGGCGATCTCGACGGCGGCGGCGTCGATGTTCTGCAGCGCCTTCTGGGCGTCGGCGATGATCGCCTTGCGCTCGCGGGCCTCGGCGGTGATGGCCTGGACGTCGTTCAGCGCGGCGGAGAAGGTCTTCACGTTCTCGTCCGACAGCACCTTGTTGACCCGATCCAGCGCCTCGATGGTTCGGGTCAGCACCGTGCCGCCGCCCTGCAGCAGGTCGGAGAGGGCGCTGTTCTGGCTCCGGATGACGGGAATCTCGCCAGACGGCACGGTGTCCTTGAGCATGCGCTTGCTGGAGGTGCCGGCGGTGATCTGTACGTAGTTCACGCCGGTGATGCCCTGTGGCTCGAGGGTGGCCGACGAGTCCTCACGGATCGGCACGTCGGCGGTCACCCGGACCCGGGCGATGACGCGGTTGGGGTCGCGCCGGTCGAGCTCGAGCTTGGTCACCTCGCCGACCTTGATGCCGTTGAAGTGGACCTCGCCGCCTTCGGACAGGCCGCGAACCGGTCCGAAGAACAGGATGTCGTAGACATCGTAGTCCCGGTTGACCGCGAAGCGCGCCAGCCAGACGCCGAACACGATCGCGCCCACGAAGAGCAGGATCGAGGCGATGCCGACCAGGGCGTAGTTGGCGTTTCTTTCCATCAGACCGTCTGTCCCGCCTTCTTCCTGGCGCTCTGCGCCGCGCGACCGCGCGGGCCCATGAAGTAATCCCGTATCCACGGGTGTTCCGAAAGCTCCAGTTCCTCGACCGGAGCGACGGCCGTCACCTTCTTGTCGGCGAGGACCGCCACGCGATCGGTGATCGTATACAGGCTGTCCAGGTCGTGGGTGATCATGAACACCGTCAGGCCCAGGCTGCGCGACAGGTCGGCGATCAGTTCGTCGAAGGCCGCCGCGCCGATCGGGTCGAGGCCCGCGGTCGGCTCGTCAAGGAACAGCATCTGTGGGTCGAGCGCCAGCGCGCGGGCCAGGGCGGCGCGCTTGATCATGCCGCCCGACAACTCCGAAGGCTTCAGCGCCCCGGCTCTCGGCGGCAGGCCCGAAAGGGCGATCTTCAGCTCGGCAAGGTCGTAGATCTCCGCCCTCGACAGGTCGGTGTGCTCGAACATGGGCGCCGCCACGTTCTCCTTCACGGTCAGGGCCGAGAACAGGGCGCCCTGCTGGAACAGCACGCCGGAGCTGCGCTCGATCGCCTTCATCTCCTTGCGGGAGGCGTCGTTCACGTCGTGGCCGAATACGCGGATCGTGCCGCCGTCGGGCTTCTTGAGCCCGATAATGGTGTTGAGCAGGACCGACTTGCCGCTACCCGAACCGCCGACTACGCCCAGCACCTCGCCGCGATTCACGGTCAGGTTCAGGTGGTCGTGGATGACGTTGTCTCCGAACTGGGAGATCAGGTCGACGACCTCGACGGGCGGCGCGGTGTCGTCGAGGCCGTCCTCGTCGACGTCGATGAAGTCGGGACGCGGCTCGACCATCAGATGTCGAGCTCCATGAAGATCAGGGCGAAGACGGCGTCGATCAGGATGATCGAGAAGATGGCGTGGACCACCGACGCGGTGACCCGCTGGCCCAGCGAGACGACATCGCCGCCCACCTCCATGCCCTGCCGCGATCCGATGCCGGCGACGACGGCGGCCATGACCGGCACCTTGACCATGCCCACGATGAAGTGGGTCAGGCCGACGTTGTCGACGATGCGCTGCAGGAAGAAGGTCGGGGAGAGGTCCAGCACCAGCCAGGAGACCATCAGGCCTCCCATCAGGCCGGCGAGGTCGGCGACGAAGGTCAGCAGCGGCATGGTCAGCTGCAGGGCCACGAACCGGGGCAGGACCAGGGCCTCGAACGGATCGACGCCCATGACGCGCATGGCGTCGATCTCCTGGCGCATCTTCATGGCGCCGATCTCGGCGGTGAAGGCCGAGGCCGAGCGACCGGCCAGCAGCACGGCGGTGATCACCACGCCGAACTCGCGCAGCACGGCGATGCCGATCATCTCGACAACGAAGATCGAGGCCCCGAACTCGCGCAGGACGTTGATGCCGAGCAGCGCGATGACCGCGCCGATGAAGAAGGTCGTCACCGCCACGATGGGCAGGGCGTCGAGACCGGCGCGCTCGCACAGGGTGACGATCGGCGCCCAGCGCACCTTGTGCGGCATGGCGATGCCGCGGCCGGCGGCGACCAGCACCCGGCCGATGAAGGCGAAGGTCTCCAGCGCCTCTCCGGCGAGGTGGAACACGCCGCGGCCGATGCGCACCGAAAGGTCATAGAAGCCGCGCTGGACGATCGGCGGGCTGGGCTCGACCTGGACGGCGTCGCTGACCAGGTCGAGCAGGCGGGTCTGTTCGGGCCGTGCGATCAGCTTGCCGGCGCTCACCCGACCCTCGGCGGCGCGGACGATGGCGTAGGCGCCGGCCGTGTCGCAGCGGCGCACGCCGCTGAGGTCGAGGTTGAGGGACTTCGAACCGAGCAGGATTTCGGCCAGCCGCCGGCCGGCGTCGTCCAGCGATTCCGCCGTCCAGTCGCCGGACAGGAACGCGGTCGCGCCGTGTTCTCCCTCCAGGAGCTTGAAGTCGGCGGGTTTACTCATAGGCGCGTCGGCGTCTCCTCATCCGCCGCGAAACTGCCACGCTGCGCCGCAATGCGCAAAGCGTTCGCGCGTCGAGCCGACGATTGCCAGCGAGGCGAGCATGGGAGAGTGTCCGCGCGAGCAGGAGAGGCGCCCGTGTCAGACGCAGCCCATGAACATCGACCGCCTTCGCGCCGCCTCGGCGCGGTGCGGGTGGCTATCGGCCTGCTCGCCGGGGTCCTCGTCTGGGCGCTGAACGAGGCCGGCGACCAGAAGATCTGGCCGGCGACGGTTCCGCCGCTGTTCGGCGCGCTGGTCATGGCGGCGGTGTTCACGCCGTTCGTGCTGCTGGGCGGGCTCGGCGCCCTGCGCGCCCGGACGCTGGCCGTGTGGGCGACCGGCGCGGCGGCGGTTCTCGCCGCCCTGGGCGCGCACGACCTGGCCCGGCGGTTCGAGACGCTGAACGATCCCTGGGTCTCGCCGCAGCTGATGATCTTCGGCGCCGCCGGCCTGTTCATCGCTCATCATCTGGTCGAGGGAGCGGACGCCGAGCGCCGGGTCATCGCCACCTTCCCGCGCTATTTCGAGATCGCCTGGAAGCACGGCGTCCAGCTGGTCCTGTCGGCGGCCTTCGTCGGGGTCTTCTGGCTGATCCTGTTCCTGGGCGGGGCGATGTTCGACCTGATCGGCATCAAGGCGGTCGGCAAGCTGCTGCAGCAGGAATGGTTCGCGATTCCCGCCACCGCAACGATGTTCGCCGCCGCCGTTCACCTGACCGACGTCCGGGCCGGGCTGATCCGGGGCATCCGGATGGTGGCGCTGACGCTGCTGGCCTGGCTGCTGCCGATCCTGGTGATGCTGGCGACCGCCTTCCTGCTGGCCT
Source organism: uncultured Caulobacter sp. (assembly GCA_964442795.1). Lineage (GTDB taxonomy): Bacteria > Pseudomonadota > Alphaproteobacteria > Caulobacterales > Caulobacteraceae > Caulobacter. Next base: position 29,066 of record CAYTZY010000010.1, read on the forward strand.
TGCCGTTCACGGGCCTCGACGCCCTGTGGGGCACGCGCAGCGGCGCGGCGATCCTGCTCAGCGCCATGGCCGTGCTGATCGTGCTGACCAACGCCGCCTACCAGGACGGCGAGCCCGACAGTCCGGTCCCGCCGGTGCTGCGCTGGAGTGGTCGGCTGGCCGGGGTGCTGCTGGCGCCGATGGTCGGCCTGGCGGCCTACGCCCTGTGGCTGCGGATCGACCAGTACGGCCTGACCCCGGACCGCATCGTGGCGATCGCCTGCGTCATCGCGGGGCTGGTCTACGCCGTCGGCTATTTCATCGCGGCCGTGCGGCCCGGCCGCTGGATGCGGCGGCTGGAGGTCACCAACGTGGTCGCGGCCTTCGTCTCCCTGGCCCTGCTGCTGGCCATCTTCAGCCCGCTGGCCGATCCGGCGCGGTTGTCAGCCGGCAACCAGATGGCGCGGCTGGAGCGGGGGGCGGTGAGCGTGGAGAAGCTCGACTACCAGTTCCTGCGCTTCGACAGCGGGCGCTACGGGCGCGAGGCGCTGGTCACGCTGAAGGCGCGCGGCGGGGAGGTCGGCAAGCGCGCGGCGGCCGCGCTGGCGGAGACCGAGCGTCGCGGCGATGCGCCCGACCCGGTGCTGCTGGACGCCGAGCACCTGCCGGTGATCTGGCCCGCGGGCCGGACCCTGCCGGAAGGCTTCCTCGTCCAGCAGTGGGCGCGGGACCAGCAGCGGTCCTGCACCCTGGGCCGGGATGAATGCCAGGTCGCGCTGCTCGATCTGACCCGCGACGGGGTCGAGGAGGTGGTGATCATCAACCGTGCGAGGGCCTGGGTCCACGGCCGCGTCGACGGCCAGTGGCGGTTCCTCGGCGAGGCGGGACTCTGGCGGCCTGACCGCGAGAACGACGAGGCGCTGGTCGAGGCCATCCGCAAGGGCCGGATCAGCGCGGCCGCGCCCGCGCTCGATGATCTGATCATTGATGGCGAGCGGTACGCCGTGGCGCCGGACGGGGCGCCGTTCGCGGCCGTCGAGGCGCCGCCGCTTCCGCCGCCGGCGAAATGAGTTCGGCAGCGGCACAGCCCGCCTTCGCCAAGGCTCCGGCGGGGCATCCGTCTTCGAGGTGAAGCAGGGCTTGTCACGTCGAAGCCCGCAGGGCGAAGACGGATGGTGGATGCGACAGGGATTGAACCTGTGACCCCCTCGGTGTGAACGAGGTGCTCTCCCGCTGAGCTACGCATCCGCTCTGGGGCTCTTTAGCCCGGGAGGCGGCGTCTATAGCGACTCGCCCGCCGCACGGCAAGACGCCACGAGGCCGGCGATCGCCTCGGCCAGCTCGTCGAAGTGGCCGATGATCACGTCGCCGCCCAGTTCGGCGGGCGGCAGGTCGTTGTAGCCGAAGGCGCAGACCACGCAGGGGGCGCCCGCCGCCTGCGCCGCGCCGACATCCGGAGAGGCGTCGCCGACCAGAATGGCGCGGGCCGGGTCGCCGCCCGCCTGCCGCACGGCTTCAAAAAGCGGGGCGGGATCGGGCTTCTGCACCGGCAGGGTGTCGCCGCCGACGATGGCGTCGAAACAGGCGGTCATGCCCAGTTCGTCGAGCAGCAGCCTGGCCAGACCCTCAGGCTTGTTGGTGCAGACCGCCAGCTTCGCCCCGCGCGCCCGCAGGTCGGCCAGCGCCTCCAGGCAGCCGGGGAAGGGCCGGCTCTCTTGGGCGATCCGGCCCCGGTAGACCTCGACGATCCGCGGGCGCAGCTGGGCGATCCTGTCTTCGGTGATGGTCAGGTCGGCCATGGCGAAGGCGCGGATCAGCATGCCGCGAAGGCCGTGGCCGACCAGCTGGCGCACGGCGGTCATCGGGGCCGGGGCCATGCCCTGTTCGACCAGGATGACGTTCAGGGCGCCGACGAGGTCCGGCGCGGTCTCGACCAGGGTGCCGTCGAGGTCGAAGGCGATGGTCCAGCCCCCAAGGTCCTTGGCGAGGTCGTTCACGGGGTCATGCATTGCTCAGGGCTTTCGGCTAAACCCGAGGCCAATGCAACGCTTTGAAGAGTCGCAACGATGACCGCACGCGCCGCCGTGATCATGGCCGCCGGCCAGGGGACGCGGATGAAGTCCCCGACCCCGAAGGTCCTCCACAAGGTCGGCGGCCGGACCATGCTCGACCGCGCCATCGACGCGGTGCAGGCGGCCGGCTGCGAGCGGGTGGTGGTGGTCTGCGGAACCCACAGCCCTGCGGTAGCCGAGCATGTGCGCAAGCGCCTGGGCGAGGCGGCCGTGGCCATCCAGGACCCGCCGCTGGGCACCGCCCATGCCGTGCTCTGCGCGAAGGACGCCCTCGCCGGGTTTGAGGGCGAGGTGCTGGTCACCAACGCCGACTGCCCGCTGCTGACCGCCGACGACCTGACGCCGCTGTTCGACCGTCGCGCGGCGGGGGATGATCTGGTCATGCTGGCCTTCGAGGCCGCCGACCCGGCGCTGTACGGCCGGATGATCCAGGACGCCGACGGCCGCCTGCTGCGCATCGTCGAGGCGCGCGACGCCAATCCCGAGGAGAAGGCCGTGAAGGTCTGCTACAGCGGCATGCTGGCCGCCGGCGCCGGGCCGCTCTTCGACTGGCTGGCCGCCGTCGACAACGACAACGTCAAGGCCGAGTACTACATCACCTCCATCGTCGGCATCGCCAATGCGGCCGGCAAGCGGGTCGGCGTCGCCACCGCCTCGGAGACCGCCGTCATGGGCGCCGACGACCAGGCCGGCGTCGCCCGCGCCGAGGCCCTGTGGCAGGCCCGGGCCCGCAATGCCCTGATGGCAGACGGGGTGACCATGGTCGCGCCGGAGACGGTGTTCCTGTCGTTCGACACCCAGATCGCCGGCGGCGTGGTGCTGGAGCCCAACCTGGTGTTCGGCCCCGGCGTCAGCGTCGAGAGCGGTGCGGTCATCCGGGCCTTCAGCCATCTGGAGGGCGCGGTGGTTCGCAGCGGCGCCATCGTCGGCCCCTACGCCCGCCTGCGCCCCGGCGCCGACATCGGCGAGAACGCCCACATCGGCAACTTCGTCGAGGTGAAGAAGGTCAAGGTCGGCAAGGGCGCCAAGGCCAACCACCTGTCCTATCTGGGCGACGGCACGGTCGGCGCGAACGCCAACATCGGCGCCGGCACGATCTTCTGCAACTACGACGGCTTCGACAAGTTCGACACCCACGTCGGGGAGGGCGCCTTCATCGGCTCCAACTCCTCGCTGGTCGCCCCGGTGACCATCGGCGCGGGCGCCTACACCGGCTCTGGCAGCGTGATCACCAAGGAGGTCGCGCCGGATGCGCTGGGCCTCGAGCGCTCGGTGCAGCTGGAAAAGCCCGGCTGGGCGGCGCGCTTCCGGGCGATGAAGGCGGCGCGGAAGAAGGGGTAGGCCTCGGGAAGCTCCGTCGTCCCGGCGAAGGCCGGGATCCATGCGGTGGACCCCGGCCTTCGCCGGGGACAGGGAGCGGGTGAGCCCGCGCGGGTAGCCGCGCCGGGCCGGGCGTGGCATGCAGAGTCCATGCGCATCACCGCCGCCGCCGTCCTGTCCCTCGCCCTGCTGGCCCCCGCGCCGGTCACGGCCGACGACGCCGGGCTGTTCGGCTATTTCCGGTCGATTTGCGGCTCGGTCCCCGATCCGGCCGCCGCCATCGCGCGCGCCGCCGAGCAGGGCTTCGTTCCGGCGAAGAAGACGCCGAAGGTCGGCGACCTGAAGGAGGTGAAGGCCTTCGAGAAGACGGTCGGCGGGCGGGAGTTCTTCGTCATCACCGGACGGGGCGCGGGCAAGGCGCGTGACGGCCTGCCGCCCTCGACGACCGCCGCCTGCGGGGTGGGCGTCAAGGGCAAGGACGAGGCGGCCATGGCCGCCGGACGCAAGTGGGTCGGGGTGCCGGTCTCGCGCTCGGTGCTCGGCGTCGCCTTCCACGCCTTCCGCCAGGCCGGCGGCGCCCGCACGGCCCTGTCGTTCGACGACAAGGCCGCGACGAAGGCGGCGGTGCTGGCCGGGGACCTGAACGTGCTGACGGTCAGCAGCCTGGGCGGCTCGACCGTGCTGTTCCTCAGCCGGTCGCGAGCGGCGTCCTAAGCCGCCTGCGCCACCTCGGCCGGCAGGCGGATCAGGTAGTCAAAGGCCGACAGCGCCGCCTTGGAACCTTCGCCCATGGCGATGACGATCTGCTTGTAGGGCGTCGTTGTCGCATCGCCGGCCGCGAACACGCCGGGGACCGAGGTCGCGCCGCGATGATCGACCTCGATCTCGCCGCGCGGCGACAGGGCCACGGAGTCCTTCAGCCACTCGGTGTTCGGGACCAGGCCGATCTGCACGAAGATGCCTTCCAGGTCGACGCGGTGCGTCTCGTCCTTGTTGCGGTCCTTGTAGCTCAGGCCGTTCACCTTCACGCCGTCGCCGTGGACCTCGGTGGTCAGGGCCGAGGTGATGATGGTCACGTTGGGCAGGCTGGCCAGTTTCCGTTGGAGAACCGCGTCGGCCCGCAGCTGGCTGTCGAACTCGATCAGGGTGACGTGAGCGACGATGCCGGCCAGGTCGATGGCCGCCTCGACGCCGCTGTTGCCGCCGCCGATCACCGCCACGCGCTTGCCCTTGAACAGCGGGCCGTCACAGTGCGGGCAGTAGGCGACGCCCTTGTTGCGGTACTCTTCCTCGCCGGGCACGCCCATCTGCCGCCAGCGGGCGCCGGTGGCCAGGATGACGCTCCGCGAAGCCAGACGCGCGCCGTTCTCCAGCTCGACCGTCACCAGCCCGCCGGGCGTCGCCGCCGGCACGAGCTTGACGGCCTTCTGCAGGTTCATGACGTCGACGTCGTAGTCCTTCACGTGCTGCTCGAGGCCGGAGACCAGCTTGGGCCCTTCGGTGTGCGGCACGGAGATGAAGTTCTCGATGGCCATGGTGTCGAGCACCTGGCCGCCGAAGCGCTCGGCCGCCAGGCCGGTGCGGATGCCCTTGCGGGCGGCGTAGATCGCCGAGGCCGCGCCGGCCGGACCGCCGCCGATGATCAGCACCTCGAACGTGTCCTTGGCCTTCAGTTTCTCGGCGTCGCGGGCGGCCGCGCCGGTGTCGAGCTTGGCCAGGATCTGCTCCAGGCTCATCCGGCCCTGGCCGAAGGCCTCGCCGTTCAGCAGGATGGTCGGCACCGCCATGACCTGGCGCGCCTCGACCTCGGCCTGGAACAGGGCGCCGTCGATGGCCACGTGGCTGATGTTCGGGTTCAGCGCCGCCATGGTGTTCAGCGCCTGCACCACGTCGGGGCAGTTCTGGCAGGACT
>CAYTZY010000010.1:34358-50450 GCA_964442795.1 uncultured Caulobacter sp.
GGAGAAGTAGGTCTCGAAGCGGAACGGGCCCTCCAGGGCGCGGATCTGCTCGACCAGATCGGCCTCGATGCGCGGCGGGTGGCCGCCGACGTGCAGCAGGGCCAGCACCAGCGAGGTGAACTCGTGGCCGAGCGGCAGGCCGGCGAAGCGGACGTCGGCGTTTCCGGCGGCGCGGGTGATGGCGAAGGACGGCGTGCGGGCGTCGGCGCCGGTCAGATCAAGGCTGACCTTGTCGGACGTGGAGGCGACGTCCTCCAGCAGCGCCCGCATGTCCTGCGAGCCCTGGCCCTCGCCGAGCGAGGCGACGAGCGTGATCGGCTCGCGCAGGTTCTGCAGGTAGGCGGTCAGCTGGGTCTTGAGGGCGGCGTCCAACATGTCGGCTCCGGGGTGCGGGAAACGCGGGGGTGGCGCGGCGCCGCTCCGGTGAGCGGCGCCGGCCGGGGCAGGCGTGGTCGTTAGATCTTGCCGACGAGGTCGAGGGACGGGGCGAGGGTCTTCTCGCCTTCTTCCCACTTGGCCGGGCAGACTTCGCCCGGGTGGGCGGCGACGTACTGGGCGGCCTTGACCTTGCGCAGCAGCTCGGCGGCGTTGCGGCCGATGCCCTCGGCGGTGACTTCCATGAACTGGATGACGCCGTTGGGGTCGACCAGGAAGGTGCCGCGGTCAGCCAGGCCCTGGCCTTCGCGCATCATGCCGAAGTTGTTGGTCACCACGCCGGCCGGGTCGCCGACCATGGTGTAGCGGATCTTGCCGATGGCCGGCGAGCTGTCGTGCCAGGCCTTGTGCGAGAAGTGGGTGTCGGTGGAGACCGAGTAGATCTCGACGCCCATCTTCTGGAAGGTGTCGTAGTTGTCTTCCAGGTCTTCCAGCTCGGTCGGGCAGACGAAGGTGAAGTCGGCCGGGTAGAAGAACACGATCGACCACTTGCCGCGCAGGTCGGCGTCGCTGACCTCGACGAACTTGCCGCCCTTGTAGGCCTGGGCGGTGAAGGGTTTGATTTCGGTGTTGATGAGGGACATGCCGCACTCCGTGAATGGCGAGGCGTTGGGGATAGTCCCGACTCGTCGATAAGGGAAATTGATTAATTCGCGCCGCAGCATAGAGCGACCCTATATCGTGCTGCGATGCGGCATCTGTGCGGCCGCCACATGCGACGGCGGGGCGCTTCCCCCGTCCGCCCGGAGTGCTAAACAGCCCTCAGCAGCCGCCCGGACACAGCCCCATGACCGCCGACGACCAGAAACGCATCTCCGGCGAGGCCGCCGCGCAGCTGGTCGAGGCCGGCATGGTGGTGGGGCTGGGCACCGGCTCCACGGCGGCCTGGTTCGTCAAGGCGCTGGCGGCGCGGAACCTGGACGTTCGCGGCGTGCCGACCTCGGAAGCGACCGCCAACCTGGCCCGCGAACTGGGCATGACCCTCTCCAGTCTGGACGACGTGAAATCCATCGACCTGACCGTCGACGGCGCCGACGAGATCGGTCCCGGCCTGTCGCTGATCAAGGGCGGCGGCGCGGCCCTGCTGCGCGAGAAGCTGGTCTGGGAGGCGAGCCGCCGCTGCGTGGTCATCGCCGACGCCGCCAAGCACGTGAAGGCGCTCGGCAAGTTCCCGCTGCCGATCGAGGTGGTGCGCTTTGGCCATCCCCACACCGGCCGGCGGCTGGCCGACATCGCCGCCGAGTTCGACCTGCCGCCGCCCCGCCTGCGCACCGCCGAGCGGGGCGTGGTGGTCACCGACGGCGGCAACGTCATCTACGACATGGCCTCCGGCGTCATCGAGGACCCCGCCGCCCTGGCCGGGGCGCTGAAGAGCGTCACCGGCGTCGTCGACCACGGCCTGTTCCTCGACCTCGCCGACGAGGCGCTGATCGGAACCGACGACGGGGTGGTCAAGCTCGTTCCCTGAGCCCATATGCCCCGTGTCCCCGGCGCAGGCCGGGGCCCATGACACATCTCGAGCGGCCGATGGGCGTCCCCGTGGATCCCGGCCTTCGCCGGGAAGACGGAGACACTTCATGGCAGCCTACGACTACGACCTCTTCGTCATCGGCGCCGGATCGGGCGGGGTGCGGGCCTCGCGGCTGGCGGCGATGAGCGGCGCGAAGGTCGCCGTGGCCGAGGAGCACCGCGTCGGCGGCACCTGCGTGATCCGCGGCTGCGTGCCCAAGAAGTTCATGGTCTACGCCAGCGAGTTCTCCAACCAGGTCAAGACCGCGCGGGGCTTCGGCTGGACCGTGCCCGAGCCGACCTTCGACTGGCCGACCTTCCGCCAGGCGATGGAGATCGAGGTCGCCCGGCTGTCGGGCATCTACGTCACCAACCTGCAGAAGGCCGGCGCCGAGCTGATCCACAGGCGCGCCGTCGTGAAGGACGCCCACACCGTCGAGATCGTCGGCGAGGACCGCACCGTCACCGCCGAAAAGATCCTGATCGCCACCGGCGGCCGGGTGACGGTCCCCGACCTGCCGGGCACCGAGCATGTCATCACCTCCAACGAGGCCTTCCATCTCGACAAACTGCCCGAGAGCATCCTGGTGGTCGGCGGCGGCTATATCGCCGTGGAGTTCGCCGGCATCTTCGCCGGGCTGGGCAGCAAGGTGACGCTGCTCTATCGCGGCCCCAACATCCTGCGCGGCTTCGACGACGACGTGCGCGCCCACCTGGCCGGCGAGCTGGAGCGGCGGGGGATCAAGGTGGTGCTCGGCTGCCAGCACGAGAAGATCGAGAAGACCGCCGACGGCCTGGTCAGCACCCTGAACAACGGCCTGACCTTCACCACCGAGCAGGTGATGTTCGCCACCGGCCGCGAGCCCTATGTCGAGGGCCTGGGCCTGGAGACCGCCGGCGTCGAACTGAACGCGCGCGGCGCTGTGAAGGTCGATGCGTATTCGAAGACCAACGTCGACAGCATCTGGGCGGTCGGTGACGTCACCGACCGCATGAACCTGACCCCGGTGGCCATCCGCGAGGGCGCCGCCTTCGCCGAGACCGAGTTCAGGGACAATCCGACCACCTTCGACCACGACATGATCGCCACCGCGGTCTTCTCCCAGCCGCCGATCGGCACCGTCGGCCTGGGCGAGGGCGAGGCCCGCAAGGCCTACGGCCAGATCGACGTCTACCGCGCCGTCTTCCGCCCGATGAAGATGACCTTCTACGGCGGCGAGGAGCGCACCCTGATGAAGCTGCTGGTCCGCGCCGACACCCAGCAGGTCGTCGGCGTTCACATCGTCGGCCCCGACGCCCCCGAGATGATCCAGATGGCCGCCATCGCCGTGAAGATGGGCGTCACCAAACAGCAATGGGACTCCACCTGCGCCGTCCACCCGACAGCGGCCGAGGAACTGGTGACGATGAGGGAGAAGTACCTGGCGCCGGACCTGGGGAAGGTGGGGTAGGGGGCAGGCATCTGGCGGCGGGAAGCCGTCCAGCCGCTAGCGGGTCCCCCGGCCGGCGCGCCGCCTGCGGATCAATTCGCTGCGGTGCTTCAGCCAGTCCTTCTGTGTCGCCTCCACCTCCCGAACCGCGGCTGTGACCTTCAGGTCCGGCAACGGCGACCCGGTGCGACCGAGGGCGTAGATCTGGCTGTAGTACCAGTACTGCACGGCGAAGCCCTCGACCGCGCGCAGCGTCTTCACGCGGGTGAGGAACGACAGCCACGGCGGAAACAGCGCCAGTGAACTCTCGCATCTCGGCAGTTCCGCGGCGCCCTCGATCAGCGCTCGCGCGCCGTCGGGGCGGATGCAGAGCGGCCGGGCCAGGCCGATGACCTGCGCCGCGCCCTGCGCCAGGGCCTGGGTCATCGCGGCGCGGGTGCGGAAACCGCCCGTCACCATCAGCGGAACCGACACCGCCGCCGTCATGGCCTTGGCGAAATCAACGAAATAGGCCTCGCGGGACAGCGTGGACGCGCTGACGTTGGGCTGCGCTTCCGGCGGCTCAAGCCCTTCAAGGCCGAGCAGGCGCGGCTGCTCGTAGGTGCCGCCCGAAACCTCGATCAGATCGACGCCCGCCTGCTCGAGCCATTTCGTCACGATCAGGCTTTCCTCGAAGGTGAAGCCGCCGCGCTGGAAATCGGCGCTGTTCAGTTTGACGCAGACCGAGAAGGCCGGACCCACGGCCAGACGGGTCTCGGTGACGACTTCCAGCAGGAAGCGGGCGCGGTTTTCAAGCGAGCCGCCCCAACGGTCCGTCCGCCGGTTTGATCGTGGACTGAGGAATTGCGAGATCAGGTAGCCGTGCGCAGCGTGGATCTGCACGCCGGTGAACCCGGTCTCGCGACAGACGCGCGCGGCGCGGGCGAACCGGGCGACCAGATCGAGGATTTCCTCGTCCTGCAGCGCGACGGGCTCGCCGAACTGACCGCCGGGAAGGCCGACCTTGACGCTGGACGGGGCCTTGGGCCGGCGGTTGATCGAGGTCATGGTCTGGCGCCCGGCGTGCGAGATCTGGGCCCAGAAGTGATTGCCGTTGCGGGTCGCGGCCCGGGTCCAGCGGGTGAGCGCCTCGCGCATGGGCTCGTCAGGCTCGCGATCGATGATCACGTTGCCGGGCCGCTCCAGGTGGTCGGCGTCGACCTGGATGTTGCCCGAAAGGAGCAGCCCGGCGCCGCCGTCGGCCCAGACGCCGTAAAGGCGCTCCAGCGCCCCGGTCGGGCGGCCGAGGGGGTCGGCGAGCCCTTCCGTCATGGAGGCCTTGGCGAGGCGATTGGGCAACACCGCGCCGCAGGGAAGGTCGAGGGGACTGTCGAGCACGTTTTTACCGGGAAACGGGGAGGACGGGAGGGGAGGCCAAGTCTCTTGCGATGGCCGCCGCCAGGAGAATGGACGCCAGCAGCATGACGCCGAAGGCCGGATTGACGCCCGCGACCAGAAGTTCGCTGCCGTCGGTGTGCTTCATCGATCCGCCATAGGCCGCCTGGGCGATGAAGGCGACGACAAAGGAGCCGGTCGCGGCGAGCATGATCGCGCTTGCCAGTCGTTCCGCCGACCCTCGCCACGCCAGCCAGAGGGCCAGCAGCGACAGCGAGATGTTGGCCAGCAGCTGCCAGGCCTCATGAAGGCGGGCGTGGGCAGGCCACAGGCTGTTGAACAGGTGGGTGTCGTTGATCTCCAGGATCGGAACGACCAACCCTAGGACAAGCGCCGCGAACGAGACGGAAAGCCTTGCCAGCATCGAGCGGTCTCCCGAATGAAAGTTGATATTGACGGCGTCAACATAGCGATGATATTGACGGCGTCAACATGAAGAACGCTGCCCGTGCGGGTTATCACCATGGCGCCCTGCGCCAGTCGCTGCTGGACCATGCGATCGCGCTGCTCGACGCCGAAGGGGTCGATGCGGTCACAATCCGCGCCGTCGCGCGCGCGGCCGGCGTCAGCCATGCCGCGCCGGTCAATCATTTCGAGAGCCGCAACGCGCTGTTGACCGCGATGGCGACAAGTTTCTTCGACGCGCTGTCGCTCGAGGTCGCTCGCAGGGCGGAGGTCCGCGCCGGCGGCCGTGAGCGGGTGCGCGCCTTCGCCGAGGCGCTGGTCGACTACGGCCTCGGCCACCCCCATCGCTACCGCCTGCTCTGGCGGCGCGACCTGCTGGTCGAGGACGCGGCGCTGAAGGCCGCGATGGACGGCATCTATGACCGCCTGATCGCCGAGCTGGCGAGTCTGCCGCCGGCCGGCGGAAAGAGCCCTCACACCGTGGCGACGGCGATGTGGTCCCTGACGCATGGCTACCTGGTGATGCGTCTGGACGAGGTCTTCGAAGCCCGGGACGACGAGCTCACCGGCCAGCCGCGCCTGCAAGCGATGCTCGATCTGATCCTCGACCCAGAATCCTAGCCCACATCAACCAGCGGACGGAGGAACGCGCTCCCTGTGGCGCAACCGCAGCCGTGCGCCTTCCGGAGACTCCCCTCATGACCGACAAAGCCGCGACCGCCCCGGTGCTGGAAGCCCGGCTGGCCGGCGCCGCATACCTCTACATCATCGCCGCCGGCCTGTTCGTCGAACTGGTCGTTCGTGGCGCCCTGATCGCGCCGGGCGACGGCCCGACGACGGCAGCCAACATTCTCGGCGCGGAGCCGCTCTGGCGCCTTGGGTTCGTCGCCGAGTTGTTCGTGCTCGTCTGCGATGTGCTGGTCGCCGTGCTGCTCTACCGCGTGCTCAGGCCAGCGGGAGAAGCACTCGCCCTGCTGGCGGCGAGCTTCCGGCTGGTGATGGCGGCGATGCTGGCGACCAACGCTCTCAATCACCTGCAGCCGCTCCTGCTGTTCGGCGGAACGGGCGCCGCGACAGACCTGTCCCGCGGCGAACTCGAGGGGCTGGCGCTTCATTCCCTGCGTCTTCATGCCGTCACCTATGCCGCCGGCCTGGTGTTCTTCGGCCTGGCCTGCGTCTTCGCGGGTCTGGGCATCCTGAGGTCGCGATTCATGCCCCGCGTGATCGGCGGGCTTATGGTCATCGCCGGGGCCTGTTACCTCATCAACAGCCTGACCGGCTTTCTGGCGCCGGACCGGGCCGCGGGCCTCTTCCCGTTCATCCTGCTGCCCAGCCTGATCGCCGAACTGGCGCTGGCCCTGTGGCTCCTGCTGCGCGGCGTGGATCGCGCGCGCTGGATCGAGCAGGCGCGGGGGCGGGCTTGATGGCCTCCGGTCCTGGCCTCCACCTCCTTTCGGCCGGCATTATCCTGGGCGTCGCGATGCTGTGCTGCCCCGCTGCGGCGCGTGCCCAGTCCTGTCCGCCGGGTATGATGTCCACGGGCGGCGGAAGCGCCGGCTGGGTCGGCTGCGCCCCGATCCACGACCCGTGGCAGGGCGTCTCGAGCGACCCGGATCCGACGCCCAGCTGGGCTCGCGGCCCGTCGATCGACCCTCTGGCCGGGCGCATCGCGGCCGCGACCACCCTGTTTGAACTGGAGGCCCGGCGGAGGGAGGATCTGCAACGCCGCCTCGCCTCCGATCCGGAGTTCGCCGCGGCCTATCGTCGGTATGTCGACGGCGCCTGGGAGCTGTTCGGCCGGGCCGATCGCAGGCAATGCGCCGCCGTGTTCTCCCGGGAAGGAAGCCTTGTGCTGATGTTCGAGGCCGGCGGCGACCAGCCCGGCGCTTTGCTGGTCTTTGTCGGGCGCGGCCTGCCGACGCCGGCCACGCCCCGGACAATCAAGGTCGAGCTGCGCCAGAACCGGGACGCAAAGGCCCAGTCGGTGAAGGCCTTCAGCTACCGGGTTCCCGAGACGGAGTACGGCGCGCTGGCGCTGTCGGTGCCGACAATGTCGTCCCTGCTCGACAACATGCTCGACGACCACAGCTTCGGACTCTCCATCGACGGTCGGAAGGTCTTCGAGATCGCCTGGCAGGGCGGCGCCGCGTCGCGTGACGCCCTGGCCCGCTGCGTCGCCGCTCGCCGCTAGCTCATCACAGATGCCCGGCATCAGAAAGGAACCCCATGCCCTCGCTCCGGATTTCCAGCCGCCTTTTCGGCGCCGGCATCCTCGCCGGCTACGCCCTCGACATCGCCTCGAACTTCTGGCTGCAGGCGACGATCCGGACTGGGCCCGACACCCTCGGCCTGCTGGAGGGCGCGGTCACACAGCCGGAGAAGGTCGCGGCGATCGTCGTGATGGGTCTCGCTTCCGGGGTGATCGCCCTTCTGATGGCCGCATGGCTCTGCAGCGTGACGGTCGGCCGGCCGGTCCTGTGGCTGGCGCTGGCCTACCTCGGCGCCAAGGCGGCCGCGCTGGGCATGGACGGCCTTGAGCTGGCGACCTTCCAGATGATGCGCTCGGTTGGAGACGCGGTGCTTCAGTCGCAGGGCGGCTCCGTTCGCGAGGCCGCCGAGCCTCTGCAGCTGATCGTGCGCGCCCTGCGCAACGGGATCCACTTCCCGCACATGCTGGTCGGGGGCTTCAGCGCGTTCCTGCTGTATCTGATCCTCACGCTCGCCGGCTTCATTCCGCGCCTGCTGGGCGGCCTCGGCCTGGTCGCGGCCTGCTCGCAGATGACCGGGGTGTTCACCGGCATTCTCGGCGCGGATGTCCACATGGGCTTCCTGCTGCCGCTGTTCGTGGTTCATCTGCTGCTAGCGCTGTGGCTGATGCTGCGCGGCTTCCGCGATAGCGGCGTCGGCCGTGGGGGATGATGAAGCCGTCCGCGCGCGGCCTGTCGGGCGAGACTCTCAAGACAGATAGTCCCGAGACAGGGCGGGACATCGCGGGACAATCGACTCCCCCTTCAACCGCCTGGTTCACGGCCTGGCCGCCCTCCGCTCTCACGAACGCAGGCGACGCGCTCGCACATTATCCCGCCTGGATGGCCAGCAACCGCGAGACTCCTCGACGATTCACACGACTTCGCACTCCCTCGAAAACCGGGAGATACTGGCGTCGGGCCTGACGTCGTCGGGTCCGCGGCGACGGGGAGAGGAGGGGGGCGAAGGCGTGATGAAGACTCTCTGCCCTCCAGGGGCCTCCCGATGTCGGCGGGCGTCGCCATATCAGGGCGGCCGCAATTCGTTTCACCCGCAACCTTCACGCAATCCCATACCCCTTCATGCGACATTCACGCCTCGCAGGCGCATTATTTTGCCTTCCATGCCGCGCTGCGGTATGAACCGCGTCCCTTTTTCGAGTTTGAGACCATGACCGAGCGCTGGACCCCGTCGTCCTGGAGAGCAAAGCCCGCCAAGCACGTGCCGACCGACTATCCGGATCCGGCCGTGGTCGAGCGCGTGGAGGGCGATCTTCGCAAGATGCCGCCGCTGGTGTTCGCCGGCGAGGCGCGGCGGCTGAAGAGCCTGCTGGGCGACGTGGCGCGCGGGGACGCCTTCCTGCTGCAGGGCGGCGACTGCGCCGAGAGCTTCAAGGAATTCCATGCGGACAACATCCGCGACACCTTCCGCCTGATCCTGCAGATGGCGGTGGTGCTGACCTTCTCCGGCGGCAAGCCGGTGGTGAAGGTCGGCCGTATCGCCGGCCAGTTCGCCAAGCCGCGCTCCGAGCCGATCGAGACCATCGACGGGGTGACGCTGCCGTCCTACCGCGGCGACAACATCAACGGCATGGCCTTCGACGCCGCCGAGCGGGCCCCTGATCCCGAGCGGCTGCTGAAGGCCTACGGCCAGTCGGCGGCGACGCTGAACCTGCTGCGCGCCTTCGCCGGCGGCGGCTATGCCGACCTGCACAACATCCACCGCTGGACGCTCGGCTTCGTCGCCGACAGCCCCCAGGGCGCGCGCTACCGCGAACTCAGCGACAAGATCAGCGAGAGCCTGGCCTTCATGGCCGCCATCGGCGTGACGCCCGAGAGCCATCCGGGCATGAAGCAGGTGGAGTTCTTCACCAGCCACGAGGCCCTGCTGCTGGGCTTCGAGGAGGCGATGACGCGGATCGATAGCACCAGCGGCGACTGGTACGACACCAGCGCCCACATGCTGTGGATCGGCGAGCGCACCCGCCAGCTGGACGGGGCCCACGTGGAGTTCATGCGCGGCGTGAAGAACCCGATCGGCGTCAAGGTCGGCCCGACGCTGGAGCCGGACGACCTGCTGCGGCTGATCGACGTGCTCAATCCGGCCAACGAGCCGGGCCGCCTGACCCTGATCGGCCGCTTCGGCGCCGACAAGGTGGCCGAGCGGCTGCCGCGCCTGATGCAGGCGACCAAGCGGGCCGGCCGGGCGGTGATCTGGTCGACCGACCCGATGCACGGCAACACCCTGAAGGCCAACACCGGCTACAAGACCCGGCCGTTCGACCGGATCCTGCAGGAGGTGAAGGGCTTCGTCGCCGTGGCCGAGGCCGAGGGCGTCCACCCCGGCGGCGTGCACCTGGAGATGACCGGCCAGAACGTCACCGAATGCACCGGCGGGGCCCGCGCCCTGTCCGAGGGCGAGTTGGGCGACCGCTACCACACCCACTGCGACCCGCGCCTCAACGGCGAACAGGCGCTGGAGCTGGCCTTCCTGGTCGCCGAACGGCTGAAGAACGGCCGCGAGGGGATGCGGGAGGCGGGGTAGTCACTGCGGGGTTCGACACGCGCTCTGCGAGCGCTGCTCACCATGACGTATGCAAGACCACGTCATTCTGAGCAGGCCCGAAGGGCCGTGTCGAAGGACGCAGGGCGTTACAGCGCGCCGCTCTTCACAAACGCCGCCGCCCGCTCGCCCTCGGGGTCGCCGGGCGCGCCGAACTCGACGTTGATCGCGCGGTGGCTGTCGCCTGGGGCGGCGATGACCAGCGCCCGGCCGCCGGCGGCGCGCAGGGCGTCGGCGAGCCCGTTCGACTGGAGCGCCGCGTCGCCGCGCCGGGCGATGTGGAAGATCAGGAATGGCGGATAGGCCTGGCCGGCCTTGACCAGCAGGGTGGGGGAGAGCTCCGCCGCGCGGGCGCCGAAGGCGTTGTCGTACATGCCCGAGAGCAGGACCCCGCGGTCCTTCAGCCAGGCCATATGCGCCACCGCGTCATAGCCCGCGCCGTCGATGGTGATGATGCCGGCCAGCACGTCGGGGCTGAGGCCCTGCGCGGCCAGGTACTGCCGGTCGATGGCGATCAGCGCCGCCAGATGGGCGCCGGCCGAATGTCCGGAGACGAAGATCCGGCCCGGATCGCCGCCGTAGCGGGCGATGTTGGCCTGAACCCAGGCCACGGCGGCGGCGACGTCCTGCGCGCAGCCGCCGGCGTCGACCTCCGGAACCATGCGGTAGTTGACCGAGACCAGCAGCAGGCCGTGGCGTTCGGCGTAGGCGGGCAGGTCGTGGACCATGCGCTTGTCGCCGCGCCGCCAGCCGCCGCCGTGGACGTAGACCAGCACCGGCGCGCCGCTGAGCCCCGGACGGCCATGGACGTCCAGCCTGCGGTCGGGACCCTCGCCATAGGCGATCTCGTCCGCGGCGCGGGCGGCGGTGGCGGGGAGGGCGAGGGCGGCGGCGAGGCCGAGCAGGGCGCGTCTGTCGATCATGGCTCTCAAACGGTCAGGGGCGCGAGCTCCGTCGCCAGGCAGCCTGCGCGATCAGGCGCCCAGGATCCAGCCTTCCTCGCGTTCAACGGCGGCGACGTCGGCCTCGGAGACCTCGCCCTTCGGCCCGAACTCGGCGCCCAGCTTGCCGGCCTCGTCGAGGCGCAGGAAGTGTTCGCACAGGGCGCGGACCTGGGCGCGGTCGACGACCTCGCCAGGCTCGGGCCGCACGTCGCCCAGCGCCGGGTAGACCTCGGCGAAGACGGCGTCGACGCCCTCCAGGTCGGCGTCCTTCAGCGGCTTCCAGCCGGTCTGGAACGGCCAGACCCGGGCCTTGTCGCCCAGCTCGTCGGTCAACGCCTTGACGCGTGGGATGCCGACGATGGCCTGGCTGCCGACCGTGCCGTTGCCGAAGATCTGCCAGACGCTCTTGGCGCCGGCCTTGCCCTTGCCCTTGGTGGCCAGGTCGGCGCGGCGGTAGTCGGCCGGCAGACCGGCGCGGTCGTAGTCCGGCCTGGTCGTCGACAGCCAGCGCTGGGCGTCGTTGGCCGGGCAGCCCCAGAACGGCCAGGGCTGGTCGGTCATCAGCCGGTTCATCTTGGCGGCGACCTGGAAGCGGTTGTTGACGTTGGTCGGCTTGTCGACGACGTCCTTGGCCAGGAAGGCCCACAGGCCGGCCCAGTCCTCGCCCTTGACCTTCAGCAGGGCGGCGGTCCCCTCCGGATAGCCGAGCGCGAAGTCGACCCCGACCAGCGCCCGCTCGCCCCGACGACCGAGGTCCGCCAGGATCTCGCGCAGCTGCGTCATCGCCGCGTCGCGGGTGGCGGGGTTGAAGGCCTCGAAGGTCGGCCGGAAGCGGATGTCGCGCTTGATGACCCCGATCCAGATGGAGTCCTTGCCCTGGCGCGGCGCGGCGGCGGCGCTCCAGTCGATCATCACATAGGCGCTGAACAGGCGCGACACGGCATAGTCCTCCGGGCAATGGCGGCGCTTGTAGCCCCGCGCACGCGCCGGAGGAAGCGGCGCGGCGCACAAGATGACGGATCGTGATCGCCGTGCGTCCTTCGACACGCCGCTTCGCGGCTGCTCAGGATGACTATGCTGGAAGGCTAACCTCCCAAGTCAGGCTGAGCAGCGCTCGAAGAGCGCGTGTCGAAGCACGCAAGGCCTCAGCTCAGCTTGACCAGCATCTTGCCGGTGTTCTCGCCGCGGAACAGCTTGAGGAAGGCGCCAGGGGCGTTCTCGATGCCCTCGTCGACGGTCTCCTTCCACTGGATCTTGCCCTCGGCGATCCAGCCGGACATGTCCTTCAGGAACTCCGGCAGGTGCTGGAAGTGGTTGGAGACGATGAAACCCTCCAGCCGCAGGCTCTTGCCGACCGCCTGGATCAGGTTCTTCACGCCGTACATCTCGCCGGTCGAATTGTACTGGCTGATCATGCCGCACAGGGCGAAGCGGGCGAACGGGCGGGCGTTGGCGATGGCCGCGTCCATGTGCTCGCCGCCGACGTTCTCGAAGTAGACGTCGATGCCCTTGGGCGCGACGCGGGCGAGGGCGGCGGTCAGGTCCTTCTCGGCCTTGTAGTCGATGACCTCGTCGCAGCCGATCGACTTCAGGAACGCGACCTTCTCCGGCCCTCCGCAGGAGCCGATGACGGTGTTGCCCTTGATCTTCGCGATCTGGACGACGATCTGGCCGACCGCGCCGGCGGCGCCGGACACGAAGACGATATCGCCCTCCTTCATCGCCGCCACCTTCAGCAGCCCGGCCCAGGCGGTCATGCCCGGCATGCCGGCGATGCCGAGGAACGCCTGCGGCGGCAGGCCGAAGGTCTCGAGCTTCTGGACCGCCGAGGCGGGCGCGTTGAACGCCTCGCGCCAGCCGTACATCGACTGCACCAGGTCGCCGACCTTCAGCGACGGGTCGTTGGAGGCGATCACCTCGCCGACGGCGCCGCCCTGCATCGCCTCGCCCAGCGCGAACGGCGGGGTGTAGCTCTTCACGTCGTTCATGCGCCCGCGCATGTAGGGGTCGACCGTCATCCAGTGATTGCGCACCTGCACCTCGCCGGCGCCGGGGGCGGGCAGCTCGACAGTGGCCAGCTCGAAGTTGTCGGCTGTGGGCGTGCCGACCGGGCGGCTCTTGAGGCGGATTTCGCGCGAGGTGGTCATGGGGCTTTCTCCGGGGGAACGGCGCCGTTCGCGGCGCTCTTTCAAACAACCGTTTAACCTCTTTCGTGACCTCGCGGAAGCGCAAGAACCGCGCTAGAGACTCGCCCATGGAAAAGATCCTCAAGGCTGGAGTCGTCGGCTCCGGCGTGTTCGGCGGCTACCACGCCAAGAAGTACGCGGAGATGGAGGGCGTCGAGCTCGTCGGTATCTTCGACATCCACCCCGAGCGTTGTTTCGAGATGGCCAATGCGCTGGGCGCCGAAGCCTATGGCGATCTCGCCGACCTGATCGCCGCCTGCGACATCATCACGGTCGCCTCGCCGGCCACGACCCATGCGGGCGCGGCGCTGCAGGCGCTGAAGGCGGGGCGGTCGGTCTATGTCGAAAAGCCGCTGGCCACGACGCTGGAGGAGGCCGACGCCCTGATCGCGGAAGCCGCAAAACAGGGCGCGATCCTCGCCTGCGGCCATCAGGAGCGGGTGGTCTCCCAGGCCATGGGCCTGCTCGACATCCCGGAGAAGCCCCTGCGGCTGGAGGCGGTGCGCAAGGGCACGCCGTCGATCCGTAGCAAGGACGTTTCGGTGGTGCTGGACCTGATGATCCACGACATCGATCTCGCCCTGTCGCTGACCGACGCCGAGCCGCTGACCGTCGAGGCCGAGGGCGACGGCGACGAGGTCACCGCCGAGGCCACCTTCGACGATGGCTTCACCGCCGTGTTCACCGCCAGCCGCCGGGCCGAGGCGCGCGAGCGGACGATGAAGATCGTCTATCCGTCGGGCACGCTGCAGATCGACTTCATCACCCGCGCCTTCACCAACACCACCCCGTTCCCCCTGAACGAGGCCTTCACCGAGACCCCGGCCGGCCGGGATCCGCTGGGGACGTCGGTGGGCGGGTTCGTGGCGGCGGTGCGAGGCCTGTCGCCGCGCCCGGTCGTCACCGGCGAGGAAGCGGCGAGGGCGCTCGACCTGGCGCTGGCGGTGGAGCAGGCGGGCGGGTTTCAGGGGGGGCTTTTGACTCGTTGCGGACACTAGGACTTTACGCCAGCTTGGCCGGGAAGCGGTGGCACGAGACGTGGACGAAGCATCCCTGATTGAGAACCTCCGGCGGCTCGAAGCGACTGCCGACGCCTTAGAACGCAACGCGCTGGCGCTCGACCTCTCGGAGACAGGCGACCCGCGCGTCTTCGACGTCCTCGTGAGGCTCATTAAGCGGCCCGACCTGGAGAACAGGCGCGGCACGCTGGTTTACTGCCTCGAGAACTTTGATTGCTCTTCGGTGGCCGACCTTCTCGTGAACCTCGTTGAAACCGGCAACTTCGAGGTGGCGGCGCATGCTGAGATTATCCTCGATGAACAGGCCTTGCGCTGACGAGCTCCTCGCGGGCGCAAACGTTGCCATCCACCCTTGGCGGACCCATCCCCCTTCCTCCCGCTCATCCTCCCGGGACACAACACGGAAGCGAGGATAAGCGGAGTTTGGGGGGAGGGGCGTTGGTGTTCGCACCCCGGTCGGTATAGTTCCGCTGAACCCGGAGCCCCCGCCATGACGACCGCCCACGACCACGCCTTCACCGCCATCAACGGCGCGCCGCTGCCGCTCTCCACCTTCAAAGACAAGGTCGTGCTGGTGGTGAACGTGGCCAGCAAGTGCGGGTTGACGCCGCAGTATGACGGGCTGGAAAAGCTCTACAGCGACTATCGCGACCAGGGCCTGGTCGTGCTCGGCGTGCCCTGCAACCAGTTCATGGGCCAGGAGCCGGGGACCGAAGCCGAGATCGCGGAGTTCTGCCGCACCACCTTCGGCGTCGACTTCCCGATGACCTCCAAGGTCGATGTGAAGGGCGATGACGCTCACCCCTTCTACAAATGGGCGGTGGCGCAGGTCGGCGAGCCGGCCGAGCCGGTGTGGAACTTCCACAAGCTGCTGGTCGGCAAGGACGGGTCGCTGATCAACGTCTTCGGCCCGAGGACCGACCCCCAGGACCCCGAGATCAAGGCGGCCATCGAGGCGGCGCTCTGAAGTCGATCCTCGACGCCTATCCCGCCCAGGCGGCGAGGCCGTGTCCGCCCCCATGACGGGCCGCCCGGACTCGCTATAGTCGCGGCGCCCAACTCAAGGAGTCGCCCGATGAAGACCCGCGCCGCCGTCGCGTTCGCCGCCAAACAGCCGCTGGAGATCGTCGAGGTCGACCTGGAGGGGCCCCGCGCCGGCGAGGTGCTGGTCGAGATCAAGGCCACCGGCGTCTGCCACACCGACGCCTATACGCTGGACGGCCTGGACAGCGAGGGCATCTTCCCCTCGATCCTTGGCCACGAGGGCGCGGGCGTGGTGCTGGAGGTCGGGGCCGGGGTTACCAGCGTGGTCCCCGGCGACCATGTGATCCCGCTCTACACGCCCGAATGCCGGCAGTGCAAAAGCTGCCTGAGCCGCAAGACCAACCTCTGCACGGCCATCCGGGGCACCCAGGGCCAGGGCCAGATGCCGGACGGCACGAGCCGCTTCTCGTACAAGGGCCAGGCCATCGCCCACTACATGGGGTGTTCGACCTTCGCCAACCACACGGTGCTGCCCGAGATCGCGCTGGCGAAGATCCGCAAGGACGCCCCGTTCGACAAGGCCTGCTACATCGGCTGCGGCGTGACCACGGGCGTCGGCGCGGTGACCAACACGGCCAAGGTCGAGCCGGGCGCAAACTGCATCGTCTTCGGCCTGGGCGGCATCGGGCTGAACGTCATCCAGGGCCTGAAGCTGGTCGGGGCCGGCATGATCATCGGCGTCGACATCAACCCGGCGCGGGAAGAGTGGGGTCGCCGCTTCGGCATGACCCACTTCGTCAATCCGAAGGATATCGAGGGCGACATCGTCCCGCATCTGGTCGCCCTGACCGACGGCGGCGCCGACTACACCTTCGACGCCACCGGCAATGTCACGGTGATGCGCCAGGCGTTGGAAGCCTGCCATCGCGGCTGGGGC
>CAYTZY010000010.1:50460-53140 GCA_964442795.1 uncultured Caulobacter sp.
CCTGGGCGGCATCGGCCTGAACGTCATCCAGGGGCTCAGGCTGGTCGGCGCCGACATGATCGTCGGCGTGGACATCAATCCGTCGAAGGAAGATTGGGGCCGCCGCTTCGGCATGACCCATTTCGTCGATCCCTCGAAGCACGCGGACATCGTCGCCCATCTGGTCGAACTGACGGGGGGCGGGGCGGACTACACCTTCGACTGCACCGGCAACACGACCGTCATGCGACAGGCGCTGGAAGCCTGCCACCGCGGCTGGGGCGAGAGCATCATCATCGGCGTGGCCGAGGCCGGCAAGGAGATCGCCACCCGCCCGTTCCAGCTGGTCACCGGCCGGGTCTGGCGGGGCACGGCCTTCGGCGGCGCCCGGGGTCGCACCGACACCCCGAAGATCGTCGACTGGTACATGGACGGCAAGATCGAGATCGACCCGATGATCACCCACACCTTCGGGCTGGAGGACATCAACAAGGCGTTTGATCTGATGCACGCGGGCGAGAGCATCCGGTCGGTGGTGGTGTTCTGAGGCCATCCCCACGGTCCTCAACGCTGACGGGGTTCGCAACTTCTTCTACAGCCTTGAAGGACAGGAACCGCCGCACATCCACGTTGAGCGGGGCGGCGCCACGGGCAAGTTCTGGCTGGATCCGGTGGAACTGGCGTCCTCACGCGGCTTCCGGTCGCATGAGCTTCGGCGTCTGAGACTGGTTGTGATAGAAAACCGTGAGCGCTTCACAAAGGCTTGGCATGACCATTTCGGCGATCAGGATGAATAGCGACGCGGTGGACGTCGAGACGACGGACACGGTCCTGCGCGTCACGCTCGCCGATGGCCGGGAACTGTCGGCGCCGCTCGAATGGTTCCCGCGACTGCGCGACGCAACGCCCGAGCAGCGCGGTCACTGGCGGTTGATCGGCGGCGGCGAGGGCATCCACTGGCCGGACGTCGATGAGGATATCGCCGTTGTGACGCTGCTCAGGGCTTAGCGGACCGCCCTCCATGTCCTCGCTCGAAATCCTCTCCACCCACCGCACCTTCGGCGGGACCCTGCGCTACTGCCGGCACGACAGCGCCGCCACGGGCACGTCGATGCGGTTCTCGCTGTTCCTGCCGGACGGGGAGGGGCCGTTTCCGCTGGTGGTCTGGCTGTCGGGCCTGACCTGCACCGAGGACAATTTCACCACCAAGGCCGGGGCCTATGGCCCGGCGTCGGACCTGGGCCTGGCCATCCTGGCGCCGGACACCAGTCCGCGCGGCGAGGGCGTCGCTGATGATGAAGCGTATGACTTCGGCCAGGGCGCCGGGTTCTATATCGACGCGACACAGACGCCCTGGATGCCGCACTTCGCGATGGAAACGTACGTTACCCGTGACCTGATTGAAGCGGTCGAGGGAAACTTTCCGGTCGACCCGGCCAGGCGCGGGATCAGCGGCCATTCCATGGGCGGCCATGGCGCGCTGACGCTCGCCCTGCGCCATCCGGACCTGTTCCGCAGCGTCTCGGCCTTCTCGCCGATCTGCTCGCCGACCCGCTGCGACTGGGGCCGCAAGGCCTTCGCCGGCTACCTGGGCGAGGACGAGCAGGCCTGGCGCGCGCATGACGCGGCGCTGCTGATCGAGGCCGGCGCGGCGAAGGGGCGGTTCGACGAGATCCTGGTCGAGCAGGGGCTGGCCGATGGCTTCCTCGAAAGCCAGCTCAAGCCCGAGCTGCTTGAAGAGGCGGCCGCGAAGGCGGGCCAGAAGCTGACCGTCCGCCGCCAGACCGGCTACGACCACAGCTACTTCTTCATCGCCAGCTTCATCGCCGACCATCTGGCCTGGCACGCGGCCAAGCTGAGGCGGTAGCGCCTTCGGGCCCCGCCATCGCGCGGCTGCACGCCTTTCTCACACGGGTTTCACTTGAGTTGGCCCGGGCTGTGGGTATCTGTGCCCTGAAGTCGGGGTTTCGCAGGGTGAACTTGTCCAGACGATCACTGGTCGGCCTGTCGGCCGCGCTGCTCGCCGGCGTGGCCGCGCCGCTGCGCGCCTTCGCCGCGGACCGACCGGGGGCGACCGGATCGGCCGCGCCGCCGGCGCCGGGGGTGCTCGCCGGACGGCAGGTGACGCGCGAGATCATGGACGCCGCCCGCATGCCGTCGCTGTCGGCCGCCGTCGTTCAGGACGGCCGGCTGGTCTGGGCCGAGGCCTTCGGCTGGGCCGACGTGGAGGCGCGGCGCCCCGCTACGACCGCCGGCCGCTATCGCCTCGCCAGCGTGTCCAAGGTCATCGCCGCCGCGGTGGCGGCGCGGCTGGCCGAACGCGGCGTGGTCGACCTGGACGCGCCCATCGGCCGCTACCGGCCCAGTCTGCCGCTGGCGCATCACAACACCACCCTGCGCCAGCTGCTGGCCCACACCGGCGGCATCCGCCACTACCTCGCCAGCGACCACGACCCGCGCCGGCCCGGCGGCGCCATCGACCAGCGCGCCTACCGCAACACCGACGAGGCGCTGTCGATCTTCATCCACGACCCGCTGGTCTCGGTCCCGGGCGAGGTCTTCAACTACAGCACCTTCGGCTACACCCTGATGAGCGCGGTGCTGGAGTCGGCGACGGGGCTGAGCTTCCCCTATCTGGTCGAGACCGAGGTCACCCGGCCGCTGGACCTGCAGACGGTCGGCCCCGATATCATCGGCGCCC
>CAYTZY010000010.1:53150-54744 GCA_964442795.1 uncultured Caulobacter sp.
TGCGCTGCTACCACCGGGCCTGGGACACCGGCCAGATCGGCCCCGCCCCGATGGTCAACCCGGCCTACAAGTGGGCCGGCGGCGGCCTGCTCGGCGCGGCGAGTGACATCGCCCGCTTCGGCGACGCGCTGCTGAACCCCGGTTACCTGTCCTTCGCATCACTGGAGCAGACCTTCATGCCGGTCGCGCCGACCCGCGAGCCTGCGCCGGTGCAGGTGGGGCTGGGCTGGCGGATCGACCGGGACCCGGCCGGCCGCCTGCGCTACCACCACGCCGGCAGCATCATCGGCGGCCGTTCGATCATCATGGTCATCCCGGAAGCGGCGCTGTCTGTAGCCATCCTGTCCAATATGGGCGACCTGCCGGTCGATCCGCTGACGCCCGCCCAGCGGCTGGGCGAGGGCTTCCTGGCGACCTGACCGCTCAGGCGGGATCGTCGAGCAGCGCCAGCAGGTTGCGCAGCGTCGGCGCCGCGTCGTCGGGCCGCCAGACCAGGCCGGTCTCCAGGATCGGCGGCGCGACCAGGTCCAGGTAGGCCACGCCGGCCCGGGCCAGGTTGCGCAGCGAGGCCGGGACCAGCGCCACGCCGAGCCCGGCCGAGACCAGGCTGATGATGGTCTGCATCTGGATCGCCTCCTGGACGATCCGGGCCGAGCCGCCGTGAGCGGCGAAATAGCCGGTCACCAGATCGTGGAAGGCCGGGGCGACCCCGCGCGGGAACAGGACCACCGGCGCGGCGACGACGGCCTCCGGCGGCAGGACCCCGTTGCGGACCGCCAGCCGTCCCTCCTCGACCCAGGCCGCCGGGACGACGGCGACCAGCGGCTCGCTGACCAGTCGTCGATAGGCCAGGCCGGCGGGCAGGGCCCGGTCGTGGGGCGGGATTATGATCCCGGCATGCCGGTCGCCGGCCGCCACGGCCGGGATCTGCAGGTCGCTGGTGGCCTCGGTCAGGCGGATGTCGACCTCCGGGCAGGCCTCGGCGTAGCGGCGCACCAGCCCGGGCAGGACGCTGTAGTCGGCGGTGCTGACGAAGGACAGGGACAGGTAGCCGATCCGGCCGTCCCGCAGCCGCCGCGCCGTCTCCGGCAGCGCCTCCACCGCCGCAAGTCCGGCCTGGACGTATGGCAGCCACTGTTCGCCCAGGGCGGTGAGCCGCACGCTGCGCTTGGTCCGCACGAACAGTGGCGCGCCCAGTTCCTTCTCCAGGGCCATGATCGACTGGCTGAGCGGCGGCTGGGTCATGCCCAGGCGATCAGCGGCCCGGCCGAAGTGCAGCGTCTGCGCCACGGCCAGAAAGTGGCGCAGCTGACGGACGTCCATCTCATATCTCCAGAGACCTTGTTGGCGCTGAGTAATATATTTCGGACCCGATCAGAAGCGCGCTAGGATGGAATATCCACCACACCGAGAGTCTCGCCATGCCCGCCCTTCGTTCGCGCACCTCCACCCATGGCCGCAACATGGCCGGCGCCCGCGGCCTGTGGCGCGCCACCGGCATGAAGGACAGCGACTTCGGCAAGCCGATCATCGCCGCCGTCACCGCCTTTACGCAGCTCGTGCCCGGCCACGTCCACCTCAAGGACCTCGGCCC
>CAYTZY010000011.1:0-40639 GCA_964442795.1 uncultured Caulobacter sp.
GGCGGTGATGCCGCGGCTGCCCTCCTCCGGGCTGGTCTTGGCGTAGACCACCAGGGTGTCGGCGTGCGGCGCGTTGGTGATCCAGAACTTGGTTCCGTTGAGCACGAAGCGGTCGCCCCGGCGGTCGGCGCGCAGCTTCATCGAGACCACATCCGACCCTGACCCGGCCTCGCTCATGGCCAGCGAGCCGACGTGCTCGCCGCTGATCAGCTTCGGCAGATAGCGTCGCTTCTGGTCGGGCGTGGCCCAGCGCCGGATCTGGTTCACGCAAAGGTTGGAGTGCGCGCCATAGCTGAGGCCGATCGAGGCCGAGGCGCGGCTGATCTCCTCCATCGCCACGACGTGTTCGAGATAGCCCAGGCCCAGGCCGCCGAACTCCTCCTCCACGGTGATGCCGTGCAGGCCCAGATCGCCCATCTCCGGCCAGAGCTCGCGGGGGAAGTGGTTGTCGCGGTCGATGTCCGCCGCCATCGGGGCGATGCGGTCGGCGGCGAAACGGGCGGTGGTTTCGCGAATGGCGTCGGCGGTCTCGCCGAGGCCGAAATCCATGGAAGGTCCGGTCATGCGGGGAGAATTAGCACGCGAAAACCGGGTCGGCACACATGATCATTGCTCGACCGGACGCAAAAGCGCCCCGCGGACCGCCCGGTCCGCGGGGCGCGCCGACTCCCCCAAGCCGGCTGCACTGACGTCAGGCCTGCGCCCGATCGTCGGTCTCCACAGTCTCTTCATCCTCGTCGTCGAACGGCGCGCCGGCCATGCCATCGAGCCAGCGCCAGGCGGCGAAGCCGGACATGACGATGCCGGTAAGGCCGAGCGCCCAGCTGATGACCACCGGCTGGAACAGCCCCTCGCCGCCGTTGGCGTTGAGGCCCCACGCGACGCCGCCGGCGAACAGCGCCATGCCGCCCAGGCCCAGGCCAACCAGGGGCAGGCCCTTGATCCGGGCCGGCTCGGTCGGGGTGTCGAACGTGAAGTCGGCGTCCAGGGCCATCTCGTCCTCGCGGACCAGGCGGCGGATATAATCCTCGTTGACCAGCGGCCGGGTGGCGCCGCCTTCGTGGACCGGCTCGGTGAAGGTCACGTCGAACAGGCCCGGGGCCGATTCGTTGGCCGGCTCGGGCAGATCGATGCGGAAGGCGTCGTCCGAAGCGGTCGCGACCGAGACCTCCGGAGCCGGCGTCAGGGTGAAGCCGACGTCGCCGTTGACGACGGCCAGCACGGGGCCGGGGGACGGCGTCGGCTCGGGTTGCGGAAGCTCGACGACGGTCATCACCGGCGCGGCGGCCGCTTCCGGCTCCGACATCGTCTCGGAGACGGTGACGATCTCGACCGTTTCGTCGGAGACAGGCGTATCGAGCGCGTCTTCGTCGATCACCGGCGGCGGCGCCGGCTCAAGGTCGCGAACCGCGTAGGCCGTCTCTTCCGGCTCCGCCGCCCGCGGCGCTTGCGGGGCGGACTCCGGCATCAGCTGTTCGAGGGCGGCGCCCACGCCGGCCGCGGCGATTTCAGTCGCCAGCGGCTCGGCGTGCGGCTCGACGGGAGGAGCCGTCGGCCGCGGGGCGTTGGTGTCGTCCCGTTCGACGACAACACGGTCATCGACGGTCGAGGTCTTGAGGGCGGTCGGCGTCTCGCGCGGGCTGGCGGCGACGACGTCGTAGTCGATCTTCGGGCGCAGCACCGGCGACGGGGCCGGGATCCAGCCATTGGCCGGCGTAAGGAACAGGGTCTTCTCCGCCGACCGGCGACGGACGAGGGCGTCGATGACGATCCGCTCGCCCTCGAAGTCGGCCTTGCGCCACATCTCCATGGCGCAGGCGGCCTGCAGCAGCTGGCCCTCGTTGACCCGACGCAGCACCGACGAACGGCGGAAGTTATCCACGCCGACGTTGAAGGCGAAGCAGCACAGGGCGTCGAACTGGTTCTGCGTCA
Source organism: uncultured Caulobacter sp. (assembly GCA_964442795.1). Lineage (GTDB taxonomy): Bacteria > Pseudomonadota > Alphaproteobacteria > Caulobacterales > Caulobacteraceae > Caulobacter. The sequence continues at coordinate 1,933 of CAYTZY010000011.1, forward strand.
GCGGCGTGTAGCTGTGCTCGTTCACCGCGTGGGCGACGTTGATCAGGTCGTACATCAGCAGGGCTTCGGCGTCGGCTTCCGACACCTCCGCGCCCTCGCGGGCCGTAAGGGTGTGGCCGTAGCCGATCGTCCAGCGTCCATCGGGAAGCTGGGCGGCTTTGCGTCGGTAGCCTTCGAACGACTTGATCAGTTCGATGGCGGCGCGTGAGACCTGGTGGCGGGATTTCATCGGCCTGGTGACCCGGAATGAGACAAGTACGGTTGCGTTCCACCTCACTCCCGCAAGAGGGATGCCGAACCGCGGCTGAACTCCCCCTGAACGGGAATGCCCGCAGGATCAGGGCCGACGTTCGGCTTCAGATGAGAATGAGGCCGGCCAGTCCGAGGAACGACAGGAAGCCCATGAAATCGGTCACGAAGGTGACGAAGACCGATGAGGACACCGCGGGGTCGCGTTCCAGCCTGTCGAGAGCCAGCGGAACCAGGATCCCGGCCAGGGCCGCCATGAACAGATTGATCACCAGCGCCAGTCCGATGGTCAGGCACAGCATGGGATCCCTGAAGAAGACCCAGGTCGCCGCCCCCATGATCACGGCCAGGACCCCGCCGTTGACCAGGCCCACGGCCATCTCCCGCAGGATGATGCGCACGGCGTTGGAGGCGTTGAGCTCACGGCTGGCCAGGGCCCGCACCGCGACCGCCAGCGTCTGGGTGCCGGCGTTGCCGCCCAGCGAGGCCACCACCGGCATCAGGATGGCCAGGGTAACCAGCTTGGCGATCTCGGCCTGGAAGGCGCCGATGACGCTGGCGGCGGCGGCGGCGGTCAGGGTGTTGACCACAAGCCAGGGCAGGCGCGAGCGGGCCACATCCCAGACGCCGGCGTCGCGACCGGCGTCCGACACGCCGGCCAGGGCCAGGATGTCTTCCTCGCCCTCGTCCTGGATGACGCCGACGATGTCGTCGACGGTGATCTGGCCCACCAGCCGCCCGCCGGCGTCGACGACCGGCGCGCTGATCAGGTGGTACTTGTTGAAGGTGTAGCCGACCTCTTCCTGGTCCATGTCGACGGTGATCTCGGTCACCGGCCCCATGATCTCGGCCAGACTGGTTCCGCGCGGGGCCCTCAGCAACTGGCTGATCGCCGCCGCGCCGATCGGCCGGTAGGCGGGGTCGACGATATAGACGTCGAAGAACAGCTCCGGCAGATCGTCGCCGGCCGAGCGGACGTGGTCGATCGTCTGGCCGACCGTCCAGAACTGCGGCGCGGCCAGCACCTCACGCTGCATCAGACGGCCGGCGGTCTCGTCGGCATAGGCCAGGGTCTGTTCGATGGCCGCCCGGTCCGTCTCGTCCATGGCGGCGAGCACCTGGGCGCGCTTCTCGCCCTCCAGATCGTCGACGACGTCGGCGGCGTCATCCGAATCGAGTTCCTCCAGCGCCCGGGCCAGGGCGGTGGGGTGGACGGTGTCGAGCACCTCCTCGCGCAGATTCTCGTCCAGTTCCGAGAGCACCTCGGCCAGGGTCTCGGAGTTGAGGCAGGGGATGATCTCCTCGCGGTAGTCCGCGTTGAGGAAGCCCATGAGGTCGGCGACATCCTCGGACCGCAGCGCACCCACCAGCTCGCGCAGGCGCTCGGCGTCGCCGCGGTCAGCGGCGTCGATCACCATGTCGACGTATTCGGGATTGAGGGCGTAGTCGTCGCCGAGGGCGAGATCTTCAAGGTCCTCGGGGCGCTCGCCGGCTTCGACGAAGCGCCCGTGGGATTTGCCCCGCTCGTTCAGGTCGGCGTCTTCCCGGGACATGTCGGGGCCTCCTGTACGAACGGATTGGACCTGGAAGACTAGGTCCATTGATTCATTGGCGTGGTCGAGAGGCGGTGAGGACCCGCCCTGCTACGCCAAGGCTCCGCAGGGCATCCTGCTTCGCCTCGTCACCTACGTCTTGTCCTGCGAAGCCCCCGAAGGGGCGAAACAGGATGGTGCGGTCGAGAAGACTCGAACTTCCACTCCGGTTAGGGAACAGCGACCTCAACGCTGCGCGTCTACCAATTCCGCCACGACCGCCCGTGGTGAGGCGCGGGGGTTAGCAAAAGCCGGACGCGATGGGAAGGGCCCTGTTGCGCGACGCCGCCAACGGGGGCCTTTCGTCGCGTCGGAACATGAGATGTTGGCGGAATCTTCCCGCTCCCCTAGAAGAACGGCTCATGACGACATTGGCTCCGGGTATCGACGAGGTCCGCGCACGGACCTTCCCCTTTCCGCGCCGCCATTTCCTTTCCGCGCTGGACCTGAACGTCGTCGAGGCGAACGCGCTGCTCGATCTGGCCGACACCTTCGTCGACCTCAATCGCCAGACCACCAAGAAGCTGGACCTGCTCAAGGGCCGCACCCTGGTGAACATGTTCTTCGAGAACTCCACCCGCACCCAGGCCAGCTTCGAACTGGCGGGCAAGCGGCTGGGCGCCGACACCATGAACATGAGCGTCAAGACCTCGTCGGTGGCCAAGGGCGAGACCCTGATCGACACGGCGGTGACGCTGAACGCCATGCGGCCGGACCTGCTGGTCGTCCGCCACGCCTCCTCCGGCGCCGCCGCCCTGCTGTCGCAGAAGGTGGGTTGCAGCGTGATCAACGCCGGCGACGGCCAGCATGAGCATCCGACCCAGGCATTGCTGGACGCGCTGTCCATGCGCAGGGCGTTCGGCGGGCTGGCCGGCCTGACCGTAGCCATCTGCGGCGATGTGATGCACAGCCGGGTGGCCCGCTCGAACGTCAACCTGCTGGGCGTCCTGGGCGCGGAGGTGCGGCTGGTCGGGCCGCCAACGCTCATGCCGGCCGGCGCCGACCGCTGGGGCGCGACGGTGTTCCACGACCTCGAGCAGGGCATCGCCGGAGCTGATGTGGTGATGATGCTGCGCCTGCAGCTGGAACGGATGCAGGGGGCGCTGGTCCCCTCGACCCGTGAGTATTTCCGCTACTGGGGCCTGGACCGCGAAAAACTGAAGGCCGCCGCCGACGGCGTGAAGGTCATGCACCCCGGCCCGATGAACCGGGGCGTCGAAATCGATTCGGACGTCGCCGACGATCCGGCGGTCAGCCTGATCCAGGACCAGGTCGAGATGGGGGTCGCCGCCCGCATGGCCGTGCTGGCCGCCCTCTCCGCGCGACTGGACAACGACCGATGAGCCGCGCCCGCCCCTTCGCCTTCAACAACGCCCGCCTGGTCGATCCGGAGACCGGCTATGACGGACCGGGCGCGGTGGTGGTGTCCGGCGGGGTGATCGCCGACATCGCCAGGGGCCGGGACTTCACCGACCTGTCGTCGGACGTCCGGGTCATCGACTGCAACGGCGGCATGTTGGCGCCGGGTCTGGTGGACCTGCGGGTCAAGACCGGCGAGCCGGGCGCCGAGACCAGGGAAACCCTGCGCTCGGCCGCGCAGGCGGCGGCGGCCGGGGGCGTGACCTCCATCGTCGTGCAGCCGGACACCGACCCGGCCGTCGACGATCCCTCGGTCGTCGACTTCATCCTGCGCCGGGCGCAGGACATCGAGAGTTGCCACATCCTGGCCGCCGGCGCCGCCACCAAGGGTCTGCGCGGCGAGCAGATGGCCGAGATCGGCCTGATGCGCGACGCCGGCGCCCGCTACATCACCGACGTCGACCGGCCGATCGTCGACTCCAAGGTCATGCGGCGCATCCTGTCCTACGCCGCCGCGTTCAGCATGGCGCTGGCCCACCGGCCGCAGGATCCCTGGCTCAGCAAGGGCGCCGCCGCCACCGAGGGCGAGTTCGCCTCCCGCATGGGCCTTCCGGCCGCCCCGGCGGCCTCCGAGCGCATCGGGCTGGAGCGCGACCTGGCGCTGGCCGAGCTGTCGGGCGGCCGGCTTCTGGTCGACCAGATCACCTGCGGCGCGGCGCTGGAAGCGCTGGCCAGGGCCAAGGTCCGGGGCGTCAACGCCGTGGCCACCGCCTCGATCAATCACCTGAGCTTCAACGAGCTCGACATCGGTGACTACCGCACCTTCGCCCGCATGGACCCGCCCCTGCGGGCCGAGGACGACCGCCAGGCGCTGATCGAGGCGCTGGCCAGCGGCCTGGTCGACATCGTCGTCTCGGCCCACGCCCCCGCCCCGGCCGAGGACAAGCGCCTGCCCTTCGACGAGGCCGCCCCCGGCGGGGTGGGGCTGGAGACCCTGCTCCCGGCCCTGCTGTCGCTGCACCATGACGGCCGCCTGCCGCTCGTGGACCTGATGCGCACGGTGACCCTCGCGCCGGCGCAGTTCCTCGGCCTGCCGACCGGCCGCCTGGCCTCCGGCGCGCCGGCCGACCTGGTGCTCTGCGACCTGAACGCGCCGGTGATCATCGACGCCGACAAGCTGGTCTCCAAATCCAAGAACTCGCCCTTCGACGGCCGCCGGCTGCAGGGCCAGGTCGTCATGACGGTCGTCAGCGGCAAGATCGTGCATCGGCTTGCGGAGTAGACCGTGAGCGCCTCTGTGATCGCCGACGGCAGGCGCAGGTTTCGCCGCACGCTGCTGATCTTCGGCCTTGCCGGACCGTTCATAGGACTGGTCATCGCCCTCTGCCTGATGGTCGTCATCGGCCTGTTCCAGGGCATTGACGCCCGCCTGGTGCTCCTGTCGGTCCTGATGGTCGGCGTGGTGTCGGTGGTGTTCGCCCCCCTGCTCGGCGTGTTCCCGGCCCTTTCGGCGGGTGTCGTCGCAGCGCTCTTCCAGCAGCGGGGCGCGCGCCCGGCGATCTACTATCCCGCCTGCGGCCTCGCCGGGGCAGTCTCGTCCGCGCCGATCTCTCTCGTGCTTGAGAGTGGACTGCCGATGTGGACAGGCGTTGGCGCCGCGACCGCCGTGATTTGCGCGCGGCTCACGCGCCAGCGATGATCGCCTGAGTCAACGCCGCCCGGCGTTGAGCGGACTCCACAAGAACAACTTTTGCGGTATTAGGGGCGGGACATGGAAGATCTGGCGCAAACCGTCTGGCTGACGCTCGGGCTGATCGTCGTGGGAGGTTACCTCCTCGGCTCGATCCCGTTCGGGATGATCGCCACCCGCCTCGGCGGCGCGGGCGACATCCGCAAGATCGGCTCGGGCAACATCGGGGCGACCAACGTCCTGCGTTCCGGCCGCAAGGACCTGGCCGCCATCACCCTGATCGGCGACGCCGGCAAGGGCGTGGTCGCGGTGCTGCTGGCGCGGTGGCTGACCAACGACAACGCCGCGATGGTCGCCATCGCCGGCGGCGCGGCCTTCGTCGGCCACCTGTTCCCGGTCTGGCTGAAGTTCAACGGCGGCAAGGGCGTGGCGACCTTCTACGGCGTGCTGCTGACCGCCGCCTGGCCGGTGGGCGTGCTGGCCGCCCTGACCTGGCTGGCGATGGCGGCGCTGTTCCGCATCTCCTCGCTGGCCGCCCTCACCGCCGCCGCCCTGGCCCCGCTGTTCGCCTTCGCGACGGACCAGCCTTACCCGATGGTCCTGCTGTCCGCTTTCATGGCCGTGCTGATCTACATCCGCCACCACCAGAACATCTCCCGGCTGCTCAAGGGCGAGGAGCCGAAGATCGGGGCGAAGAAGGACGCCGCCCCGACGCCCGGGACGCCGTGACGGTCGCGCCGCCGACCGACGAGGAGCGTGTCGCCTGGCTGCGGCTGGCGAGGACGCCCAACGTCGGACCGGTGGCGTTCGATCACCTCACGGCCCGCTTCGGCTCGGCGCAAGCCGCGCTCGACGCCCTGCCCCGCCTGATCCAGCGCGGCGCGGCCCCGCACCCCCCGTCCGTCGACGAGGCCCGACGCGAGCTGGAGGCCGGCGACCGCCTCGGCGCGCGGTTGATCCTGTGCTCCGAGCCCGCCTTTCCGCCATTGCTGGCCGCCGTCGCCCCTCCGCCGCCGCTGATCTGGGTGCTGGGCGACCCAGACGTCCTGTCTCGTCCGGCCGTGGGGGTGGTCGGAGCCCGCGTGGCATCGGCCGGCGGCCAGCGGTTCGCCCGAACCCTGGCGGTGGATCTCGGCAGGGCCGGGCTGGTGGTCGTGTCGGGCCTGGCGCGCGGCATCGACGGCGCCGCCCACGAGGGTGCGCTTGAGACCGGCACCGTCGCGGTGCTGGGTGGCGGCGTCGGCGATGTCTACCCGCCCGAGCATGCCGAGTTGCACGCCCGCATCGCCGCGCGCGGCGCCATCGTGTCCGAGAGCCCGCCCGACCATCGCGCCCAGGCCCGCGACTTCCCGCGTCGCAACCGCCTGATCAGCGGCCTGTCGCGGGCCGTGGTGGTGGTCGAGGCCGAGCTGAAGTCCGGCTCGCTGATCACCGCCCGCCTCGCCGCCGAGCAGGGGCGCGAGGTGCTGGCCGTGCCGGGCTCGCCGCTGGACCCTCGGGCTCGGGGGACCAACGACCTGCTGCGCCAGGGCGCGGCGGTCTGCGAGGGTGTCGAGGACGTCCTCCGCGTGCTGGAGGGCCTGGGCGGCCTGCGCGAGCCAGAGCGACGCAGCTGGCGCGGGCCCGTCGCCGCCGAACCCGACGCGGCGCTGCAGGACCGGCTGGCCGAGTTGTTGTCGCCGACGCCGGTCTCGCCGGACGATCTGGTGCGCGCCGCCGCCGCCCCGGCCCCGGCCGTGTTCGCCGCCTTGGTCGAGCTGTCACTGGCCGGGCGGGCGGTATTCGGCCCCGACGGCATGGTCTCAAGGGCCTGAAAAGCAAAAAGGCGACCCTCTCGGATCGCCTTTCGCCGCTTCAACTGAACCGCGCAGGTCCCTACCGGAAACCTGGAAGCACCGCGGGGCCCCACGCCCTGACGGGCCGTCGCCGGTCCGTCGTCGAGAGCATTATCGGGCCCGAAGTTTTGGCGCGCAACGCGCCACTAGGCCTTCCGCCGCACTTCCGTCGCGCCTGTGTTCCGCAAACCACGGTTTCCCGCGCCGCCGAATGGTCACAATCGCGGCTTGGGAAGGCCATATCCGCCAGTGAGATTGCCAGCGTCGGTCGATCGCATCCGGTCCGGATCCTGAACAGCCCCCCCAGCCCCCCGTATCGGGCGCCGGTCGGCCGACACCCTCCCCCTCCCGCATGACTGTCGCCACGCGATCACACGATGATCGCGGCCATCACCATGACCAGTCCAAGCGTGGCGATGTTCCAGCTGAAGGTGCGCAGCCAGGGTGCGCCGATGGCGTAGAGCGGCAGGAACACGACCCGTCCTCCGACGTACAGCACGCTGCCCAGCGCGCTGAGCCGGTCTTCCTGTCCAAGGTGAGACAGCAGCAGCACGGCCGCCGCGAAGATGGCGAAGGTTTCCAGGAAGTTGCGCTGCGCCCGATCCAGGCGACCGGCGACGCCGGTCGGCCGCAGGTCCTCGTCACGCGCGCCGACGGTGTAGCGATTGCCCACCTGGGCCTTGAAGGTGAAGGAAGCCGCGGTCAGGTGGACCAGCCCCAGAACCATCGCCGCGAACAGCGACCAAAGCTCCACGCTCATGCTCTCCTCCCGTGTTCAGCGGCCGACAATAGCGCACCGGAAACGGCGCCGCGCCGCGATTCGGGGTGGACGCGAGCGCGCCAAGTTGACATTGCCCCTGCCCCGCCCCCACTTTCCGCGCTCGCTCGGCAGGCGATACCGCCCGTCGACTCTCCTGATCATTCCCGGACAAGCATGCACGTCGTCGTCGTCGAGAGCCCGGCCAAGGCCAAGACCATCAACAAGTACCTGGGCTCGGGCTACAAGGTTCTCGCCTCCTACGGCCACGTCCGCGACCTGCCGTCCAAGGACGGCTCGGTAAAGCCGGACGACGACTTCTCGATGAGCTGGGAGGTCGACGCCAAGTCGGCCAAGCGGGTCAGCGACATCGTCGACGCCGTGAAAGGCGCCGACACCCTGTTCCTCGCCACCGACCCCGACCGCGAGGGCGAGGCGATCAGCTGGCACCTGCTGGAAGTCCTGCAGAAGAAGAAGGCGCTCAAGGACGTGAAGGTCCAGCGCGCCACCTTCAACGCCATCACCAAGACCGCCGTCCTCGACGCCATCGCCAACCCGCGTCAGATCGACATGGAACTGGTCGAGGCCTACCTGGCCCGCCGGGCGCTGGATTACCTCGTCGGCTTCACGCTCTCGCCGGTGCTGTGGCGCAAGCTGCCGGGCAGCCGCTCGGCCGGCCGGGTGCAGTCGGTCAGCCTGCGGCTGATCGTTGACCGCGAGCTGGAGATCGAGCGTTTCCGGACCCAGGAATACTGGACCGTCGAGGCCGACGTCGCCGCCGGCGCCGATCCGTTCCTCGCCCGCCTCGTCAAGCACGAGGGCAAGAAGCTCACCAAGTTCGACCTCGGCAACGAGGCTTCGGCCCAGGCCGCCCAGGCCGCGGTGCAGGCGGCGAGCTTCAAGGTTCACTCCGTCGAGAAGAAGCCGGCGAAACGCACGCCGCCGCCGCCCTTCACCACCTCGACCCTCCAGCAGGAGGCCTCGCGCAAGCTCGGCTTCTCGGCCCAGCGCACCATGCAGGCGGCCCAGAAGCTGTACGAAGGCATCGATATCGGCGGCGAGACCGTCGGCCTGATCACCTACATGCGGACCGACGGCGTGCAGTCGGCGCCCGAGGCGCTGGACGAGGCCCGCCGCGTGATCGGCGGGCTGTACGGCAAGGACTACGTCCCCGAGACGGCCCGCCACTACAAGACCAAGGCCAAGAACGCCCAGGAGGCGCACGAAGCCATCCGCCCGACCTCGCTGGAGCGCAATCCCGGCTCCCTGCGGCTCGAAAGCGACCTCGGCCGCCTCTACGAGCTGATCTGGAAGCGGATGATCGCCTCGCAGATGGAAGCGGCGCGGATCGAGAAGACCACGGTCGAGATCGAGAGCGCCGACGGCCAGACCGGCCTGCGCGCCACCGGGCAGGTGATCCAGTTCCCCGGCTACCTCGCCGTCTACGAGGAAGGTCGCGATGACGCCGAGGACGAGGACAGCGCCCGTCTGCCGGTCATCAACGAGGGCGCCGACGCGCGGGTCCTGCGCGCCAGGGCCGACCAGCACTTCACCGAACCGCCCCCGCGCTATTCGGAAGCCAGCCTGGTCAAGAAGATGGAAGAGCTCGGCATCGGCCGACCCTCGACCTACGCCTCGATCCTGACCGTGCTGCGCGACCGCGCCTATGTGCGGGTGGAGAAGCAGCGCTTCATCCCCGAGGACAAGGGCCGGCTGGTCACCGCTTTCCTGGAAGAGTTCTTCAAGCGCTATGTGGAGTACGACTTCACCGCCGCGCTGGAGGAAAAGCTCGACCTGGTCTCCGACGGCAAGCTCGACTGGAAGGAGTTCCTGCGCGACTTCTGGAAGGACTTCCACGCCGCCGTCGGCGAGATCGCCGAGCTGCGCGTCACCCACGTCCTCGACGCCCTGAACGAAGCGCTCGGTCCGCACATCTTCCCGGCCAAGGCCGATGGGTCGGACCCGCGCCTGTGCCCCACCTGCGGCGTCGGACAGCTGAGCCTGAAGACCGGCAAGTTCGGCGCCTTCATCGGCTGTTCGAACTATCCGGAGTGCCGATTCACCCGCCCGATCGCCCAGCCGGACGGCGATGGCGAGGCCGCCGAGGGCGACCGCGAACTGGGGGTGAACCCCCGCACCGGCCAGGCGGTCTGGCTCAAGAACGGCCGCTTTGGGCACTATGTCGAGGAGGCCCCGGCCGAGGGTGACAAGCCCAAGCGCTCCAGCCTGCCCAAGGGCTGGCCGCCGGCGGCGATGGACATCGACAAGGCCCTGCGCCTGCTCGAACTGCCCCGCGAGGTCGGCCTGCACCCGGAGGACGGCAAGCCGATCACCGCGGGCCTGGGCCGCTACGGGCCCTTCGTGCTGCACGAGGGGACCTACGCCAACCTGGAGAGCATCGACGAGGTGTTCGAGGTCGGCCTCAACCGCGCCGTGACCGTGCTGGCCGAGAAGAGGGCCGGCGGCGGCAAGGGCGGCCGGGCCACGGCCGCCGCGCTCAAGGACCTTGGCGCTCACCCCGAGGACGGCCAGCCGATCAAGATCCTGTCCGGGCGCTTCGGCCCCTACATCAAGCACGGCGCCACCAACGCCAACGTCCCGCGCGGCAAGGAGCCGACCGAGATCACGCTCGAGGAAGCCGTGGCCCTGCTGGCCGAGCGCGAGGCCAAGGGCGGCGGCGGCAAGAAGAAGCCTGTGAAGAAGGCCGCAGCGCCCAAGGCCAAGGCCGAGAAGGCGCCGGCGGCGGCGGCCAAGAAGAAGCCCGCCGGGAAGAAGAAGGCTCCGGCCAAGGCGAAGGCGACCAAGGCGGCGGCGGAGTAGCCCTCTCCCGCCCCAAGCCTCAGCGCTTCGGCGGCAGGGCGCGCCTGATCCCGCGCGTGAAGCCGCTGGGGAAGACCGTCAGGTGATCTTCGCCGTCAATGACGGTCGAGGCCAGGGTCAGGCCCGGGTAGCCGCGGCTGCGCAGCCGCTCCTCGAAGCGCTTGTTGTCCCCGACCATGTCCTTGGTGGTGGCGTAGCGGGGATCTCCCGGTTTGAGGGTCTCGAAGGCTCCGATGTACAGGAACACGTCGGCCGGCAGATCCTTGTTGGCGGCGGCGTAGCGTTCCTCGACGCCGAACATGTGACCCTGGTCGTACCAGAGGGACGGGCTGCCCAGGATGTAGTGGCTGAAGGTGGTCGGCGCGGTGAACAGGATGTGGGCGCCCAGGAGTCCACCATAGGAATGGCCCATGTAGACGCGCCGCTTCGGATCGGTGCGGAAGCGGTCGTCAACGAAGGGCAGCACGCGGGCGCGGACATAGTCGGCGTAGGGTGCGACGCCGCCGTGGACCATGCCCTTCGACGCGCCGCCCGACCCCTTGGCTGTCGGCGTGTAGTCGCGGTTTCGACTGACCACAGGATCGTCGCCCGCGGCGTAGGACAGGCCGACGAGGATGAAATCCTCCAGCCCCTCGCCGCCGCCCCCGACCCGGCGCGAGATGCTGCCGATCAAGGGAAAGGCGTAGAGGGCGTCGGTGACATAGACCACCGGATAGCGGCGATCCGGCTCCTTGTCGTACGAGGCCGGCAGGCCGACGAAGACGTCGTAGCTTCGCCCGGAAACCGGGTCCGGCACGGTCCAGACCTGGGTATTGGCGAGTTGATAGGGCCGTCCTTCCACCTCGCCGGCGACCGTGGCCTGCGACCGCGCGGGCTCCGAACACGCCGCAAGCACCAGGGCCGCCGCCAGCAGGATCGTGATCGTCTTCATGGAATCGCCCCGCACAATTCGGATGTCGGGACGCGACCCTGCCGCTGATTGTGGCGCTCGCTGGGCATGCCGCGACCATCATGCTCTTGCCCTTGCTCCCCCCTTGGCCGCATACCCCTTCGTTCCCGAATCGTTCGATGCTGTCGCCTAGATGACTTCCCCTGCCCTTCCCCTGTTTGGTGACGACGACGACGCGCTCAAGCCCGTGCCGGCCAGCCCGCTGGCCACGCCGCACGAGCCGCGCCCGGATCCGAAGGCCGTGACCTCGGCCAAGGCCGCCTCGCGCGAAGCCGCCCCCTCCGGCGCCTATGACGCCAGCGCCATTGAGGTTCTCGAAGGCCTCGAGCCGGTCCGCATGCGGCCGGGCATGTATATCGGCGGCACCGACGAGCGGGCGCTGCATCACCTGTTCGCCGAGATCCTCGACAACTCGATGGACGAGGCCGTCGCTGGCCACGCAAAGACGATCGAGGTCTCGCTCGACGCCGACGGCTTCCTGACCGTGAAGGACGACGGCCGCGGCATGCCCGTCGATCCGCACCCCAAGCATCCGGGCAAGTCGGCGCTGGAAGTGATCATGACCGTCCTGCACGCGGGCGGGAAGTTCAGTGGCAAGGCCTATGAGACCTCTGGCGGCCTGCACGGCGTCGGCGCCAGCGTGGTCAACGCCCTGTCCGCCGAACTGGAGGTCACCGTCTGGCGTGACGGCTTCGAGCACCGTCAGACCTTCTCGCGCGGCAAGCCGGTCGGCGGGCTTCAGCAGGTCGGCCCGTCCCGAAAGAAGGGCACCCAGGTCCGCTTCCTGCCCGACACCCAGATCTTCGGCGACAACCTGGTGTTCAAGCCGGCGCGGCTCTACCGGATGGCCCGGTCCAAGGCCTACCTGTTCCGCGGCGTGCAGATCAAATGGTCCTGCGATCCCTCGCGCATTCATGACCAGACCCCGCCGGAAGCCGTCTTCCACTTCCCGAACGGCCTGGCCGACTTCCTCGCCGAACGGACCAAGGGCGTTGCGACGGTCACCGAGACCGCCTTCAGCGGCCGTATCGAGCGGACCGGCGAGGCCGGCGCCGTCGAGTGGGCCGTGACCTGGACGCCGCAGGGCTTCGGCGAGGCCGACGGCTTCATGCAGTCCTACTGCAACACCGTGCCCACGCCCGAAGGCGGCACGCACGAGGCGGGCTTCCGCGCCGCCCTGACCAAAGGCCTCAAGGCCTATGCCGAGATGGCGGGCGAGAAGCGGGCCGGCATCATCACCGCCGACGACGTGATCGCCAACGCCGGCGCCCTGATCAGCGTCTTCATCCGCAATCCGGAGTTCCAGGGCCAGACCAAGGAGCGGCTGTCGTCGTCCGATGCCCAGCGGCTGGTCGAGACCGCACTGCGCGACCCGTTCGACCACTGGCTGACCGCCTCGCCCAAGGCCGCCCGCGCCCTGCTCGACTTCGTGGTCGAGCGCGCCGAGGAGCGGCTGAAACGCCGCAAGGACAAGGAAGTCTCCCGCGCCTCGGCGACGCGCAAGCTTCGCCTGCCGGGCAAGCTGGCCGACTGCTCGGGCTCGGCCATGGACGGCAGCGAACTGTTTCTGGTCGAGGGCGACAGCGCCGGCGGCAGCGCCAAGCAGGCGCGCGACCGCCGCACTCAGGCCATCCTGCCCCTGCGCGGCAAGATCCTGAACGTGGCCAGCGCCACCGGCGAGAAACTGATGGGCAACAAGGAGCTGGCGGACCTCATGCTGGCCCTGGGCGTCCAGGGCGGCAGCAAGTACCGCGAGGACGACCTCCGCTACGACCGCATCATCATCATGACCGACGCCGACGTCGACGGCGCCCATATCGCCAGCCTGCTGATCACCTTCTTCTACCGCACGATGCCGGAGATGGTGCGGGGGGGGAAACTGTTCCTGGCCATGCCGCCGCTGTACCGGATCAGCGACGGCAAGAAGTCGCTCTACGCCCGCGACGACGCGCACAAGGACGAACTGCTCGCAACGGCGTTCAAGGGCAAGAAGCCCGAGATCGGCCGCTTCAAGGGCCTTGGCGAGATGATGCCCGCCCAGCTCAAGGAAACCACCATGGATCCGGCCAAGCGGACGCTGGCGCGGGTCACGCTGCCCCGTGACGAGGGGCACGTCGAGGACCTGGTCGAGACCCTGATGGGCCGCAAGCCCGAGCTTCGCTTCCGCTTCATTCAGGAGAACGCGGAGTTCGCGGCGGCGGACGTCGATATCTGACGAGATTTCGGTCAGGAAGGCGTCCAAACCGGATGCCTGTACCGAAAGTCTATACTCATGCTCTTGAGCAATATGCTCAATGACCCTTGGCCGTATCGGGCCTGGGTCGCGTCAACCAAATTCTCATCAAGCTTTTTTGACCGGAACATCCGACCGTCTCGCGGGTTATCGCGATAGGTTGGCGGCCGCAAACCCGCCCGCCGGCGTATGCACGGGGCCACGAATGCTGAATATCGATCTCCAACGACCGTCTCCCAGCGTGGAGGCGCGCCCTCCCTTGCCGAACCCTGACAATACGGCACTGTTTCTGGATCTCGACGGCACGCTGGCGCCCATCGCGGCGACGCCGGACGGGGTCATGGCCGACCGCCGGCGGACCCTGCTGCTGCGCCGGGTCGCCGAGAGGTTCCGGGGCCGCGTAGCCATTCTGAGCGGGCGGTCCATCGTCGAGGTCGACCGCATCCTGGAGGGCGCCGTGGCCAACGTGGCCGGCGTCCACGGTCTGGAACGTCGCGCATCCTCCGACGACACGACCGCCGTTCCGCCCCACCCCGCGCTGGATCGCGTCGAGGAGACGCTCGCCTGCTTCGCCAAGGGCCAGCGCGGCCTGCTTGTCGAAAGCAAGTCGCGATCGGTCGCCCTGCACTATCGCGGCCATCCGCCGGCGGAGGAGGCCTGCATCGACATTGGCCGCCGCATGGCGGCCATGCACGGCCTGCAGCTGCAGGAGGGACGCATGGTCGTCGAGCTGCGAACGCCGGGGCCCGACAAGGGCGACAGCCTGAGGCTGTTCATGGCCGAGCCGCCGTTCGCCGGGGCGACGCCGGTGATGGTCGGCGACGACCTTACCGACGAGCACGCCTTCGAGGCCGCCCGCGACCTGGGCGGCTGGAGCGTGCTGGTCGGCGAACCTCGCCCGACCGGGGCGCTCTACCGCCTGAGCGATCCCGCCGCCGTCCTGGACTGGCTGGAGGAGGCCGCGTCGTGAGCCGCCTGATCGTTGTATCCAATCGTGTCAGCCTGCCGCGCGAAACGGGCGGGGGCTCCGTGGGCGGGCTGGCCGCCGCGCTCGGCGCGGCGCTGCGGGAACACCAGGGCGTCTGGTTCGGGTGGAGCGGCGAGACGACGCCGCAGTACACCGGGCAGATCGCGATGGAACGGGTCGGCGACGTCACGCTCGCCCGGGTCGACCTCGAGCCGATTGACGTCGACGAGTACTACAATGGCTACGCCAACAAGACGCTGTGGCCGCTGTTCCACGACCGGATCGACCTGACGGCCTACGAGCGGTCGTTCGACGCCGGCTACGCCCGGGTCAACGCGCGCTTCGCCCAGGCGCTGGCCGCCCTGATCGGGCCTGACGACCTGATCTGGGTCCACGACTACCATCTGGCCCCGCTGGCGCGGGAACTGCGCGCCCTGGGCGTACAGAACCGGATCGGCTTTTTCCTGCATATCCCGTGGCCGGCCCGGCAGCTGCTGGTCACCCTGCCCGGCCACCGCAAGCTCGTGGAGGCGTTGTTCCACTACGATGTGGTCGGCTTCCAGACCCAGGACAACCTGTCGGCGTTCACCGGCTACCTGTCCAACGAGATCGGCGTCGCCATGCCCGACAACCAGGGCGTGGTCTCGGCTTTCGGCCGGCGCACCCGCCTGGGCGCCTTCCCGATCGGCATCAAGCCCGAGGACTTCTCCGAAGGCTCCCTTTCTCCGGGCGGCCAGGAGTCATTCGCCCGCATGCAGGAGTCGATGGCGGGCCGGCGGATGATCGTCGGCGTCGACCGCCTGGACTATTCCAAGGGGCTTGAGGAGCGCTTCCTGGCCTACGAGCAGTTTCTGGCGATGCAGGAGGCCCAGCGCGAAAGGGTCTTCATGCTGGAGATCGCCACGCTGAGCCGCGACGCGGTCGAGGCCTACCAGGACCTGCGCGGCCGTCTCGACGCCATCGCCGGTCGCGTGAACGGAGCCTACGGCACCATGGACTGGGTGCCGCTGCGCTACGTCAACACCGGCTACCGCCAGGACGAACTGGCCGGCATCTACCGCGCCGCCGCGGTCGGCCTGGTCACCCCGCTCCGGGACGGCATGAACCTGGTCGCCAAGGAATACGTCGCTTCGCAGGATCCCGAGGATCCCGGCGTGCTCGTCCTGTCACGCTTCGCCGGCGCGGCCGCCCAGATGGGGGCGGCGCTGATCGTGAACCCTTACGACCGGGATGAGGTGGCGGGCGCGATCCAGCGAGCGCTGACCATGAGCTACGCCGAGCGCCGGCGGCGTTGGGAAAAGCTCATGGACAGCGTCGTCACCGAGGACATCGCCGCCTGGCGGGAGTCCTTCGTCGACGCCCTGAAGGGCGAGGCGCGGACGCCGCCCGCCCGACTGGCGAACGACGCCGCCTGAGCAGAGAGCAGGCTGGCCCGGGTCAGATGGGTCGATCTGACCCGGTCATGCCTAGCGTCCTTCCTGGATGCTCACGGTGACCGGCGCGCCGCCCTGTCCGGTCGACTGCCAGCTGTCGCCGACATTCTTGCTCACCGTCTTGGAGCAGGAGGGCTCGCCCGGTTCCGGGCTGGACTGCGTGAAGCAGGTCTGGTTGCCCGAGATGGCCCAGGTGCCGGCGCTTTCGCCCGCCGGGCTGCTGCCGGTGTAGGTGCCGTCCTCGTTGACGTAGAGATTCACGGTCGTGCCGTCGCCATAGGTGATCACAACGGTATTGCCGTAGGCGGTGGCCATCGGATCGGCCAGAGCCGGGCCGGCCAGCATCGCGGCGGCGAGCGCCACGGTCGCAAGAAGTCGCATGTTTGAGTTTCCCACCCGAATGTTGTCGCAGGCTCGCTTCGTGGGCGAGCGCGGGCAGGCTAGTCAGAAAACGACATTCCGTTAACCCTTATCGGAAGATCAGGGCAGCGCGCCGCGGCCGGCGGTCAGGGTGTGGCGCACGGGCTCGCCCTTCAAACCCCTGGCGGTCCAGCTGGCGCCGACGCCGCCGGTGGGCGGGATCGCGGTGCAGAAGGCGAGCGGCACGTAGAACGGGCGCTTCTGGGTCATGCAGACCTTCCGCCCCTTGATCTCCCAGGCCCCGCCGGTGCGCTGCCCGTTGGCGCGCTGGGCGTCATAGGTGCCATTGGGGTGCAGCCGCGTGGTCTTGCCGTCCGGATAGACGCTGACGATGGTGTTCTTGAAGGCAGGGTCCAGCACATCGGGAGACGGCGACGCAGCGAGCGCCGCCCCCATCAGAGCGCCGGCGATCAACTGAACTGACATCGGCATCCTCCTCTGCCCCGGACAACAGACCATCACATATCCGTTGCGGAAGCGTCATCAATCTTCTCGCCGTCGGAGAGACGCGGATCGTCGCGCCTATTGACGTTGGCGCGCCGGGCCGCCATTGCGCCCCGACCCATGGACAGCCCGCAACCGCCCCGCTCCGCACTGGACAGCCTTCAGGCCGGGCGCGCCTTCGCCGCGCTCGCCGTGCTGCTGTTCCATGTCGAACTGACGCTGGCCCTGCCCCAGTACCTCGACCGCGACACATTCCCGGTCTTCCGGTCAGGCTACTCGGGGGTGCACTTCTTCTTCGTCCTGAGCGGCTTCGTCATCATGATGGCCCACGGGCGCGACATCGGGAGATCCGGGCGCACACCGGTATTCGCCTGGAAGCGAGCCCGACGGATCTATCCTCCGCTGTGGGCCGCGCTGCTGATCGTCATCCCGGCCACGCTCCTGGCGCCGGTCCTCAACAACGGGGTCGGCTTCACCGTACTGGACGTCCTGTCGGCGATCGCGCTCACACCGGACACCCAGGATCCGCTCCTCTCGGTGATCTGGACCCTGCGCCATGAGGCGCTGTTCTACGCGGTATTCGGCCTGATCCTGTGGCGACCCGTGATCGGACTGGTCGTCGCCGCCGCCTGGATGGCGCTGTCGGCGACGTTGCCGTGGCTGGGCATCGACGGCTGGCTGCGCTTCTTCTTCACCAGCCAGCACCTGCTGTTCGCGTTCGGCGCCGCCGCCTTCGTGGCGTTCGATCGCGGCAAGGTTCCGGCGCCCGGCGTGGTGATGGCGGCCGGGCTGCTTCTGTTCGGGGCGACCTGGGCCATTCCGCTGATGAAACTGCCGCTCAACGGCATCGTCGGAAACTGGGCCTTCGGCGCGGGCGCGACCCTGGCGATCCTGGGCGCCGCCAGCCTGGAGCGGGCCCGCGGCCTGCCCGTTCCGCGCTGGCTGTCGTTCCTGGGCGAGGCGTCCTACGCCATCTACCTGGCGCACGCCCCCGTGGTCTACGCCGCGACCGCCGGCGCGCTGGCGCTGGCGCCGCAACTGCGCCAGAGCCCCATTATCCTGTTCGCAGGGGTCGCCGCGGTCGCCCTCGCCGCCGGAGTCGCCTTCCACCTCTGGGTCGAACGCCCCCTGCTCGACAGGCTGCCGCACACGCCGCCGCGCCGCCCGGCGGACAAGCCGGCGACGACCGCCGCACCCTAGGCGCCGCAAGGCTTTCATTGACTTTTGGGGGTTTGTGGCTATTACACCGCAAGCTCCGGGCAGGTCTGGCGAATCCGCGCCGCCCGCTCGCCCAATGATCCGGGCGGCTCGGCGCTTTCAGTTTAAGCGAGACATGACCGAATTTTCCCAGCTGGGGCTTAGCGCCTCCACACTCAAGGCAGTGGCCGATACCGGCTACACGACGGCCACTCCGATCCAGGAACAAGCCATTCCGGTGGCCCTCGCCGGCCGCGACGTCCTTGGCATCGCCCAGACCGGCACAGGCAAGACCGCGGCCTTCACCCTGCCGATGATCGACCGGCTGTCGGCCGGCCGCGCCCGGGCCCGCATGCCGCGCGCCCTGGTTCTGGCGCCGACCCGCGAACTGGCCGATCAGGTCGCCAGCAGCTTCGAGAAATACGCCAAGGGCACCCGCCTCTCCTGGGTGCTGCTGATCGGCGGCGTCTCGATGGGCGACCAGGTCTCCGCGCTCGACAAGGGCGTGGACGTGCTGATCGCGACGCCCGGCCGCCTGCTCGACCTGTTCGAACGCAGCAAGATCCTGCTGACCGGCGTGCAGATGATGGTCGTCGACGAAGCCGACCGCATGCTCGACATGGGCTTCATTCCGGACATCGAGCGCATCTTCAAGCTGACCCCGCCGAAGAAGCAGACCCTGTTCTTCAGCGCCACCATGCCGCCGGAAATCACCCGGCTGACCAAGCAGTTCCTCAAGGATCCGACCCGGATCGAGGTCTCCCGCCCGGCCACCACCGGCGAGAACATCACCCAGTTCCTGGCCCGCGTCCCCTCGAACGATCCCAAGGCCAAGCGCACCGCGCTGCGCAGCCTGATCGACCGTAGCGAGATCCAGAACGGCATCGTGTTCTGCAACCGCAAGAGCGAGGTCGACATCGTCGCCAAGTCGCTGCGGACGCACGGCTATGACGCCGGCGCCATCCACGGCGACCTTGACCAGGCCACGCGGATGAAGACCCTCGACAGCTTCCGCAAGGGCGAGCTGAAGCTGCTCTGCGCCTCGGACGTCGCCGCCCGCGGCCTCGACATCCCGGCGGTGAGCCACGTCTTCAACTACGACGTCCCGCACCACGCCGATGACTACGTCCACCGCATCGGCCGCACCGGTCGCGCCGGACGCAAGGGCGAGACGTTCATGATCGTCACGCCGGCCGACGACAAGAACCTCGAGAAGGTCATCAAGCTGACCGGCAAGATGCCGGAGGAAGCGCTCTTCGAGGGCATCGACTGGTCGACGCTCAAGACCGAGCAACGGCACAAGGACGCCGCCAGGAAGGACCGGGAGCGGAGCCGCAGTCGCAGCGACCGTCCCGGTCGCGGCCGACCGGAGTCGGAGACCTCGGTGGTCTCGATGACGGCGATCACGACGGCCGAAGCCAGCGAAGCCGCCGCCGCCCGCCCGGCGCGTCCCGCCAGGGCGCCGGCGTCGCCCGTGGCCGAGACCGAGGTCGCCCGGGCCGAGAAGCCTTCCCGCCGCCGTCGCGCGCCCCGCGGTGAAGGCGTGGAGGCGGCCGACGCCGCGATTGTCACGGCCGAAGTCGTTGACCTCGCCGATGCCGCCGCCCCCGTCGAGGTTCGGGAGGAACGCCCGCGCCGCGAGGAGCGTCCGCGGCGTGAGGATCGTCCGCGTCGCGACGAGCGTCCGCGCACCGAAGATCAACCCCGCCAGGCCGAAGCGCCGCGTCGCGAGGAACGCCCGGTCGCCGCCGAGGGCCGCGACCGCGACCGTCGCCCGGCGCGCGGCCGCGACGACGAGCGTCGCGACAATCGCCGTGACCGTGACGACGACGGCGGTCGCGTGGTCGGGTTCGGCAATGACATGCCGGCCTTCATGACCCGCGCGACGCCGCTGACGCCAGTCGCCGAGGACTAGCTGATCCTGAGTAAAACGCGGCCTCGCTTGCCGCGTGTCGCGAACCGGTCGAAGGCGACGTCAGCGTCCGCGATGCCGTGGACGCTGTCGATGACCGGCCTCAGGGCCCCCGCCGCCTGCAGTTCTACGAGGCGTGAGAGGCGGTCCGGGTCCGTGGCCAACATCATCAGCCAACCGGCTCGCCGGCCCGAGACAAGGGCCCGCGCGAACCCGCCGATGTCGTTCGTCGGATTCGTGCTGACGTAGACGCCGTTCGCCGCGAGGTGGGGCGCGGCCTCGCTGAAGCGGGAGACGGCGGGCGTATCAAGCACCAGGTCGAATGCGTCGCCCGCCATAAAGCGCTCGCCGCCTTCGCTGATCCTGACGTTCGCCGCGCCAAGCGCGCGAATCCATTCGGCGTTCGCTTCGGAGCAGACCGCCGTGACCCCGGCGCCCTGCCACGCCGCCAACTGCGTTGCATAGACGCCGACGCCGCCCGCGGCGCCGATCACAAGGCAACGGTCGCCCTTCCCGAGCGGACGCATACGCTCAAGGACCTCGACCGCCGTCAGCCCCATGACCACAAGGGCGGCCGCGCCTTCATCGTCCAGACTGTCGGGGATGCCGATCATGTCGTTCTCGTTCATCGCGACGAAGGCGGCATGGGTCCGGGCCCCGTTCAGCACATGGCTGTATCCGATGACACGCTGGCCGGCGCGGATACGCCGACCATTGCTGCGCGCCACGCCGACGAGCTCGAAGCCTGTCAGGACCGGTCCCGCGCGACGGAAACGCCTGACCTGGGCCGGCCAGCCGCCGGCCCGAACCTGGACGTCCATTTCGTTGACGGCGGACAACAGGACCTCGACCAGCACCTGGCCGCGCCTGGGCCGGGGCATCGGGGCCTCCACAACGCATGTGCGCCTGCTCTCGATGTCGACCGCGAGAGCCTTCACAGCGCCGCCCCTGACCGGACTCCGAACGTGCTCAACCGGGCCAGGGCGCGCTCCGGGTCGAGGACGTTCTCGGGAAACAGCAGACCGCCCCGCGCTGGCGGACCGCCGTCCAGCCCCAGCAATCGTTCGGCGCCGAGCAGCACGCCCAGAGCGGTCAGATGCGCCTGTCCGCGCGGATCGCTGATCACCCTGCGCCGCGAGATCGCCGCGCCCGACTCATCCACGCCGGTCAGATCGACATAGAGGTCGTGAGAAGCCGTCTCGCCCGCCGCGCCGCTGATCGACGTACCCGTCCCGAGGTCGAACCGGACGTCCCTCGCCCCGGTCACGGCGGCCAGCGCGGGCGTGTCGAGCACGCCCATCGGCTGGCCCTCGAACGCGGGCAGACCATCGCGCGGCACGGTGCGCGTCTCGGTCGCCGCATCGACATGAGTCCAGCTTCCATCGCGCCGGATCAGGGCCTGGGCGATGAAGCCGCCGGCGTCCGCCGCTGTCATCGGGCCGATGGGATCGGCGTAGTCGTAGAGCGCCGCCATCTCCACCCGATCGACGCGGGCGAAGGTCCGCGCCGCGGCCAGGGCGGCCAGGGTCATGACGCCGGCCTGCCAATGGCCGAGCATCAGGGCCGGGCGCCGCGCCAGCGCCGCCGCCGCTATCGCCGTGGACGCCATGCTGTCGCAGCTGCGCACGATGCCGATATGGCCGGCGCCGGTCCGAAGCGCGGCCATGATCAGGTTGTCGCCGGGATCCTGCACCGTGGCGATGACCAGGTCCGCCGGCCCGGCGGCCTTGAGTCCGGCGGCCGGATCGTCGATCTCCAGCGTCACGATACGGGCGTCCAGCTCTGCGGCGAGTTCCCTGCCTTGGTCCGGGTTCCTGCCGGCCAGGACTAGGTCGAGGTCGTGGCCCGCGGTGCGCAGATGACGGGCGACGAATCCGCCGACCAGCCCGTAGCCGCCGACGATAACTACACGCGGCCTCACAGCGTCACCGCCATGCGGTACTCACCTGGAAAGCCGTGATCGCGCGACAGATCGGGCGAAACGGTTTCGGTCAGGATGCGCAGGCCCATCGTCTGGTAGAAACCGACGGCCGGATTGTCCGCCAGGACGTCAAGCTGCAGCTCCCGGAAGCCCGCCGACCGCGCGCGTTGAATCGCGGCCTCCAGCAGGAGCCGTCCCGCCCCCTTGCCCCTCTGGCGCAGAGGCGTCGACAGAGCATGTAGATAATAGACATCGTCCGGGACATGGGCGTTGAGATAGCTGGCCCTTTCAGCCCGCTCGAGCAGACGACCCAGTTCCTCGTAGGTTACCGTCCCGGCGGCGATCAGGTCCGGCGCCAGGGCGGCGAGGTTGGCCTTGAAGCCGTAGAAATCAGGACCGGCGAAGCCGAGCTCGATGCCCAGCAGATCGTCTCCGTCGAAGGCGGCGGTCGTGCAGGCCGCGGAGAACAGGGTGAGCGGCGTTCGCCACGAGGCGGCGACCAGTCGGTCCAGCAGGTCCCCTTCCCCGAACTGGTAGCCGTAGCTCACCGGCCCCGTGGCGCGGATCAGATCCGGGATCATGGGCGCGATGCGCTCGGCGGTCGCCGCGTCGAGCGCGAGCGGCTGAATGGGCTTGGCTGTCAACGGTCCCTCCGTTAGATATCAGAAAGCTACAGTTAGTAACTTACGATTCGTAACTTATGGGTTGGACAGTGGCTGTCAAGCGAGACGCCCGGCGGATGGGCACATGGTAGCGCCGCGAATGCGCCGTGACGGTCGGCGCCAGCAGCTCCTGGAGACCGCGGCGACCATCGTCCGCGGCGAGGGCACGGATGCGTTGACGCTGGCGCGGCTGGCCGAACAGGCCGGCGTGACGAAGCCGATCGCCTACGAGCATTTCGGCACCCGAGCCGGGCTGCTGATCGCGCTGTACCGGCATTTCGACGAAAGACAGTCCCGCGCCGTCTCCACAGCCCTGGCGAACGAGGCTCGCACGCTGGACGACGCGGTCGCGATCCTGAGCGCCGCCTATGTCGACTGCGTGCTGGAGGCCGGGCCGGAGTTCGGGGCCATCGCCGACGCCTTGTCAGCCAGCGAGGAGATGGACGATTTCCGCCAGGCCCTGCGCGATGGCTATGTCGAGCTTTACCGGTCTGCGCTCGGTCGCTTCATCGACCTGCGCGCGAAGGCCGCCAGACCGCTGATCCTGGGCCTGATCGGCGCGGCCGACGTGCTGGCGCAGGACGCCGCCGCGGGCCGCCTGAGCCGCGCCGAGGCGGTCGCGGCGCTGTCGCGGATCATGCTCGGCGCCTTGCAGCCGTAGATCACGCAAAAATGCGCACGGCTTTCGCCGCGCGCATTTTCGGTTCTTCGCGAGATTCTACTGACCCAGGAGGCTGTCGCACGCGTCGGCGGCGGCCTGCACCTGAGCCGGCGGGAGAGCGTCGAGGCGAGCTTCCTCCGCCCGACGTTCCTGCTGGCTGGCGCGGCTGTCGGCGGCTGTCAGGTCGGTGCGCGTGGCGAGCGCCAGCGACAGCTTCTCGCGGGCGGCGTCCAGCTTGGCGATGCGCTTCTTCGTGGCCTGAGACGTCGAATCCGACTCGAGCAGCCCGGCGGCGACCTCGTAGGCCGCGATGCAGCGGGCCTGGGCCTTGAAGTCGGGCGCGGCGCTGGCCGAGCAGGCAGCGGTCGCGGCGAGGATGAAGCCCGTCAGGGCGGCGGTACGCATTGCACACTCCAGTGTTCCGGATCCGGAGGGACCCGTGGCGACATATCATGTGTCGCCATCACGGCTTCAATACGACAGGCCACCTGACGCCAGCATGAACGGCGGGGTCTCCCCCGCCGCGCAGCGTCAGCGCTTGACCTGTCCGCCCAGCATCTTGCGGATAGCCGGCCCATAGGGCGGCCGCATCGCAACCAGCGGTCCGATGTCCTTCTTCAGCTGGGTGTAGATCGCCTTGCGGTGGCTGAACTCCAGGAAGCCGTCGTGGCCATGGTAGCTGCCCATGCCGGAGGGGCCGACGCCGCCGAACGGCAGCTCTTCCTGGGCCACATGCATGATCACATCGTTGATGGTGACGCCGCCGCTGGTGGTTCTGGCCAGCACATTGGCCTTCTCCGCCTCGTCGGTCCCGAACCAATAGAGACCCAGCGGCCGCTCGTGGGCGTTGATGTAGTCCACCGCGTCCTGCGCCGTCCTGTAGGTCTTCACCGGCAGGACCGGGCCGAAGATCTCCTCCTGCATCACCTTCATGTCGTCGGTGGGGTTGAGGATCAGGGTCGGCGGGATCTTGCGGTGCTCCTGCTGGCTGAAGTCCTCGCCGGCCGGGTTGATCTCGACGATCTGCGCGCCCTTGGCCCGTGCCTCATCGATGTAGCCCTTGATGCGCTCATAGTGACGCTCGGCGATCACGGCGGTGTAGTCAGGATTGTCCTTCAGGGTCGGGAACATGCGGCCGACCGCGCCCTGGGCCTCCTTCACGAACTCCGCGACCTTGCCTTCGGGGGCCAGCACATAGTCGGGCGCAAGGCAGATCTGGCCGGCGTTGAGGGTCTTGCCGTTCATGATGCGGGCGGCGGCGGTGGCGATGTCGGCGCTTTCCGACAGGATGACCGGGCTCTTGCCGCCCAGTTCCAGCGTCAGCGGCACCAGGTTCTCGGCCGCCGCGCGCATCACATGGCGGGCGATGGACGTCGCACCGGTGAAGATCATGTGGTCGAAGGGCAGCGCGGCGAAGGCCTGGCCGACCTCGGGACCGCCGGTGATCACGGCGATTTCCTCGTCGCTGAACACGCTGCCGAACATCGTCTTCATCAGTTCGGAGGTGACGGGCGTGAACTCCGAGGGCTTGATCATGGCCCGGTTGCCCGCCGCCAGGATGCCGGCCAGCGGCGCGAAGGTCAGGTTGACCGGGAAGTTCCACGGGCTGATCACCCCGACCACGCCCTTGGGCTGGTAGACCACCTCGGCCTTGGCCCCGAACAGGCCGAGGATCGCCGGCGTGGTCTTGCGCTTCTGGCCCTTCATCCATTGGCGCAAATGGTCTCTGGCGTGCTTCAGCGGCCCGATCGAGCCCGAGACGTCGGTGAGCAGGGTCGCTTCGCGCGAGCGGTTGCCGAAGTCGGCGTTGATGGCGTCCTGGATGTCCTTGGCATGGTCGACCAGCAGGCCGATGCAGCGGTCGAGGCGCTCGATCCGTTGCTCGGCCGTCGGCGCGCCGTCGCGGACGTGAGCGGCCTTCTGCTTGTCGAGAATGGCGAGCATCGCGGCCTTCTGGCCGTCGGCGCCGAGATTGGCATGGGCGTTCATCCAGGGTCCCTCCGGGAGGCCGGGCTTGTCCCGGCTCAGGTGATCGATGTTCAGAATGACGGGTCCACGCGCCGCCCGCAAGCGAACCGCGTTCCCCCGCCTTAACCAGTCATTTGGGCCTTGGCGGATAGGGTCTCTCATCTACAGCCGTGGATCGCTCCAGAAGGGATCGATCTGGCCCAGGGGGAATGCACGAATGTCCGCCGACGTCGAAACCAAGATGCGGGGTCCCGAAGCCTACAAGGTCGCCCACGAGACCCTCGATGTCATGGAGCGCCACGCCGTTTGGCCGACTCCGCTGAACTTCGAGCTGTGGTCGCACTTCGTGGCCGATCCGACCGGCGAACTGGCTCGCGAGCTCAACCGCCTGATCCTGTCGGGCGAACCGATGACCGAGACGGTCAGCGAGGAGCTCGCCGCCGCCTACCTGCCCAAGGCGCGCCTGAACGAACAGATCCGCGACGCCGGGGACCAGCTGTCCAGGGAACTGGCCGCCGTCTCCACCGCGATCCGCGAGGCGCAGAAGTCGAACGAGACCTACGGCCAGACCCTGGCCAGCGCCGGCAAGGGCCTGTCCGACGCCAAGGACGCCACCCAGATCAAGGCCATGGTCGACTCCCTGTCGACCGCGACCCGCCGGGTGCAGAAGGAAAACAAGTCGCTCGAGAAGCGGCTCGCCGAATCGACCAGCGAGGTCCAGCGCCTGCGCGAGCACCTGGAACAGGTCCGTCGCGACGCCACCACCGACGGCCTGACCAACCTCGCCAACCGCAAGGCGTTCGACGACGAGTTCGCCCGCGCCTGCGCCGAGGCCGACGAGAACGGCTCGGTCCTGACCGTCGCGGTGCTCGACATAGACCACTTCAAGAACTTCAACGACACCTGGGGCCACCAGACCGGCGATCAGGTCATCCGCTATGTGGCCAGCGTCATCGGACGCCTGGGCTGCACGCCGCGCTTCTCGGCCCGCTACGGCGGCGAGGAGTTCGCGATGATCTTCCCCGGCGAGGACGCCACGATCGTCGAGAACTGCCTTGAAGAGATCCGCGAGGAAGTCGCCTCCCGCATGCTCAAGCGACGGTCCACCAACGAGGATCTCGGCACGGTCACCATCTCTTCGGGCCTCGCCACCCGTCGCGAGGGAGAAAGCGGCATCTGCGTCATGGAACGCGCCGATGCGGCGCTCTACGCCTCCAAGCGCGCCGGCCGCAACCGCGTCACCAACGCCGAAGCCGTCGCCGCCGCGGCCTGAAGACGCCCCCTTGCCTGTCGGATAGCCGCATGCGAGACCATGGTTATCCGAAGGGGCGAGCCGCTCATGTGTGAGACAATCCGCTAGGTCCTGGCCGAGGCCGGTCGACCACAACGCACGGCCCGGCGGTTCTCCGCCGGGCTTTCGTCGTCATCACACAGACTTCCGGATCATCATGTCCCAGGACAATGATCGCGCGATCCGTCGCGCGACGTTCCACTATGTCATCCAGGCCTTCGCCCAAGCCGCTGGCGGCATCTTCATGCTCGCCTTCCTGCTGAAGGCGGGGGTCTCGGTCCAGATGGCCCTGCTTTTCCAGGCCGGCGTCGTCGGTGGGCGCTATCTCATCAGGCCCGCGGTCCTGCCGTTGGCCATACGGTTCGGCGTCAGGCCGCTTCTGATCGCCGGAACCCTGCTGACGGCGGCGACCTATCTGCTTATCGGGCAGATCCAGGGGCCCGGCTGGCCTCTGGTCGCCCTGTGCGCCTTCAGCTCGCTCGGCTACCTGCTGTACTGGCTGTGCTTTCACGCCTATTTCGCGGCCCTCGGCGATCCCGATCGCCGGGGCGGACAGGTGGGCCTGCGTGAAGCCATCGTCGCCGGGGCCGGCGTCCTCGCCCCCTTGCTCGGCGCCTGGGGACTGACCACGCTCGGCGGTCCTGCAACCTTCGCCATGGTCGCGGCGATCATGGCCTCCGCCGCCTTGCCGCTGATCGGCGCACCCGAGGTCGCGGTCAACGCAGACACACCGCAGCGCTATCGGGTTCCGAAGATCGCTCTCTGGTTGATGGTCGGCGACGGTTTCATGGCGGCCGGATTCCACTTCACCTGGCTGATCGCGCTGTTCGTCAGCCTGGGCGAGAGCTTCACGGCGTTCGGCGGGGCGGCGGCGGCGGCGGCGCTGACCGGCGCGGTCGGCGGCCTGGTCCTGGGCAGAGCTGTCGACTCCGGGCACGGGCAGCGGGCCGTCGCGCTCGCCTACGGGTGCGTGGCGATCATCGTGGTCGCGCGAGCCTCCAGCCTTGACGCGCCATGGCTGGCGGTGCTGGCCAATGCGGCCGGCGGCCTGTTGACGGCGATCGTCACGCCGGTGCTGATGACGCCGGTCTACAACCTGTCGAAGGCCTCGCGCTGCACCCTGCGCTTCCACGTCGCCACGGAGGGGGCCTGGGACCTGGGCTGCCTTGCCGGCTGCCTGGGCGCCGCCGGGCTTGTGGCGCTGGGACTGCCGCTGTCGGTTCCGATCCTGACGGCGCTGCTGGCTGCGGCCGGCCTGGTAGTCCTGCTGTTTCGCTACTACGGCCGGCGACCGGCCTGATTTTTCAGTTGGCGTTCCGCCGCGTTACAGGCGTTAGCATCCCTCCAAACAGATATCAGGGAGGATGTTCGCGTGGACTATACCAAGATCAAGGTCGAGCTGGTCGACGGCGTGGCCGTCGTCACCATGAACGATCCCGGCACGATGAACGCGGCCGGCCTCGACCTGGCGACCGAGTTGTCGCACGCCCTTTCGAACATCGCGGCGGGCAACATGCCGGCGCGCGCGGTGGTGCTGACCGGCGAGGGCCGCGGCTTCTGTTCGGGCGCCAATCTGGCCGGCGGCGGCGCCTCGGGCCGTGAGCTCGACGTCGACGGCAAGCCCGACGCCGGTCGTGCGCTGGAGACCGTCTACAACCCCCTCGTCTCGCAGATGCGCGACCTGCCCATCCCCCTGGTGACCGCCGTCAACGGCGCGGCCGCCGGCGTCGGCTGCTCCTTCGCGCTGCTCGGCGACCTGATCGTCGCGGCCGAGAGCGCCTACTTCCTGCAGGCCTTCCGCCGCATCGGCCTGGTGCCGGACGGCGGCTCGACCTACCTGCTGACCCGCGCCCTGGGTCGCGCCCGCGCCATGGAGATGGCGCTGCTGGGCGAGAAGATCCCCGCCGCCAAGGCGCTGGAATGGGGCCTGGTCAACCGCGTCGTTCCGGACGCCGACCTGCGGACCGCCGCCATCGCGCTGGCCAAGGAGCTGGCCGACGGCCCGGCGTCGCTGGGCGCGATCCGGAAGCTGATCTGGGAAGGCCTCGACAACGACTGGAACGGTCAGCTGACCGCCGAACGCAAGGCCCAGAAGATCGCCGGCAAGACCGAGGACTTCATCGAGGGCGTCAGCGCCTTCCTGCAGAAGCGGGTCGCGGCCTTCAAGGGGCGGTAACGCCCTCGAACCGTTCACCCATCCCAGGGGCCGGGTCCGATGTCCTCGCGCATCGCCCGGCCCTTCTTCGTTTTCGGCTTGCGGGCCCGCCAGGCGGCCTCGAGCCCCAGCCGCGCCCAGCGCACGGCCTCATCCGGATCGTCCAGCGCCCGCTCGGGCAGCGACCAGTAGTGCAGGATGCCGCTTCGGCCGTCCTTCATGGAATAGGTGAAGGGCGCGCTGCCCTCGGCCTCGAAGACGGCGCGGCTATCGTCATCGACCTTCAGATACAGCGTCTCGCCGAACACCAGCGCGAAGGCCGCGCCATCGACCGACAGGCTGGCGCCGCCAAACATCTTCGTCACCTTCAGCCGGCCGAGACCGGCCAGCAGTTCGTCCCGCAGATGGTCGAGAAACTCGGGGCTGACCGCCATCATCTCTCCATGTGAGCGTTTGCTCATTGCGCGCCGCGACAGAATGTGAGCAAATGCTCACACAAGGAGTCGCCCCGCATGTCCGCCAAGCCTCGCATCGAGCGCGCCGCACTGGAAGTCTTCGTCCGCGACGGCGTCGACGCCGCCACCACCCGGGCCATCGCCAGCGAGGCCGGAGTGTCGGAGGGCGCGCTGTACCGCCACTACCGGTCGAAGGACGAGCTGGCGATCACCCTGTTCATGACGGTCCACCGTCGTCTGTCAGGGCTGATCGAGGAGAGCGCGGCGAGCGCAGTCGGCATCAAGGCCAAGGCCGCCGCCATCGTGGCCGCCTACTGCCAGGTGGCCGACGAGGACTGGCTGACCTTCAGCTTCCACCTGACGCAGATCCACCGCTTCATCCCCTACTACCAGGAGGACGGCCGCGACCCGGTGTCGGTGGTCGAGAATGTCATCAAGGCGGCGATGATCACCGCCGAGCTGCCGCCGGCTGACCCGCGCGTACTGGCCGCCATGGCCATCGGCGTGATCACCCAGACGGCCCAGAACAAGGCCTACGGCCGGATCGGCGATGATCCGCTGTCGGCCCACGCCCTTCTCATGACCGCCGGCGTCCAGGCCGTGCTGTTCGCCCGCTAGGAGCGATTCCGCGATGACCTTCCGCAACCGACTCTTCAACGGCTACTACTGGCTGCTGTCGATCGTCTACGGCCTGACCGCCGCCGTCCTGGCGCTGGCGCCGGGACGCGGGCCGATGACCTGGGCGATCAAGACCTACACGCGCCGCATGCTGTGGGCGATGGAGGCGCTGGCCGGCATCAGGATCGACCTGCGCGGCGAGGACAAGCTTCCCGAGGGCGCCTTCATCATCGCCGCCAAGCACCACAGCTGGGGCGACGGCTTCGTGATGTTCGCCAACGTGCCGAACCTCAGCTTCGTCACCGGCGACCACATGGAGCGCTTCCCGCTGGTCGGGGCCATCCTGCGCAAGTTCGGCGCGATCATCGTCGACAACTGCGGTGGTCCGGAAGCCCGCAAGGCGCTTTCGGAGAGCGCCGCCGAGGTCGCAAAGGAAGGCCGCCGCATCCTGATCTATCCGGAGGGCAACCTGGCCAAGCCCGGCGAGCGGTTCCGCTATCGCACCGGCGTCTACTACATGAGCCGCGACTTCGACCTGCCGGTGGTGCCGGTGGCGACGAACCTCGGCCTGTTCTGGGAGCAGCAGTCGGCGGTGAAGAAGCCCGGGAAGGCGACCATCGAGTTCCTCGACCCGATCCCCACCGGCCTTGAGCGGAGCGAGTTCCTGGCGCGGCTGGAAGCGGTGGTCGAAGGCCGCAGCCAGGAGCTGATCGCCATGGCGACCGGCGAGCCGGTGCGAGAGTCGGTGCTGGTCCCGGCGCCGGATGAGGTTCGGAAGGCGCAGGCGGCGGCGAAGGAAGCGGCTTGAGCCCGATGCTGTCGGGCGGGGCGTGAAGGGCCGACCAAGGTGAACGGGCCCGCCGACAGCGGAGGGCGGGCCCGTCGCCGCCCTACTTCGCCCGCGAAAGCTCGTTGACGGTGACCGCGTTCTGCTTGGCGAGGGCCACCAGCGACAGCTTCGCGTACATCGACGGGATGGCCTGGTAGTCGAGGTAGTTGACCTCGCTGAAGGTCCCTGTCCCGGCCAGCGCCCAGGAGATGGCGTTGGCGGTGTTGCCGGCGCGCGTGGCGGCGTCGCCCGAGGACTCGCTGACCGTGGCGAACATGCCCGGAGCATCCAGCACCGCTTCGGGCTTGAACTCGATGAAGCCGCCGTGCTGGCCGACGCGAACCTTCCAGTTGTCGAAGCCGAAGCCGCCCGCATAGAAGCCGCCGTGGATCAACGGCTGCACGCTGACGCTCGAACCTGAAGACAGCAGCCCGCCCTTGCCGACCCCGCTGGACGACATCTGGGCGTAGTTCACAACCAGTCGCGGCACGAGCATCGTCGCGCCCAGCTCCCGCCGCAGGCTGCGGGCGACGCCGAGGTTCGCGGGCATGACCGTTTCAGGCCAGTTGCGCATCCCGGTCGGGGTGAACAGCACATAGGACGCCTGGGTCGCGCCGAGGTTGCCCTGGACCACCACCGGCGCGCCGGGCTGGCTGGTCTTGCCCCATTCCAGCTTGCCGGCCGAAGGCGCGGCGCCCCACTGGGCGTCGGTCAGAACGGTAAAGCCGGCGGCCTCCAGCCGCGCCTTCAGATCGGCGTAGGCCTGGTCGGTGATGGCCTGCATCGTCGCCTGGTCGATGCCGCTGAGCACCGTGTTGGAGGTCACCCGGGTGCCCGACCGCGTCGTCCCGAAGGCATAGGATTCACGGGTCGAGGCGGTGACCTTGCCGGACACCTGGAAAGCGACGCGGAATGAGGGGATGAAGACGGTCTGGGATTTCTTGTCGCCTGCCATGACCGTCCGGGCCGCGCCGGAAGGATTAAAGCCCGTGATGGAGACGGGTTCCGACAGCGCGGACTGAACGCCGGGGGCTGACGGCTGCGCCAAGGCGATCGACGGAGCGGCCAGCACCCCCAGGACGACGGCCATGGCCCTTGCACCAAGTTTCACTTGAACTGATCCCTATGTTGAACACGGGGCCAGCGTACCGACCGGGGATGTGCCGCAGCATTGACCAAAAGGGGGGTGCGCCGGCGGCGAAGTGCTCAGTTGGCTTGCTCCGCCGGCACAATCGTCACGCTTTCCCCGCAGCCGCACGCATCTGTCTCATTCGGATTGCGGAACACGAACTTCGAGCTCAGCCGGCTGACCTCGTAGTCGATCTCGGCGCCGATCAGGAACAGCACCGCCTTGGGGTCGATCAGGATGGTGACGCCGTGGTCCTCGATCACCTCGTCCAGCGGATCGGCCGTCTCGGCGTATTCGAGGATGTATTCGGACCCGGCGCAGCCGCCGTTCTTCACGCCGACGCGCAGACCGGCATAGGGCTTCTCGGGCTCCTCCAGCGCCTTGCGGGCCATGATCTCCTTCACCCGAGCGGCGGCGGCGTCGGTGAGGGTGACGACCTTGGGACGCGGGCGTCGGGTGCGGGTGCTCGGGGTCAGTTCCATATCAACACCACATTCCGATCTCCCCGGCGAAGGCCGGGGTCCACGGTCCAGTCCGTGGGGCGTCAAGATGGGTCCCGGCCTTCGCCGGGATGAGCGGAAACAGGGTCATCAGAACATGTTCAGTTGCAGCTTGGCCTCGTCGCTCATGCGCGAGGGGTCCCAGGGCGGGTCGAAGACCAGGTCGACGGTGCAGGACTTCAGGCCCGGGATCTCCATGACCGCGTCCTCGACCCAGCCCGGCATCTCGCCGGCCACCGGGCAGCCCGGCGCGGTCAGGGTCATGTCGATCCTGACCTCGCGGTCGTCCGACACGTCGACCTTGTAGATCAGGCCCAGCTCGTAGATGTCGACCGGAATCTCCGGGTCGAACACGGTCTTGAGCTGCTCGACCAGGCGGTCGGTCAGCGCGTCCAGCTCCGCCTGCGGAATGGCGGACGGCGCCTGGGTCTCTGGTGCGGTCTCGGTCATGAAGGTCTCAGGCAAAGAAGCTGCGGGCCTTGACCAGCGCGTCCACGAACGCGTCGGCCTCGGCCTCTGTGTTATATAGGGCGAAGGAGGCCCGGGCGCTCGACGTGACGCCGAAACGGGCCATCAGGGGCTCCGCGCAGTGGGTCCCGGCGCGAACCGCCACCCCCTGCTTGTCGAGGATCTGGGCGATGTCGTGGGCGTGGGCGCCCTCGACGGTGAAGCTGAGGATGGCCCCCTTCCCCGGCGACGTGCCGAGGATGCGCAGCCAGTTGGCGCCGTCCAGCCGCTCGACCGCGCGGTCGTAGAGGGCACGCTCGTGGGCGGCGATGGCCTCGCGGTCCAGGCCCATCAGCCACTCCAGCGCCGCGCCCAGCGCAATGGCCTCGAGGATCGGCGGCGTGCCGGCCTCGAACCGCATCGGCGGCTCGGCGTAGGTGATGCGGTCCTCGGTGACGATGCCGATCATCTCGCCGCCGCCCTGATACGGCGGCAGGTCGGCCAGCACCTGGGCCTTGCCGTACAGCACGCCGATACCGGTCGGGCCATAGAGCTTGTGGCCGGTGGCGACGTAGAAATCGACGTCCAGCGCCTTGACGTCCACGGCCATGTGCACCGCGCCCTGGCAGCCGTCGACCAGCACCAGCGCCCCGGCGGCGTGGGCCGCGGCGGTCAGCTCGCGCACTGGATTGATCGTGCCCAGCACATTGGACATGTGGGTGAAGGCGACCAGCTTTGTCTTCTCGTTGATCATCGCCCTGGCGGCGTCGAGGTCGAGCGAACCGTCCTCGAGCACCGGCGCGAACCGCAGCACCACGCCCTTGCGCTCGCGCAGCAGGTGCCAGGGCACGATGTTGGAGTGGTGCTCCATCTGGGTGATCAGGATCTCGTCGCCGGCGACCAGCCGCTGGCCGAACGACGCGGCGACCAGGTTCATCGCCTCGGTGCCGCCCTTGGTGAAGACGACTTCGTTGACGGAGCACCCCAGGAACCGCGCGACGCTTTCCCGCGCTTTTTCATAGGCTTCCGTCGTTTCGTTGGCGAGCGTGTGCAGGCCGCGGTGGACGTTGGCATAGCTGCCCTCCATCGCCCGCGTCATCGCCTCGATCACCGCCCGCGGCTTCTGGGCCGAGGCGGCGTTGTCGAGATAGACCAGCGGCCTGCCGTTCACCGACCGCGACAGGATCGGGAACTGGGCGCGGAGGGGGTGGGGGTCAAACGGGGTCATTGCCCCCTCCCCAGCTGCTGCGCCACCCAGGCCGCGGCGATCTCCCGCGCGCCCTCGTGCTCGATCCGGTCGACGACCTCGCCGACGAAGGCCTCCGTCAGCATGGCTCGCGCCGTCTCGAACGGCATTCCGCGCTGCTGCGCATAGAACAGCGCGTTCTCGTCGAGCGCCCCGACCGTATTGCCGTGCGCGCACTGGACGTCGTCGGCGAAGATCAGCAACTCGGGCCTGGCGTCGATCTCGGCCTTGTCGGACAGGATCAGCGCGTGGTGACCCATGCGGGCGTCGGTCTGGTCGGCGCCGCGCTCGACGACGATCCGCCCCTGGAACACGCCCCGCGCCTGGCCGTCGACGACGCCCTTGGTCAGCTGGCTGGTGACGCCGCCCAGGCCGGCGTGCGTGACCACGGAGGTTGTGTCCGCATGTCTTTGATCATGCAGCAGATAGGCGCCGTCGAGCCGGACGCTGGCGCCCTGCCCCGGATGGCTGACCCGCGTCTCGATCCGCTGGCGGCGGGCCCCGGAGGTCAGGAAGGTCTGGGCGTAGGACGCGCCGGGGGCGAGGGTGACGGTGGCAGTCGACACCGTGACGCTTGTCGGGCCGTCAGCGGCCAGGACGATCCGTTCGAGACGGCCGCCTTCGGCGATCTGGATGTCGAGCGCGATGTCCGACACGGCGCCATCGGCCGGCGCTTCATAGCTCTCCAGAAGGGTCAGGGTCTGGCCGGCGCGCACCGCGACCAGCACGGTGGTCGCGATGGACCCTGCCTCAGCGGCCACAAAGCGCAGCTGGGCGACCGGGCTGTCCGGGCCGCCCTCGATATGGGTGAAGCCTTCGACGAAGCCGTTGGCCACGAGGAACAGCTCACCACCGAGCGCCGCGAACGGCCCCTCGGAGGTTACATCGGCATGCCCCGGCGTCGGCGGCAACTCGCGGATCAGCCCGCGCAGGTCCGTCCAGCGCCAGTCCTCGTCGCGGCGCGACGGCAGCTGGGTCAGGTCGCCGGTTTCGATGGCTTTGGCGAGGCTCATGCAGCGACCGCCTTGCGTGCTTCGACACGCGCTCTGCGAGCGCTGCTCAGCATGACGTGGGTGGGTAGCCTTCCAGCTACGTCATCCTGAGCAGCCGCGAAGCGGCATGTCGAAGGACGCAATGACGTTGCAACGAACATCACGCCGCCACCTGCGCGTACTTGTCGTAGCCTTCGCGCTCCAGCTCCAGCGCCAGCT
The DNA here is from genome assembly GCA_964442795.1 of uncultured Caulobacter sp. Lineage (GTDB taxonomy): Bacteria > Pseudomonadota > Alphaproteobacteria > Caulobacterales > Caulobacteraceae > Caulobacter. Next base: position 36,883 of record CAYTZY010000011.1, read on the forward strand.
CCGGCCCGCCGCTGGCGACGATGCGCCCGGCGCTCAGGACGTGAACGCGGTCGGGTTTGATGTAGTCGAGCAGGCGCTGGTAGTGGGTGATGACCAGCATCGCCCGGTCCGGGCTGCGCATGGCGTTGACGCCCTCGGACACGATGCGCAGGGCGTCGATGTCCAGGCCGCTGTCGGTCTCGTCGAGGATGAGGAAGCGCGGCGACAGCATCGCCATCTGGAAGATCTCCATCCGCTTCTTCTCGCCGCCCGAGAAGCCGACGTTCAGCGCCCGCTTGAGCATGTCGAAGTCGATCTTCAGCGAAGCCGCCTTCTCGCGGGCCAGCTTGAGGAACTGCGGCGCGCCGATCTCCTCCTCGCCGCGCGCCTTGCGCTGGGCGTTGAGGGCGGTGCGGATGAAGGTCAGCGCCGGAACCCCCGGAATTTCCAGCGGATACTGGAACGACAGGAACATGCCCTTCGCCGCCCGCTCGTCGGGCTCCAGCGCGAAGATGTCCTCGCCGTCCAGCGTCGCCGTCCCGCCGGTGACCTCATAGCCCTGCCGGCCGGTGAGCACATAGCTGAGCGTCGACTTGCCCGCGCCGTTGGGCCCCATGATGGCGTGCACTTCGCCGGCCGGAACGTCGAGCGTCAGCCCGTTGAGGATCGGCTTGTCGGCGACCGTGGCGTGGAGGTTTTTGATATTAAGCATTGTATTGCGTGATCTTTTCGTAGGTCTCGACCGCAAACTCGGCCGGGTATCCGGTGAGCGTGGGGGCTTCCCACGAATGGTCCGGGCTATAGGCCGCCAGCTTCAGTAGCTCGGCGAGCAGCACCTGCTCTTGGTCCGACTCAAGCTGGCCGCTCAGCAGCAGTGCGCTTCGATGTGGAAGATCGCTGCCCTCGGGATTGACCCATCCACCCCACCCAGCGTGAACGGCGAGGTCGTGTGCGTAGCGATACTGCTCCGACGTCAGGCCGAACTTGGGTCGCGGCGCCAGGAACTCGAGCCTGTTGCCGAATGGATCGAAAATGAAGACCCGTTCGCAACCGTCGAGCTCGTCGTTGAGCTTCGTCTCGTAGCCGGCCACATGGGCCCGCACCGTGAGTTGAGCGACGTCATCGACCACGAACGCCACGTGAGCCTTCACGTTAGCGCGGAAGTCCTGCTCGACGCCGAGGTGGACCTTCACGCCGGGCGCCTCGAACCAGGCCCCGCCGCGCTTGGCCAGCTCGGCCGGCTTGGCGACCTCGGTCAGGCCCAGCAGCTCGCCGTAGAACGGGCGCGCCTGGTCCTCCCCCCCAACGGGGATGGCGATCTGGACATGGTCGATGGCGCGAAGGGTCATGGGAACCGGCTCCCCCCTACCGTCATCGTCGGACTTGTTCCGACGACCCATGAACACCGGCAGGCGTTCGTGTTCATGGGTCCTCGCGACAAGCGCGAGGATGACGGAGAATGAAGAGCGGGATGCGTCACCCCACGCTCCCTTCCAGCGAGATCGCCACCAGCTTCTGAGCTTCCACGGCGAACTCCATGGGGAGTTCCTGCAGCACCTCGCGGACGAAGCCGTTGACCAGCAGGGCCACCGCCGACTCCGTATCGAGCCCGCGTTGCTGGCAGTAGAACAGTTGGTCGTCGGAGAGGCGCGTCGTCGTCGCCTCGTGTTCGAAGACGCTCTGGCCGTTGCGGGCCTCGATGTAGGGGACGGTGTGGGCGGCGCAGTCCTTGCCGATCAGCAAGGAGTCGCACTGGGTGAAGTTGCGCGAACCGACGGCCTTGGGGTGGGCGCTGACCAGGCCGCGGTAGGTGTTCGACGACTTCCCCGCGCTGATGCCCTTGGAAATGATCCGCGACTTGGTGTTGGCGCCCAGGTGGATCATCTTGGTGCCGGTGTCGGCCTGCTGGTGGCCGTTGGTGACGGCGATCGAGTAGAACTCGCCCGAGCTTCCCTCGCCGCGCAGGATGCAGGACGGGTACTTCCAGGTGATCGCCGAACCGGTCTCGACCTGGGTCCAGCTGACCTTGGCCCGGTCCTCGCGGCAGTCGGCGCGCTTGGTGACGAAGTTGTAGATGCCGCCCTTGCCGGTGACAGGGTCGCCCGGGTACCAGTTCTGGACCGTCGAGTACTTGATCTCGGCATCTTCCAGGATGACCAGCTCGACCACGGCGGCGTGCAGCTGGTTCTCGTCGCGCATCGGGGCGGTGCAACCCTCGAGGTAGGAGCAGTAGGCGCCCTTGTCGGCGATGATCAGCGTCCGCTCGAACTGGCCGCTGTCCTTGGCGTTGATGCGGAAATAGGTCGACAGCTCCATCGGGCAGCGCACGCCCGGCGGGATGTAGACGAAGCTGCCATCGCTGAAGACCGCGCTGTTGAGGCAGGCGAAGTAGTTGTCGCTGACCGGCACGACCGAGCCCAGGTACTTCTTCACCAGCTCCGGGTGCTCGCGGATCGCCTCGCTCATCGAGCAGAAGATCACCCCGACGGCGGCCAGCTCCTTCTTGAAGGTGGTGACCACGCTGACGCTGTCGAACACCGCGTCCACGGCGTACTTCGGCGCGCCCTGCACCCCGGCCAGAACCTCCTGCTCGCGCAGGGGGATGCCCAGCTTCTTGTAGGTCTCCAGGATGTCCGGATCGACTTCATCCAGGGACCTGGGCCCCTCCTTGGTCGAGGGCGCGGCGTAGTAGTAGGAGTCCTGATAGTCGATCTTCGGATAGTGGACCTTGGCCCAGTCGGGCTCCTCCAGCGCCAGCCAGCGCTCGAAGGCGTCGAGGCGCCATTGCAGCATCCACTCAGGCTCGTCCTTCTTGGCCGAGATGAAGCGCACGATGTCGGCGTTCAGGCCCTTGGGGGCGAAGTCCTGCGCGATGTCGGTGACGAAGCCGTGCTGGTACTTCTCCAGTTCGGCGACAGCGGCGACGGTTTCCTTCACAGCAGCCATCAGGCCACTTCCTTCCTGCGCGAGGTATGCCGCGCGTACAGGTCCAGCCAGGCGTCGCCGGCGCGGACCCAGTCCTGTTGTGTGGTGTTCCAGCCCCCGCTGATACGCACGGCGAAGGGCGCCAGATCGGCGCGCCCCATGGCGGCGACCACGTCGCTGGGCTTCATCTTGCCCGAGGAGCAGGCCGGGCCGGCGCTGATGGCGATCCCGGCCAGGTCCATGCCCATGACCTGCATCTGGGCGTCGAAGCCGGCCGCCGCGAAGCCGAGCGTCTGCGGCAGGCGGGCGGCGCCCTTGCCGAGGATGACGGCGCCGGCGTCTTCGACCCGCGCCTGCAGCGCGTCGCGCCACGGGGCCTGGGCGGCGATGGCGGCCAGATCCGCGGCGGCGGCGACCGCGGCGGCGCCGAAGCCGGCGATGCCGCTGAGGTTCTCCGCGCCGGCGCGACGGCCGCGCTCCTGCCCGCCGCCGTGCAGGCGTCGGACCAGGGTGGCCCGCGTGCCGGCCACCAGCGCGCCGGTCCCGAACGGTCCGCCGATCTTGTGCGCCGCCAGGGCCAGGGTGTCGGCGCCCAGCGCGGTGAAGTCGATGGCGATCTTGCCGGCCGCCTGCACGGCGTCGACATGCAGCCAGCCGCCGGCCTCGCGCACCAGCGCCGAAGCCTCGGCCACCGGCTGGATCACCCCGGTCTCGTTGTTGGCCAGCATCAGGCAGACCAGCGGCCTGCCGCCCTTGCCGAGTTCAGCCTTCAGCCAGTCCAGGTCGGCGACGCCGCTCGCATCTACCGGCCAGACGACGACCGGGACGCCGGCCGCCTTCGCGTTCTCGGTGA
>CAYTZY010000011.1:40649-47227 GCA_964442795.1 uncultured Caulobacter sp.
CCATGCTCGGTCGCGCCGAGGATGATGCGGTCGAAGCCGGCGGCGACGGCGCTCTCGATGGCCAGGGCGTTGGATTCGGTGCCGCCGCTGGTGAAGGTCACCGACCCCGGGACCACGCCGACCAGCGATGCGACCTGCCCGCGCGCCGTCTCGATTAGCGCCCGGGCGGCGCGGCCGGCGGCGTGGACGGACGAGGGGTTGCCGCCGACCTCCAGCGCGCGCAGCACCGCCGCCTTCGCCTCCGGGCGGACAGGGCTGGTCGCGTTGTGGTCCAGGTAGATCACGCCGCCTCCGAAACGTCGGGGCGCAGCTTGCCGGCCAGCACGTCGGCCAGCGAGACCGAGGCCAGGTAGCTGTGCAGCTGGCGGCCCATCTCTTCCCACAGGTCGTGGGTCATGCACCGCTCGCCGCCCATCATGCAGCCCCGGCCGGCGGTCTTGCCGCAGCGGGTGGCGCGCAGCGGCTCGTCGACGGCCAGCACGATGTCGGCGATGCGGGTGTCATGCGCCGTCAGCGCCAGGCGGTATCCGCCGCCGGGTCCGCGCACGCTCTTGACCAACCCCCTTCGGCGCAGGCGCGCGAAGAGCTGCTCCAGGTAGGACAGCGATATCTGTTGCCGGGCGGCGATGTCGGCCAGCGAAACGGCGCGCACGGAATCATCCGCGTCCTGCCGTCCGGCGAGGTCGGTCATGGCCATCACGGCGTAGCGACCCTTGGTGGACAGGCGCATGGCGAGATTCCTTGGCATCCAGCGGGCGGCCTGTGCTAAAGCCGCGCCTCGCGCGAACCGGGGAAGCCCGACCGCGCATGGCGGAAATAGGAAAACCGAGCGGAATGGTCAAGTATTCTGACCCCGTCTTGGACAGGAACAGGAGCCCGGGATGCCCGAGGTTGTTCTGACCGGCGCGGCCGGACGGATCGAAGGTCGCTACTCCCCCGGCAAGCGCGAGAACGCGCCAATCGCCCTGATCCTGCACCCTCACCCCCGCGCCGGCGGGCACATGAACCACCCGGTGTCGGTGCAGCTGTACCACCTGTTCATGAAGCGCGGCTTCTCGGTGCTGCGCTTCAACTTCCGCGGCGTGGGCCGCAGCCAGGGCGAGTTCGACGCCGGCATCGGCGAGCTGGCCGACGCCGCGACGGCGCTGGACTGGCTGCAGGCGACCAACCCGCAGGCCAGCCAGTTCTGGGTCGCCGGCTACAGCTTCGGCGCCTACATCGGCATGCAGCTGCTGATGCGCCGGCCGGAGACCGACGGCTTCATCAGCGTCTCGCCGCCGACCAACATGTACGACTTCAGCTTCCTGGCCCCCTGCCCGGCCTCGGGCCTGATCCTGCACGGCCAGGCCGACACCATCGTGCCGCCGGTCGAGGTGGAGCGGGTCGTCTCCAAGCTGCGCACCCAGAAGGGCATCGTCATCGACTATGAGCTGGTCGAGGGCGCCAACCACTTCTGGGCCGAGAAGCTGCCCGCCGTCGAAGGCCATGTCGGCGACTACCTCGACAAGCGCCTCGAAGCCGAGCCGGCCTGACCGCCGGTCCGAAGACCTGATCCGTAGGAAGTAGAGACATGCGTCTGGCAGCCGTGCCCGTGGGCGCCAATGCGCCGCACGAGGTCAATGTCGTGATCGAGGTGCCGATCGGCGGCGAGCCGATCAAGTACGAGATGCACAAGGAGTCGGGGGCCCTGATGGTCGACCGGTTCCTCTATACGGCGATGCGCTATCCGGGGAACTACGGCTTCATCCCGCACACCCTGTCGGACGACGGCGACCCCTGCGACGTTCTGATCGCCTCGACCCGCGCCATCGTGCCAGGCGCGATCATGAGCTGCCGCATCGTCGGGGTGATGATCATGGAGGACGAGGCCGGCGGCGACGAGAAGCTGATCGCCGTCCCCTCGAGCAAGCTGACCAAGCGCTACGAGAACGTCCAGAACTACACCGACCTGCCGCAGATAACGCTGGACCAGATCGAGCACTTCTTCGCCCACTACAAGGACCTGGAGCCCGGCAAGTGGGTCAAGATCGTCCGCTGGGGCGACGCGGCCGAGGCCAAGGCCATGGTGCAGGCCGGCATCGAGCGGGCGAAGGCGGCGAAGTAGCCTTGCCGGCGTCGGTCACCATCGGAATCCTGCTCGTCGTGGCGGCGCTGATCGCGGCCAAGACGGCCGCCTGGGGCCTGTTCCAGCGCAAGGTGATGAAGCAGGACGACGGGGTTCTTGCGCGGCGGGCGCAACTGATTTTCGGACTGGCGGCGGCGCTGGGCGCTGCGGCCGCCTGGATGCTGGTCGCCCGCCCCTCCTGACGCGTCAGCCGTCGAGCAGCGTCGCGATCTTCAGCACGGTGTTCCAGTTGCGCCCCGTGGCCACCGCCTTCACCGCCTTGCGGTTCAGGACCTCGGCCGCCTTCGACTGGCCCATGCCCTCGCCGAAGTACGCGTAGACCTGTCGCTCGACGGCCTCGAGCTTCTCGTGCGTCTTCATCACCGCGCGAACCGCGTCCAGCGCTTCGGCGGGCATCGCGGTGCGGCCGACGGTAACGAGGGTGCGCGATGGCTCGGCCTGCGCTTCCTTCGGAAATGGGCAGGCGTCGATGACCGCGCGCCACTGCCGTGCGTCGCGGACCAGATAGCTGGTCCTCAGGCCCAGCCGCTTCTCCGTCTCCGCTTCCAGATGCGCCTCGAGCGCCACCTCGGTCTCGTCACCGGCCCGGAACACGGCGTTGCCGCTCTGCAGCAGGGTCTTTACGTCAGTGAAGCCCAGCGCCTCGAACATCGCCTTCAGCTCGGCCATGGCGACCTTCTTCGCGCCCCCGACATTGACGCCACGCAGCAGGGCGACGCGCAGGGTCATGTCAGTAGATCAGGTAGGGCCGGCGGGCCTCGTCCCACGCCGCCTCGTCCGGCGTGGTGATCGCGTCCAGGTCGCCCGGCGCCGCTTCGCTGTCGTCGACCCACTCGCGCAGACCGGGGCCGCCGTTGATGACGTCGATGGCCAGCTTGTCGAACACGTACTCGTACGGGAAGTCGCGCCACAGGTCGTAGTCCGGGTACAGCTTGCGGATCGCCTTGAAGCCCAGCGCCTGCACCCGCCAGGGCTTGAACGCCTCATGGTCGTAGCTCGGATCCTCGACGTGGATCTGCACGCCGTTGTTCAGCACCCCGACATGCTTGTGGAAGGTCGGCTGGAACCAGATGTCGCGCAGGCGGCACCCCTCCAGCCACTGCGGGGCCAGTGAGCGCATGGTGTCGATCACCTTGCGGGCGTTGATGTCGGGGGCGCCGAACAGCTCCAGAGGCCGGGTCGTGCCACGACCTTCGCTGAGCGTCGTGCCCTCCAACATCACCGTTCCGGCGTAGGCGCGGGCCATCGACAGGTTGGGGGCGTTGGGGCTGGGGTTGATCCAGGCGCGCTCGCCCAGCGGCCAGCCGAAGCCGGGCCCGGCTGCGGGGTCGTAGCCCTCCAACTCGATGACCCGGTAGTCGACGTCGAGCCTGTAGTGGTCGATGAACCAGCGGCCGAGCTCGCCCAGGGTCAGGCCGTGGCGCATGGGCATCGGCCCGGCGCCGACGAAGCTCTCCCAGCCGGGCAGCAGGGTCAGCCCCTCGACCGGTCGGCCGGCCGGATTGGGCCGGTCCAGCACCCAGACTGCCTTGCCGTGCTCGGCGGCGGCTTCCAGCACATAGAGCAGCGTGGTGATGAAGGTGTAGATGCGGCAGCCCAGGTCCTGCATGTCGACCAGCAGCACGTCGAAGGTGCCCATCGCCTGGCCGGTCGGCCGCCGCGTCTCGCCGTAGAGGCTGAACACCGGGATGCCGTAGACCGGGTCGGTGAAGTCCGGGGACTCCATCATGTTGTCCTGGAGGTCGCCGCGCATGCCGTGCTGCGGCCCGAAGGCGGCGGTGACCTTGATGTCCGGACAGGCGATCAGCGCGTCGATCGAATGGGTCAGGTCTGCCGTCACCGAGGCCGGATGGGCGAGCAGCGCCACGCGCTTGCCGGCCAGCGCCCTGCGCAGCGCGGGCTCGGAGATCAGGCGGTCGATGCCGAACTTCATGCGGGCAGATCCAGTGCGAAGGCGTCGGGGTGATGGAAGTCAGGCTTACCCGGCGCATGGGCCAACGCCCAGTAGGACCTGGCGCCGGACGTCTCCTCGATCACGGCGGAGAGGCCGAGACGCCACGGCTGATCGAACGCGGGACCGCCCGTCAGGTCCAGAGTAGCCACCAGCTCGTAGAGGCTCGCCGAGGCGCGCTGGGTGAGGTGGGTGAGCCCCAGACCCGGCGGCGAAGTCATCCCTTCGCGATAGCCGTCGAAGCGATAGCCTGCCCAGCGGTTGGAGGGCGACAGGTTGAACTCCCAGTAGGCCTCGTCGCCGACCGGCTGCACGAAGGCCTCGAAACAGGTCTGCGTCCAGAGCTCGTCGGCGCGGGCGCGGTCCAGCGGCGGCGACAGCCGCAGACGGCTGATATCGCCCGTGGCGACAAACCGCAGCGCCAGCCCGCCCGCCGCGTCGCGGGCCACATTGACCTCGATCCGGTCGAGCGCCGCGCACGGCGTGTCGGGGTGTGGCGTCAGGCGCACGGTCATGATCCCTTCGATAGCGGCCGGTTGACGCCGGTCAACCGTGCAGGCATCAGACCGCCGATGATCGCCAAGGCCGCCCTCGCCGCCCTCTATTACGCCCGCTCGTTCTGACGAGCGGCGTTGCGATCGCATGCCGCCCACCTTCCGGCGGCATGTGACACTTCAAGACCCAGCACACGGCCGCCGGTCCCCCTTAAGGAGACCCGACGATGCTGTTGACCTTGAACCCCTCCCCGCCCGACGTGCTAGAGCCCGTGGCGCAAGGAGACTCTACCCCGATGACCGCCGACGCTGCCTTCAAGTCCGATTTTCTGCGCACGCTGCGGGACCGGGGCTACATCCACCAGATCACCCATCCGGAGGAGCTGGACGCAGCGGCCAGCACGGGCGTGGTCACCGCCTACATCGGCTTCGACGCCACCGCCCCCAGCCTGCACGTCGGCAGCCTGATCCAGATCATGATGTTGCGCCGGCTGCAGCAGGCCGGCCACAAGCCGATCGTCCTGATGGGCGGTGGCACGACCAAGGTCGGCGATCCCACCGGCAAGGACGAGTCGCGCAAGCTGCTCAGCGAGGCCGACATCCAGGCCAACATCGCCTCGATCAAGACGGTGTTCGCGAAGTTCCTGACCTTCGGCGACGGCCCGACCGACGCGGTGATGGTCGACAACGACGAGTGGCTTTCGAAGTTCGGCTACGTCCAGTTCCTGCGCGACTACGGCGTGCACTTCACGGTCAACCGCATGCTGGCCTTCGACTCGGTCAAGCAGCGGCTCGAGCGCGAGCAGCCGATGACCTTCCTCGAGTTCAACTACATGCTGATGCAGTCGGTGGACTTCCTGGAGCTGTCGCGGTCGCGGAACTGCCTGCTGCAGATGGGCGGGTCGGACCAGTGGGGCAATATCCTCAACGGGGTCGAGTTGATCCGCCGCGTCGACCACAAGCCCGCCTTCGGCCTGACCACGCCGCTGCTGTCGACCGCCTCCGGCGCCAAGATGGGCAAGACGGCGCAGGGCGCGGTCTGGCTCAACGCCGACATGCGCAGCCCATACGACTACTGGCAGTTCTGGCGCAACGCCGAGGACGCCGACGTCGGCCGCTTCCTGAAGCTGTTCACCGACATGCCCCTGGACGAGGTGGCGCGCTACGAGGCCATGCAGGGCGCGTCGATCAACGAGGCCAAGAAGGCCCTCGCCGACGCCGCCACCACCATGCTGCACGGGGCCGAGGCGGCCAGGGCGGCGCGGGACGCGGCCGAGAAGGCCTTCGAGCAGGGCGCGCTGTCGGCCGACCTGCCGACGGTCGAACTGGCGGCGGCCTCGGTGCTGGGGGCGACCCTGGCGGCGGTGGCGGTCGACGCCGGCCTCTGCGCCTCCCGCGGCGAGGCCCGGCGCCTGGCCCAGGGCGGCGGCCTGCGGCTCAACGACGTGCAGGAGCCCAACGGCGACCGCGTCCTGGCCGAGGGCGATGTCGTGGACGGCGTGATCAAGCTGAGCCAGGGCAAGAAGAAGATCGTGCTGGTCAGGCCGGTCTGATCCAGCAGGCGATCCCGGCCGTAGCGATGCGGACCGGGATGCCGCTCATGGAGACCGCAATGCTGAACGAAGGCGACAAGGCCCCCGACTTCGACCTGCCGACCGACACCGGGCGGGTGTCGCTGGGCGGGCTGAAGGGCAAGACGGTGGTGTTGTTCTTCTATCCGAAGGACGACACGCCCGGCTGCACCACCGAATCCGTCGGCTTCTCGCAGGCGAAGGGCGACTTCGAGGCGGCCGGCGCCGTCGTCGTCGGCGTCTCCAAGGACACCGCCGCCAAGCACGGGAAGTTCCGCGCCAAGCACGGCCTGACCGTCGAGCTGGGCTCGGACGCCGACAGCGACGTCATCGAGCGCTACGGCGCCTGGGCGGAGAAGAAGCTCTACGGCCGCGAATACATGGGCATCGACCGCTCGACCTTCCTGATCGACGGCGAAGGCGTGATCCGCCGCGTC
>CAYTZY010000011.1:47237-49324 GCA_964442795.1 uncultured Caulobacter sp.
GCAAGGTCAAGGTTCCGGGCCATGTGCAGCAGGTGCTCGAGGCCGTCCGGGCGTTAACGTAAAGCCCCGGCGGCGTCATTCGGTCGCGGCCGCGACAGTGACCCAAGAGTAACCACAACTGTTGCCTAAAGGCCGCGCCCGGCCCTGAATAATCGCGGGACGCGAGCCAAGGTGACGGTTCCTGTGGCGGAAGTCACCCGATGTGGTTAACCCTCGATCTGTAGAGCTTGGAATCAAGGCATCGCGCACACCTCACGCGCGAAGCCCCTTGCGCGTTTCCCCATCTTCGCGGCATATCGCCGAAACCGAAAAAATCGGGTTCGGGGGCTATGGCTGTAACGCGCGTACGGCGAATTCGGCGGGCTCTGGAGGAGCTCTTCCCAGAACGGCATCTCTACATCCGCTCGGGTGGCGAGATGCGCGGCTTCGTCCTGTCGACCGGCAAGCAGATGATGGGCGCCGGTCTGATCGCGGCGGCCGCCTTGTGGATGGGCGTCTCGACCGCCGCCATGATGGTCAGCGCGCTGTCGGTCAGCGCCGCCGACCAGGAACTGATCAAGCAGCAGCGCTACTGGGAGCGGATCACCGCCGACCGTCAGGCGCGCCTCAACAGCGCCATAGCCCAGCTGTCGACCACCAACGGCTCGTTCGACGAGCTGGCCGGCTCGGTTGAAAGCCGCCACGCCGCGCTGGCCGAACTGCTCAAGGAATTCAAGGGCGCGCCCGGCGCCCAGGCCGCGCTGGCCCCGGCCAAGCCGCGCCTGAACGCCACCACCCCGGTGCAGCGCATCCAGAACACCCTGATCGACCAGGAACGGATGATCGACGCCGCCGAGGGCTTCGCCCGCAGCCGCGCCGAGCGCCTGCGCCTGGCCTTCCGGCTCGCCGGCCTCGACCCGACCAGCTATCGCGGTCGCGGCAGCTCGCTCGGCGGTCCGCTGATCGAGGCCAAGGATCCGCGCGCCCTGGCCGTGGTTCTGGACGTCGACGAGAGCTTCGCGATGCGCATCCAGCGCGCCGCCAACAACATGTCCGACATGCGGGCCCTGTCGGAGGCGGCCAAGCGCCTGCCCTTCTATCGCCCGACCAGCGCCGCGGCGCAGTCGTCCAGTTACGGCGTGCGGCTCGATCCCTTCACCCGCCGTCCCGCGTTCCATTCCGGGCTCGACTTCTCGGGCCCCACCTTCACGCCCATCTACGCCACCGCGCCGGGCGTCGTGTCCTTCGCCGGAGTCCGCTCGGGCTACGGCAACACCGTGGAGATCGACCACGGCAACGGTTTCAAGACCCGATACGCTCACCTTGCCGGCTTCAGCGTCTCCGTGGGTCAGCGCGTGGCAGTTGGCCAGCGTATTGCATCGATGGGTTCGACTGGCCGTTCGACTGGCCCACATTTGCACTACGAAGTGTGGGTCAACGGCCGAGCTCAGAACCCGAACCGTTTCTTGAAGGCCGGCGAATATGTTCAGCAAACCGACTAAGAACCCGTCCAAGACTCCCGTCCAGGCGACCCCCGTGGCCGCCGCGCCGGCCCCTGTCGCGCCGGAGGCTCCCAAGGCCCGTCCGCGCGTCGCATCCCTTATCAGCGACGGGATTACCATCGAGGGCGGGGTCACCGGCGATGGTGAACTGCAGATCGACGGCACCGTCCGCGGCGACGTTCGCGTCGGTCGCCTGACCGTCGGCGACACCGGCCACATCGAGGGCTCGGTCTATGCCGAGGCCGCCGAGGTCCGCGGCCGCGTCATCGGCTCGGTCACCGCCAAGCAGGTGCGTCTTTATGGGACATCCTACGTCGACGGCGACATCACCCACGAACAGCTGGCGATGGAAACCGGGGCCTTCTTCCAGGGCCGCAGCCTGAAGTTCCAGCGCCCGACCGCTCCGCAGCATGCCCCGGCGCCGCAGCCGGTGTCCACGGCCCCGTCGGCGCCGAGCGACCCCTTCGCCGCGCCGCCCAAGCCGCACGGCTAGGCGCGAAGCGTCTCTATTTCCTCTACCGAAAGCCGTGCGGGGGCATGGGCGGCGACGCCCGTGCCCCCGTTGCGTTTGCGCCTGTCGTCGGGGACAGGCGAAGCCGCGATCAA
>CAYTZY010000012.1:0-4371 GCA_964442795.1 uncultured Caulobacter sp.
GTCATGGCCATGATGTCGTCGATCTCCTGGGTCGAGGCCCAGTTGAACGCGGTGATGTGCTCCTCGGTGACCAGCGGGTCGCCCAGCTTGTCGTCCTTGTAGCAGAACTCGATGATCGACCGGGGCAGGGGCGTCCCCTCTTCGAGGCCCAGACGCGTCGACAGGCTGCCGGCGGCGATGTTGCGACAGATCACCTCCAGCGGGACGATCTCGACTTCCTTGATCAGCTGCTCGCGCAGGTTCAGGCGGCGGATGAAGTGATTGTGCACCCCGATCGCGCCCAGCCGCAGCATCACGAACTCGCTGATGCGGTTGTTGATCACGCCCTTGCCCTCGAGCACGGCCTTCTTCTGGGCGTTGAAGGCGGTGGCGTCGTCCTTGAAGTACTGGATCAGCGTGCCGGGCTCGGGGCCCTCGTAGAGGATCTTGGCCTTGCCTTCGTAGATCTTCTTGCGGCGGGTCGTCATCGTCTGGGTGTTCCCCGTGGGGGTCGCGGCGGCCGGTCCGGGAACGAAAATCGCGCGCGGGCTCACAAAGCCTGCGCGCGCCTGGACGACTCGGAGCCGCTGTCGCTGAAAGTCGCCGCGAACCTACCCGAACAGGGCCGTCGGCGCAAACGAGCCGCGCAGCCGCCGACGGGATACACGCATCCGGTGACACGCGCGATTGCGGTGCGGTCCGCAAGGGGATATCAGGGCGCCCGCAACGACCGGAGTTTACATGAGCACGTTCGACGAACGCGAGAAGGGCTTTGAGAAGAAGTTCGCCCTCGACGCCGAGCAGGAATTCAAGGCCGCGGCCCGCCGCAACCGTCTGCTCGGTGAGTGGGCGGCCGGTCTCATGGGCCTGGAATCCCCGGACGAGTACGTCCGCGCCGTGGTGAAGTCCGACTTCGAGCAGCCGGGCGACGACGATGTCCTGCGCAAGGTGTTCGAGGACCTGAAGGGCTCGGGCGTCGAGATGCGCGAGAGCGATGTCCGCATGAAGATGGACGAACTGCTGGCCCAGGCCCGCGAACAGATCAAGACGCAGTCCTAGACGTCTCTTCCGGCCGGGCCGCCGTGCGGCCCGCCGGTTCAGGCGCCCGGCGCCAGCGCGTCGCGAAGAACGCCCCAGGCGGCGGCCTTTGCGGTGAACCGCAGCGTCAGCGCCGGGCTGGACGACGGCAGACTGTACAGCGTCAGGTCGCCCTCGCGCGCCGACAGCAGTCTGCGTCCTTCCTTCGCCGCCTTGCCCCCGTTGAAGGCGACCGCGCGCAGCTCGGGCAGCGAATTCACCAGCGCCGCCAGGTCATTGTGAACCGCGTCCCGGATCGCCGCGTCGAGGCTGCCCGGGCGGGTGGCCTCGCCGACCACGTCCCACAGACCCACACGATGGCGCAGCAGCGCCGCCAGCCGCTCGTCGTAGGCCAGCGCGGCGAGATCCTCGCCGATCACCTCGCCCATCAGGCGCCAGAAGGCGTTCCGGGGGTGGGCGTAGTAGCGGCCGGCCGCCAGAGAGGCTTCGCCGGGCAGGCTGCCCAGCACCAGCAGCCGGGTATCGGCCGCGACGACCGGCGGGAAGCTGCGCTTACGCGTTGGCCTGTTCCCCGAACACCCGGGCGAAGATCGTGTCGACGTGCTTGAAGTGGTAGCCGTTGTCGAACAGGTCATCGAGCTCGGCGGGCGTCATGTTGGCGGACACGAACGGGTCGGCCTTCAGGAAGTCGATGAACTTCCCTTCGCCGCGCCACACCTTCATCGCGTTGGACTGGACGGCCGCGTAGGCTTCCTCGCGGCTGACGTCCTTGTGGGTCAGGGCCAGCATGACGCGTTGACTGTGAACCAGGCCGCCGAGACGGTCGAGGTTCCTCAGCATGTTCTCGGGATAGATCACCAGGCGCTCGACCACGCCGGCCAGGCGGCGCAGCGCGAAGTCGAGGTGGATCGAGGCGTCCGGCGCGATGCCGCGCTCGACCGAGGAGTGGCTGATGTCGCGTTCGTGCCAGAGGGCGACGTTCTCCAGCGCCGGCACAACCGCCGAACGGACGAGGCGGGCGAGGCCGGTGAGGTTCTCGGTCAGGATCGGGTTGCGCTTGTGCGGCATCGCCGAGCTGCCCTTCTGGCCCGGATCGAACGGCTCCTCAGCCTCAAGGACCTCGGTGCGCTGCAGGTGGCGGATCTCCACGGCGAGGCGTTCGATCGAGGAGGCGACCACGGCCAGGGCCGCGAACCAGGCGGCGTGGCGATCGCGCGGGATGACCTGGGTCGAGACCGGCTCGACGGCCAGACCCATCTCCTTCGCAACGTGCTCCTCGACCCGCGGGTCGACGTTGGCGAAGGTGCCGACGGCGCCGGAGATGGCGCAGGTGGCGATCTCGAAGCGGGCCATGGCCAGCCGCTCCTTGGCGCGCTGGAACTCGGCGTAGTGGCCGGCGAGCTTGAGGCCGAAGGTCGTCGGCTCGGCGTGGATGCCGTGACTGCGGCCGGTGCAGGGCGTCAGCCGGTGCTCGAAGGCGCGACGCTTCAGCGCGGCCAGCACCAGGTCGACGTCTTCCATGAGCAGGTCAGTGGCGCGAGCCATCTGCACCGACAGGCAGGTGTCCAGGACGTCGCTGCTGGTCATGCCCTGGTGCAGGAAGCGGGCTTCCGGACCGACCACTTCAGAGACGTGGGTCAGGAAGGCGATGACGTCGTGCTTGGTGGTGCGCTCGATCTCGTCGATGCGGTCGCTGTCCCAGACGGCGTCGCGGCCGCCATCCCAGATGGCCTTGGCGGCGAGCTTCGGGATGACGCCCAGCTCGGCCATGGCGTCGGCGGCGTGGGCCTCGATCTCGAACCAGATCTTGTACTTGGTCTCGTTGGACCAGATGGCGACGGCTTCGGGGCGTGCGTAGCGAGGGATCATGCGCGGCTACCTGCTAGCCGCGCATGCCCATGTCAACCTTCGGTCAGCCGACCCAGTCCTTGCGGAGCGTCTTCCAGGCCAGCAGGAAGTGCACGCCGGCCCAGAGGTAGCCGAACAGGCCGATGAAGATCGCCCAGCGCAGGCCGAACTCCTGACCGACGGCGCAGTTGGCCTTGTTGGCCTCCAGGATGCCGCGGCCGCAGTCGGCGGTGGTCAGCGCGAACTGCTGCAGGCTGGTGTTGGCCAGGAAGTCGCTCAAGGCGCCGATGACGGGCGGGCCAAGGCCGTAGCCCAGGATGTTGACGATAAAGAGCAGGACCGCCGTCGCGGTCGCCCGCATCCGCGGCGGGGCGACGCCCTGGATCGAGGCGTACATGCAGCCGAGGTAGAAGTAGTGGGTGATGGCGCCGACGACCATGAACGGCACGCCGATCCACAGGCTCGGGGCCATGTAGCCGACCAGATAGAAGGGCGTGGCGACGAAGAAGCCCAGCGCCGGCAGCCAGGCCAGTGCGTTGGGGTAGCGCTTGACCAGCTTGTCGGCCAGCCAGCCGGCGAAGAAGGTCCCGAAGGCGGCGGCGGCGCCGAGAACCACGCCGGTCAGCTGCGAAGCCTGCAGGATGTTCAGGTCGTGTGTGCGGATCAGGAACGAGTTCAGATACTGGCCGACGCCGTAGCCGACAAACGAGGCCACGGCCGAACCCAGCGAGACATGCCAGAAGGTGGCCTTCTTCGACAGGACCGCGAAGGCCTCCAGGAAGGTCGGGGTTTCGACTCCCTCGACGACTCCGGAGCGGGGCGGCTCCTTGACCGTCAGCTTGACGAGGATCGCCAGCAGAAGCCCGGGGAATCCGAGCAGCCAGAAGGCCTCGCGCCAGCCGAGGTAGGTGGCGATGTAACCGCCGCCGATGGCCGCCAGCATCGAGCCGACCGGCACGCCCAGGGCGTAGATCGAGATCGCCGTGGCCCGCTTGTCGGCCGGGAAGTAGTCGCTGATCACCGACTGCGCGGGCGGCGTGCATCCGGCCTCGCCGATGCTGACCCCGACCCGTGCGGCGAACAGGGTTGCGAACGAGGTGGCGAAGCCGCAGAGCGCGGTCGCGAGACTCCACAGGGCCACGCAGATCGACAGGATGGTCATCCTGTTCTTCTTCTCGGCCAGCCGGGCGATCGGAATGCCCAGCAGCGTGTAGAGCACGGCGAAGGCCGGACCGCCGAGCAGGCCGAGCTGGAAGTCGCTGAGCCCGAACTCCAGCTTGATCGGCTCCTGGATGATGGACACCACCACCCGGTCGATGAAGTTGAAGGTGTAGACGACCAGCAGAAGACCAAGGACGTAGGCGCGGTATGGCTTGGCGCCGTAGCCCGGATGAGGCGCTGCGGCCGGCGCGGTGGAATCGGTCATGAGTTCGTCCTTCCCCCGAGGGTCGGGGTGCAAAGTAGGGCGCCGCCGGCGCAAGGCGCCAGCGGCTAATTTCGGCTCGC
>CAYTZY010000012.1:4381-18453 GCA_964442795.1 uncultured Caulobacter sp.
CATTTCCTCGCGGATCGTCTTGCGGGCCATCCAGAAGAGGGCGAACGCCAGTACATTGAAGCCCATGGAAACGATCAGGGCCCAGCGCAGGCCTTCGGCCTGGGCCACGCCGCAGGCGGCCTTGTTGATGTCCAGCATGGCCTTGCCGCAGTCGGCCGCGGTGAGGGCGGACTGCTGCAGGATGCCGCCGGCCCAAAGGTCGCTCAGGATGCCGACGAACAGCGGACCGAGACCCAGCCCCACCAGGTTGATGATGAACAGCAGGACCGCCGCGCAGGTCGCGCGCATCTGCGGCGCCACGATGCTCTGGGCGGTGGCGTAGACCGGCCCGTACCAGAGCGAGCCGATGATGGCCGGCAGGGCCAGCAGGATCAGCGCCACGGTCGCGCTGGGGACCGAGACGGCGGTGATGTAGATCGGGATGGTGATCAGCGAGGCGATGGCCGGCACGATCACATAGGCGCGCAGGTCCCGGGCGCCGAGCTTGTCCGCGATCACGCCGCCGAGCCAGACGCCGAGCACGCCGGCCGTGCCGCTGACGACGCTGAGCGCCACGCCGACGGTGCCGATCGGGCCGATGGAGAAGCCGGTGATGCTGGTGATCCAGGCCGACAGGTCGGCGATCTGGCCGGCGTGGCTGCGGAAGAAGAAGCTGGCGGTGAACGGGGCGTGGCCATAGCCGATGAAGGCCTTGATGGCGGCGGCGAAGGCGATCAGCCAGAAGGTCTTCTTGGAGATCAGGACCTTCATCGCCTCGCGAAGCGGGATGGTGGCGGTCGCCTTGGCGGCCATCACCGCGGTCAGCTTCTTGCGCGGCTCGGGCAGGGTGAAGAAGGTCAGTAGCGCGAAGATGATGCCAGGCGCACCGGCCACCATGAAGGCGACCCGCCACCCGTAGGCATCGGCGATCAGGCCGCCCATGGCCATGCCGATCAGGCTGCCGAGCGGCGTGCCGATGGAGTAGAAGGCGATGGCCGAGGCGCGCTTTTCCTTGGGCACATAGTCGGTGATCAGCGAGTGGGCAGGCGGCGTACAGCCGGCTTCGCCGATTCCGACGCCGATCCGCGCCAGCACCAGCTGCCAGAAGTTCTGGGCGAAGCCGCACAGCACCGTGAAGCCGCTCCACAACGCCAGGGCGGTCCCGATGATCATCGGGCGGTTGGAGGTCTCGGCCTTGCGGGCGGTCGGGATGCCCAGCACCGTGTAGAACAGGGCGAAGGCCAGGCCGGTCATCATGCCCAGCTGCCAGTCGGCCAGATGCAGGTCCTTCTTGATCGGCTCCGCCAGGATGTTGACGATCTGCCGATCCAGGAAGTTCAGCGTGTAGATGATCATCAAGGTCCACAGCGCATAGCGCCGGAAGCCTGTGCTGAGGGGTTCAATGCCCGGGCCGTCGTCGGCGGACGCGGCAAGCTCGGACTGGGTCGGCGCCGGGGCTGCGGCGTCGGTCATGGGCGGCTTCCTCAAACACTTGTTCTATTTGTTGGCCGCACCTTACGTGCAGGTTAGGGGGAGGCGTCAACAGGGCTGTCACATCATACCGGGGAGTAGTCCGTGGAAATCGTCGTCGGCACCAAGAAGTGGTCCACCTGGTCGCTGCGGCCGTGGCTGGCGCTCAAGCGCACCGGTGCGCCGTTCACCGAGACCCTGGTCCAGTTGCGCGAGGTCGAGACCTCGACGGCGGAAATCCTCAAGCACTCGCCCTCGGGCCTGGTGCCGGTGCTGAAGGCCGACGGGCTGGTGATCTGGGATTCGCTGGCCATCTGCGAGTATCTCGCCGAGCGGTTCCCCGAGGCGAGGCTGTGGCCGCAGGACGCCGCGGCGCGGGCGCTGGCGCGTTCGGTGACGGCGGAAATGCACAGCGGCTTTGGCGACCTGCGCCGCGAGTGCCCGATGGACCTGGGACTGCTGACCACGGCCGAGCTGTCCGAAGGCGTCGAGGCCAACGTCCGGCGAATCGTCGCTGTCTGGACCGAATGCCTCGAGCGTTCGGGCGGTCCGTTCCTGTTCGGACACTGGACCATCGCCGACGCCTTCTACACGCCGGTGGCGACGCGATTCCGCAGCTATGGCGTCGATCTGGTAGCGCTTGGCGACGCTGACGGTCGGGCGGCGGCCTATCGCGACCTGCTGCTGTCGACGCCGGAGTTCCTTGCGTGGGAGGCGGCGGCGTAGGCTTTGCGTCCTTCGACACGCCGCTGCGCGGCTGCTCAGGATGACGTGTTCAGAAACGCTCCCACCCACGTCATGCTGAGCAGCGCTCGAAGAGCGCGTGTCGAAGCACGCACTGTCCGAGCGGCAAGCGACCCGATCACATCCCGGCGCCGTCCAATTGACTGGTCCGTGATCCCGGCGTCGTGATCCACAGTCGCCCGGGTGGCGTAGCCCCAAGGGGCCTGCGGAGACGAGCATGCTGATTCGACACGGCGGCGACCTGACCGAAAATGATGTGACGCCGCGGGACGTCTATCTGCGACGGCGCGACTTCATGAGCGGCCTCATCGGCGGCGGGCTGGCCATGGCGGGCGGCGTGACCGCGAGCGCCCAGGCGGCGACCGGCCTCAAGGGCGTCGCCAGCCCCTATTCGACGAAGGAGCCGCCCAACAGCCGCGCCGACATCACCGGCTACAACAACTTCTATGAGTTCGGCCTCGACAAGGAAGACCCGGCCCGCAACGCCGGGTCGCTGACGACCTCGCCCTGGACGGTGAAGATCGACGGCCACTGCAGCAAGCCGGGAACCTACGACATCGGCGATTTCCTGCGCGGCAATCCGCTGCAGCAGCGCATCTACCGCCTGCGATGTGTCGAGGGCTGGTCGATGGTCATCCCCTGGCTCGGCGTGCCGCTGGCCGACCTGCTGAAGAAGTACGAGCCGACCAGCCAGGCGAAGTTCGTCGCCTTCGAGACCCTGCACAGACCGTCGGAGATGCCCGGCCAGCGCCGCGCGGTGCTCGACTGGCCCTACCGCGAGGGCCTGCGCATCGACGAGGCGATGAACCCGCTGACCATCATGGCCGTCGGCCTCTACGGCGAGAGCCTGCCCAACCAGAACGGCGCGCCGATGCGGCTGGTCGTGCCCTGGAAGTACGGCTTCAAGAGCATCAAGAGCGTGGTCCGCATCAGCTTTGTCGACAGGCAGCCGCGCACGGCCTGGAATGACAGCGCCCCCCGGGAGTACGGCTTCTGGTCCAACGTGAATCCGACCGTTGATCACCCGCGCTGGTCCCAGGCCACCGAGCGGCGCATCGGCGAGTGGAAGCGGCGCGAGACCCTGATGTTCAACGGCTACGGCGAGCAGGTGGCCGGCCTGTACCGCGGCATGGACCTGAAGAAGAACTTCTGATGGATCGCAGGGCGCTGGACCGCGTCGTCTACGGCCTCGTCTGGCTCGCCTGCCTCGCTCCCCTGCTGTGGCTGGCCTGGCGCGGGTTCAACAACGACCTGGGCGCCAATCCCGTCGACAAGCTGATCCGCGAGCTCGGCGTCTGGGGGCTGCGCCTGCTGATCGTGGGCCTGGCCATCACGCCGGCGGCCAGGATCCTGAAGCAGCCGCGGCTGATCCGCTTCCGGCGCACCGTCGGCCTGTTCGCCTTCGCCTACGTCCTGCTGCACCTGACCAACTATGTCGTCACCGACCAGTGGTTCGACTGGACCGCCATCGGCAAGGACATCCTCAAGCGGCCATTCATCACCGTCGGCATGGCCGCCTTCGTGCTGCTGGTCCCGCTGGCGGTGACCTCGACCAACTGGGCGCTGCGCAGGCTGGGGCCGCTACGCTGGCGCAGGCTGCACCGGCTGACCTGGCTGATCGTGCCGCTAGGCGTGGTCCACTACTACATGCTGGTGAAGGCCGACCACCGGCCGCCGCTGATCTACGGCGCCATTGTCGCTGTGTTGTTGGGCTGGCGGGTGTGGGACGCGATGCGGAGGCGGCGGATGGCGCGGGCCGGCTAGCAGGCCTATCGGTCCTCCAGAACGTGGTGGATCCGCAGGATGCTGACGACATCGTAGGCGATCTCGTAGCGAACCTCGTAGTCGCCGACGATCAGGCGTCGGACCTCGCGAGCGATATAGGCTTCCAGACGCATCCCCATCCGCGGGTGTTCCGCCAGGCGCATCGGCGTCCTGACCAGCTGATCAATGGTTCGGGCGGCCACGGCGGAACTGCGCGATTCGAGGAACGCACCGATACGCTGAAGATCGGCAAATCCATCGCGTGTCCAGCGTACCTTCATCCGGGCTGTGGCTCGCCCTGTCTGGCGATGAACCTGTTGGCCCATTCCATGACAACCTCATGGTCAACGGTCTCGCCGGCATCGACCTGCGCCAGCGCCTCGAGCGTCATCTGATGGCGGCGCTCTTCCCGGTCGAGCCAGGCGGCGAGCGCCTGTTTGACGATCCAGGCCCGGGACCGGTCGAGGCGGGCGGCGGCTTCGTCGACCTTGTCCGCGAGGTCGGTCGGAACGTGAGCGGTCAGGACGCGGCTGGTCATGGCAATTCCAATCGTAGTGATTGGAGTCGATTGTATGCGGCCTTCGCTCATCGGAACAGTCCCAGCGCCTTGAAGCTGGCGACGCCCTCGCGGCCGACGACCAGATGGTCGTGGACGCTGATCTTCAGGGCCCGGCCGGCGTCGACGACCTCGCGGGTCATGGTGATGTCGGCGCCGCTGGGGGTGGGGTCGCCTGACGGATGGTTGTGCACCAGGATCACCGAACTGGCCGACAGCTCCAGCGCCCGGCGCATGACCTCGCGGGCGTAGACCGGCGCGTGGTCGACGGTGCCCCGGTTCTGGATCTCGTCGAGGATCAGCTGGTTCTTGTTGTCGAGGAACAGCACGCGGAACTGCTCGCGCGGCTCGTTGGCCAGGGCGATCTTCACATAAGCGAGCAGGGCGCTCCACGAGCCGATCACTGTGCGCTTGCGGATGGTCTCGCGGCCGACCCGCAGCGTGACCTCGCCCAGCAGCTTCAGGTCCAGCGCCGCCTGTTCGCCGACGCCCGGCACCGTGCGCAGGTCCTCGACCGAGGCGGTGGCGACCGCGCCCAGCGAGCCGAACCGGGTCAGCAGCGCCTTGGCGACCGGCTTGATATCGCCGCGCGGGAAGGTGCGGAACAGGAACAGCTCCAGCAGCTCATAGTCCGGCACCGCATCCAGGCTCTTCAGCGCCCGCTCGCGCAGGCGCTCGCGATGGCCGAGCTGATGGGGCTGGATGCTGTTGGATGGCATGACTGGTCCCGCGTCGCCAGGCGGGCGTCATGATGAACCACGCGCGAGGGTTGCGCAATGCGTCCTTCGCGACGTTCGCGAAGCATGCAGGACCGATCAGCCGCCCGCGATCGCCGGCTGGAACAGACCGGCCGGCGAGGCGGTGAACAGCTCCACGCCGTCGGCCGTCACGCCGCAGCTGTGTTCGCACTGGGCCGACAGGGACTTGTCGCGGGTCACCGCCGTCCAGCCGTCGCTCAGGACCTTCACCTGCGGCTTGCCCAGGTTCACCATCGGCTCGACGGTGAAGAACATGCCTTCCTTCAGCACCGGGCCCTCGCCCGGGCGGCCGAAGTGCAGGACGTTGGGGCTGTCGTGGAAGACCTTGCCCAGGCCGTGGCCGCAGAAGTCGCGCACGACGCTGCAGCGCTGCGCCTCGACGTACTTCTGGATGGCGTGGCCGATGTCACCGAAGGTGTTCCCCGGCTTGATGGCCGCAAGGCCGCGGGCCATGCCCTCGTAGGTCACTTCGACCAGCCGGCGGGCGCGGGGCGAGACCTCGCCGACGCCGTACATGCGGCTGGTGTCGCCGTGCCAGCCGTCGACGATGACGGTGACGTCGATGTTGGCGATGTCGCCCTCGCGCAGCGGCCGGTCGCCCGGGATGCCGTGGCAGACCACATGGTTGGTCGAGATGCAGACGGTGTGGTTGTAGCCCTTGTAGAACAAGCAGGCGGGCAGGGCGCCGTGGTCGAGCACGAACTCGCGGGCCAGCCGGTCCAGATGATCGGTGGTCACGCCGGGCGTGACGTGCGGGATCAGCATGTCCAGGCACTCGGCGGCCACCCGGCCGGCCTTGCGCATGCCCTCGAAGCCCTCGGCCCCGTGAATCCGGATCGCCCCGGTGCGGTATTCCGCGTCCGAGACGCTGTCCATCGTGCTCATCTGGTCAGTCCTTGCGGTCCCGCCCGGCAGGCGGGAGCGATGCATCTGCAGCGCTGCCTATGTCGCAATGCTAGCACGGAAGTTCAACCTCCGCCGCGCCCTCGACCCGGAGGCTCGTCCAGCGGGGCCCCGTCCGGGTCACGGCCCTGCCTGCGGTCCAGCCCGCGCATCACCGGCGTCACCGTCAGGCCGTGCAGCAGGATCGACAGCAGCACGATCAGGCCGACGATCCCCCACAGTCGCTCGCCGCCCTCGAACGGGCCGTGATTGAGGCCATAGGCAAGGTAGTAGATCGAACCGACCCCCCGGATGCCGAAGAAGGCCAGGGTCAGCTTCTCGCCGATCGCCGTCTTCAACCCGACCAGGCCGATCAGACCGGCCAGCGGCCGGATCACCAGCAGCACGACCAGCGCGATGCCCACATCGACCCAACGCAAACCCGTCAGGAGGCCGCTGACCAGCGCGCCGCCGAACAGCAGCAGGAGCACCATCATGGCCAGCCGCTCGATCTGCTCGGTCACGTCGTGCATCTCGCGGTGGAAGTCGTGCTCGCGATGGGCGTGGCGCAGGGTCAGGGCGGTGACGAAGACGGCAAGGAATCCGTAGCCGTGGAAGATCTCGGTCAGACCATAGGAGACGAAGGTCGCGGCAATCGCGATCAGGCCGTCGCCGGTCTTGGCGAGCTTGGTCTCGGCCGGCGCGCGGAAGGTCAGCCAGCCGCACAACCGCCCGATCAGCCAGCCAAGGCCGACGCCGGCCGCAATCTCCCACAGGACCCGGTAGCTCAGCCATTCGACGAGCCGGGGCTCTCCGGTTGTTGCGGCGAGCGAAAGCGCGATGGCGAGGTGTACGAAGGGGAAGGCCAGCCCGTCATTGAGCCCAGCCTCCGACGTCAGGCCAAAGCGGACCTCGTCTTCCTCGCCGCTCCTGGGCGGTCCGACCTGCACGTCGGCGGCGAGAACCGGATCGGTCGGAGCCAGGGCCGCGCCGAGCAGCAGGGCTGCCGCCCAGGGCAGGCCGGCCCAGGCGCCCAGCAGCGTGATCCCCAGGATGCTCAACGGCATGGTGACCGCCAGCAGCCGCCAGGTCACCGCCCACCGGCGAAAGCTGAACACGCGGTCGAGCTTCAGCCCCGCGCCCATGAGGGCGATGATGACCACCAACTCCGTGAACCGTTCGGTGATCTCCGGATAGTCCACCGGCAGCGGCCGGATGTCCGGTCTCGCCAGCAGGAACAGGCCGGCGCCTAGGGCGATGCACACGATCGGCAACGACAGGGGCAGGCGCTTCAGGGCCAACGGCATCCAGGCCACCAGCGCGATGAGGACTCCCGCCCCCGTCAGCGCCAGGATGTAGGGGTCGGGTAGCAGATCGCTGGCGGCCGGCATGATGCCCAAACGGCGTCGAGCCGGGATCGTTCAACGGCACGCCGGACCGTGGCGTGCGGCGGGGGCTCTAGAGGGGCGGCTTCCGCCACTCCAGCACATGGAACCATGGCGCCCGCCTGTAGCGGTCCACGGTCACGGGGTCGCCGCCCGTCGGCGATGGCTCGGCGAACCAGGTCAGAACCAGCCCCTGTTCCAGCAGGAGGCGCATGTAGGTCTCCAGCGGCCGGTGGTGGTTGACGATGCGGACGCCGCCCCACTCGACCCACTGGGCGCGCTCATCGAGGTAGCCGTCGATGGTGTAGCGGAAGCGGCCGTCGGCATCGTAGGACCCGCCCAGGCCCTCGCCGAGCCCGGCGGTATTGAAGCTGGTCAGGTTGGCGATCAGCAGCCGTCCGCCGGGCCGCAGCACCCGCGCCATCTCCGGAATGGCCGCGCGGATGTCGGGGATGTCGATCAGGCTGAGATAGCTGACCACCAGGTCGAACGCGCCGTCGGCGAAATCCAGCGCTTCCGCCCTGCCGACGCGGTAGTCGCCGCCCGGGTCGAGCGTGCGGGCTCGCTCGATGAGCGCCACGGTGGGATCGACGCCGGTCGGCGTCACGCCCAACTCTCGCAGGATCCGGCAGAACCGTCCCTCGCCGCAGCCGACGTCGAGCGCCTTCACCGGCCCCAGCGCGGCGACCCGCGCCGTCATCGGCCCGTCGAGCACATGTCGCCGGCTGAAGTCGCCGGCCTCGCCAAGGCTGGCGACCCAGGCGGCCGCCGACTGATCCCACCCGTCGCTCATCCACCCCTCCATTCCTCCGCCAGCAGGCCATAGATGTGCGTGTCCCGCCACCCGTCGCGGACGCACTGGTTCTTCCGCAGCGTGCCCTCCCGCCGCATGCCGAGCTTTTCCAGCACGGCGATCGAACCGGCGTTGCGGACGTCGCAGGTGGCCTGCAGCCGATGCAGGCCGAGCGTCCCGAAGGCGACCGTCGCCAAGGCTTCCGCGGCCTCGAAGCCGTAGCCCTTGCGCCACCAGGGCGAGCCGTAGGCGTATCCGAAGTCGGCGCCGCCCCGGCTGTCGAGGCGAAGGCTGATCGAGCCGATCATCCGCCGCGCGGCGACCAGCTCGACCGCCAGGTCGACGGTGTCGCGCGGCCAGCGGGTCTGCTGGTCGAGCACGAAGGCCATCCGCTCGCGGGTGACCTCCGGCGTGTTGGGCCCCCACTCCATGAACCGGACGGTGTCCGGGTCCGAGGCGTAGGCGTGCATGTCGTCATGGTCGTCGGCGCGCAGTTCACGCAGCAGCAGCCGTTCGGTGCGGATGGGGAACCAGGGCAGTTGGGGCGGGGTGGTCATGGATGTCTCCGAAGGTTGAAGCCGTCGGAGAGGTTTCATCGCGACCCGTCCGAAGCGGCGGGGTCGCGGGTCGATTTCGCGGGCGTCAGCCCAGGCGAAGCCGCGCGTCCCCGAAGGGGCCGGACGAATTCGACAGGGTTGCGGCGTGCGTCATGAAGGTATTATCGCCGCTTCGGGCCGGCCTGTCACGCCGACCCGCGCGCTCGGTCCTACAGCTTGCGGCCCAGATACTTCTCCACCTGCCGCCGCTCCCAGTCGCCGTTCAGGAAGGGTACGGCGCCGAAGACGGCGAGGGCCTGGGACGCGATCCCGAGGCCCCAGCCGAGCGCCGGCCAGATGAACCACAGGTACTGCGGAAAGCTGAGCAGGTTGATGACGGCGAGCCCGGAGATCACGACCACATAGGACGTCAGGTTCACATAGAAGCCCTTCACCTTGCGCACATGGGCCAGGGCCAGGGCTTCGTCGGGCGGCAGGTCGGAACGGGGGGTGTCCATCGCGGGCTCCTTGAGGCGATCGAGGTCGATTTCGAAGACCGCCGCCAGGGCGTTCATCGTCTCGAGGCTGCCGGGCTGGCCGCGTTCGAGCCGCTGAATGGTGCGCACGCTGAGACCGGAGACCTCGGCCAGCTGTTCCTGGGACCAGCCTCTTTGCAGCCGCAGCTTCTGGATCAACATGTTCACGTTCCCTCGTCGGTGGTCGCCCCGACGCTCGTCCCACACCGGTTTGCCCGCCACGCCAGCAACCCGCCAGCGGGCCGACAGCCGCCCGACACCGGCCTGACAGGCGACTGACAGGGACGAGGTTACGCCGCCGGGAATGCCTGTCCAGCCTTGCGGCAGCCTAGCCGACCAGGATGCGGCGCCACGGAATCTGCCGCGCGACGCGGATCGCGGCCGGGCTCATCTCACATCCGTAGGCCAGCACCTCGACCCCTGCGTCGGCCGCCCGCTCGAGCGCGCTTGCGAAGGCGGGGTCCAGGTCGTGGCAGGCGCTGAAGGCGTCGCAGTCGGTGCGCTGGACCACGAACAGCGCCACGGCCCGGTCGCCGGCCCGGACCATGGCCTCAAGCTCGCCCAGGTGCTTCGTCGATCGCGCCGCCACGCAGTCGGGGAACTCGGCCAGCGGCGGAGTGCGCGACAGGTGGCAGTTCTTGATCCGTGCTTACTCAAAATGAGGGCTGATCTTTGCAAGACACGTCCGCGCCCGACCCAAAACCGACGTTAGGAACATCCTCCCTTGAGGAACATGCTCCCCTGCGTCGTTGTTCAGAAAACCGTTTCACTATTTAGTGGCGAGGCTTTCCTGACCCACTCGCACGGGCTGTTCTCGACCATGCTTTGGCTTCCGCCTCTCGACCATTTCGGTCGACCCATCCCTGTCCCTTCGCATCACCTGTTCAGCTGGCGCACACAAGGAGTTCAGCTTCTGCTGAGCCTTCTGGTTTGGATGGCGTTCATGTTTGCGGTCACGATGGTCATGGCTGTCTTCGAGACACGTGACCCGGAGTTTCTAATCCGGTGGATGCGGAAAATGGCGGTCATCGCTGCGAGCTTTTCCGTCCTGATCACCTTGCTCCTGGCGGCGATCCCCCCACTCACATGGCCATGGGCCCGTCGAGAGTACGGTCTTCTGTTGGAGGCGAGGATCGAACAAATGACCATGTCCGAGCTGTGTCAGCAGATCGAGCAGTGTGACCGTGAACTGGAGAGCAATCCTTCTTCACGTAAAAGGAGAGCGCTAGTCGCTTGGCGAAATTGGCTAGACACCAAACGCGTTGTGCGCACCGCCGAGATCACACCGCAAGTTCTGGAGCGGCTTATGCTGAAACCAGCACGTCGCAAGTTATTTACTACCGTCGCCTGTGGCGGACCCTTCTTGGTAGTCGGCCTCTGGATCATCTGGCTTGCCATCGCGGGTGGCGACGGCGGTACAGGTGTCAAAGGATTTAGCGGGCCCAATGCGGTTTGGGCCAAGAGCTTCATTGGCAGTCTGCTCGTAATCGTGACCGCAATTCCATTGATCGAAGCGTTCACAGTGCGCGTTGAACTGACCGCCGTCGAACTCCGTAAGCGAGCATGGGGACGAACTCTCTGGTCGGTCCTACGGGAAAATGTGTTGCTCGTGTCGGGCGACGACGGCTGCTGGGACGTATTGGATGCGCGAACTCAGAAGCGACTTGGAGAGCTCAACTCTCACCATTTTGAGGATGGTCAGCTTCTCGCGCTGATCGGCCAGCTCCGTCCCGCAGACTGAGTGTTTGCTAGGTTGAACGCACTCAATTGAGCGGGTGACCAGCGTCCGCTCCCCACCCATAGCGGAATTTATCGAACTCATCGTCGCCATTCGACTGGGTGCGAAACTTGAACCCCGCTAACACTTAGATCGCAAGCGTAGCAGAGCACGTTGACGCCAATGTCTGCGGCGCGTTCCAGTGAAGTGGAGAACGCTGGGTCGAGGTCGCTCGCCGCCGAGAAGGCGTTGCAGTCGGTCCGCTGGATCACGAATAGCACGGTCGCGTCGTCGCCTTGCCGGACCATGTTGGCGAGTTCGTCCATGTGGCGGGCTGATCTTGCAGCGACGCAATCGGGGAACTCCGCCAAGCCGGGCTTTCGGCTGAAATGGCAATTCTTCACCTCGACCCAATGCCTCGCCGGGCGCGTGTTATTACCATTGCAGTTCTTGATCTCCAGCCAGCAGCGCTCGCCGGTTCCCTTCTCCAGCAGGAAGTCGACCCGGCTGGCCTGGCCGTACTTCACCTCCCGGCGATGGACGTCGTAGCCGGTCAGCTCGGGGATGGCGTCGGCGGCCAGCGCCTCGGCGACCAGGCGATTGGGCAACATGGTGTTCACGCCGGCCAGCCCGCCGCCGTCCTCGACCAGCTCCAGCGTCCAGGTCAGCTTGCGCTTGGGATCATCGGACTTCGACAGCCAGACGCCCAGGCCGGGCATGTTCAGACCCAGCATGGCGCCGGGATTTGGGCAGTGGGCGGTGATCTCCTCGCCGCTGTCGAGCGTAACATCGGCGAAGAACCGCTTGTAGCGGCTGACCAGGACGCCGTGGCTGAGCGGGGCGGGAAACTTCATGGTCCGGGATTACCGTTTTCGGTCGTCCCGGCGAAGTGCGGCCTCCGGCTTTTTTGTCCTGACAGCGCCGCGCCCTTCGCTAAAACACCCGGGCCGCCGCAGGCGCGGGGCAGATGGAGCTACCCATGAGCCAAGATCGCGTCACCGCGGCCGTCCTGATCATCGGCGACGAGATCCTGTCCGGGCGGACCCAGGACACCAATCTCAACGCCATCGCCCGCTATCTCGGCGTCCACGGCGTCGAGGTGGCGGAGGCCCGCGTGGTCGGCGACGTCGAGGACGAGATCGTCGCGACCGTGAACCATCTGCGCGAACGCTACGACTACCTGATCACCACCGGCGGCATCGGTCCGACGCACGACGACATCACCGCCGACTGCGTGGCCCGGGCCTTTGGCGTGGCGCTGTACGAGCACCCCGAGATCATCGCCATGATGGAGGCGCGCTGGCAGGGCGAGCTCAACGCCGCCCGCCGCCGCATGGCCCGGGTGCCGGAGGGCGGCAGCCTGGTGAAGAACCCGGTGCAGGGCCCGCCGGGCTTCCAGATCGGCAACGTCTTCGTGCTGGCCGGGGTGCCCTCGATCATGCGCGGCATGCTCGAGGACGTCGGCCACCGGCTGAAAGGCGGCGCGGTGACGATCTCGCGCACCCTGCGCGTCGACGGATCGGGCGAGGGCGTCATCGCCGCGCCGCTGGCCGCCGTGGCCAAGGCCCACCCGACCCTGTCGCTGGGCAGCTATCCGTTCTTCTCCAACGACGGCTACGGCTCCAATCTGGTGGTCCGGGGGCGCGATCCGGACGAGCTGGCCGCCACGCTGGTCGAACTCGAGGCGGCGCTCCGCGCGGCCGGCATTGTGAACCTGACGCACCTTGACACCGTGTGACCTCGGCGGTCCAACATGGCCCAAACCCAATTCCGGCCATCTTGAAAGGATGCCGAATGCGTAGAGTGATGTTTTCCCTCGTCCTGACCGCGCTCGCGGCGGCCGCCATGCCCGCCGGCGCGGCGGTCGAAGCGA
Source organism: uncultured Caulobacter sp. (assembly GCA_964442795.1). Lineage (GTDB taxonomy): Bacteria > Pseudomonadota > Alphaproteobacteria > Caulobacterales > Caulobacteraceae > Caulobacter. The sequence continues at coordinate 17,375 of CAYTZY010000012.1, forward strand.
CGGCCCCCGCCGAAGCGCCGCCCGAAGCGGCGCCGCCCGCCCCGAAGGCCAAGCCGGCCAAGGACGACCCCGACAGGATCGTCTGCGTCCGCGAGCACGTCGTCGGCAGCAACCGGCCCCAGAAGATCTGCATGACGGTGGCCGAACGCGACCGCATGCGGGACGCCTCGGCCAGGCTTCTGTCGGAACAGCGCGGGGCCACGGCGCCGCGCGAAGGCGTCGGCCGGTAGTCGCGGCGCGTTCGGCGGCATTCGGTTGCCGCCGGCCGTCGCCGCGCGCTAGAGCAGTCCGGTCCGGGGACGTGGCGGAATGGTAGACGCAGCGGACTTAAAATCCGCAGCCGCGAGGCGTGTGGGTTCGAGTCCCACCGTCCCTACCAGGGCGGTCCAGGCGGCCTGAGGGCTGACCCCGCATTCTTCCGGTTCCCCTGAAATGAAGAAAGCCCGCCGCGAGGGTTCGCGGCGGGCTCCTTTTTTCCGTCAGGTCAGTCCGCGTTACATCGCGGCCTTCAGGGACAGGGTCACGCGGCTGTCGCAGATCGTGCCGCAGGCCAGGTCGTTGTCGTGGTAGCGCAGGTCGGCCGAGATGGTGTCGTTGAAGGCGTAGCCGACGCCGACGTTCCAGGTCGAGTAGTCGCCGCCGATGTCGAAGCTCTGATTGCCAAGGGCCGCGCTGAGCGTCCACTTCTCGGCCGGCGAAACGCTGCCGTTGACTTCAACATAGGTCGCGTCGCCGATGCCGCCGGAACCGAGGCGGCGGCCTTCACTTCCCAGAAGGCGTAGTCGGAGCCGGTCGGGTCGTTCAGGTAGCCGTAGTAGATGACGCCCAGGTCGAGGCTGACCGGGCCGGCGGTCGGCTTGACGCCGGCGTAGAAGTCGTACTCGGCGTCGGTGCCGTCGCCGAAGTCGACGTTGGACGCCCAGGCGCCGGCGTAGAAGATGCCGCTGCTGAAATCAGCGCCGCCGAACAGCTGCGCGCCTTCGTCCGTCTGGGACACGCCGCGGTACACGTAGTCGGACGCCACGCCGACGTTGAACGACACGTCCTGCGCATAGGCCGCGCCGCCGAGGGCGAGAGAC
>CAYTZY010000012.1:18465-20673 GCA_964442795.1 uncultured Caulobacter sp.
TTAAGAGCTTTCATCGCTATCCCCTTGTTGTTAGCGCCGGACGGATCGAGGCCGCGCCAGCGTCGCCCCCGTCGTGCGACGTCGAGCGAGTCCCAGAGTGGTCGAACCGTTCCCGTCGCCCTAACGACAGGGGGCGCGCAGCGGGGTTGACCCGCGCGACTGTCGGGATTTTGAGCGTCTTGGCCGCCGGTCGCCCGAAAAATGGGCGCCGAAGAGGCCGCTCCCGTTGCGGAATGCTGCAATGCGGAACGCGGTTGCCGGGCGCGGGCGCCCTGGCTGCGGAGGACTCAGCGCATCGACATTGATGCGAAGCCCAGGTGCGTTCCGGCGTCCACCAGCAGGGTTTCGCCGGTGACGTGCCGTGAGGCGGGCGCCGCCAGGAACACCGCCGCCCCGGCGATGTCCTCCGCTGTCGAGGCGGCCTTCAGCGGGGTGGAGCGGATGACGCCTTCGCGCATGCGAGACACGGTGTCGTCCTCCATCGCCTTGCCGAACCAGGGCGTGTCGATGAAGCCCGGGCAGATGGCGTTGACGCGGATCTTCGGCGCCAGCCCGCGGGCCAGCGACAGGGTCATGGTGTTCATCGCCCCCTTCGAGGCGGCGTAGGGCACCGACGACCCGATGCCGGTCACCCCGGCGATCGAGGCGGTGTTGACCACCGCGCCCGGTTGCGGCGCGGCCTCCAGCAGCGCGCGGGCCGCGCGGACCATCTGGAAGGCCCCGACGACATTGACGCGGTACAGCCGCAGGAAGTCGTCGGCGTCGACGGCGTCGAGGTCGCCGTGGTTGGGCGCGAACTTGGTCACGCCGGCGTTGTTGAACAGGGCGTCGATGCGGCCGAACGGCTCGGCGGCGGCCGCGATCCTGCGGCAGTCGGCGTCCTCGCCCACGTCGCCCTGGACCAGCACAGCCTTGGCGCCCTGAGCCTCGCACAGCCGGCCGGTCTCCTCGGCCTCGGCTTTGCTGGACGCGTAGTTGATCACCACCACCGCGGCGCCCCGACTGGCCGTCTCGACAGCGATCGCCCGCCCCAGGCCCGTCGACCCGCCGGTCACCACCACCACGAAGCCGTCGAAATCCTTGCCCGACATGTCTCTCTCCCTTGCTTTGCCCCTCCCTACACCGGCGGCGACACGCTTGTCGCGAGGGGGAGGGGGGACTAAATCGCCGCCATGACCGATCACCTGACCCAGTTGGGACGCCTCGTCGACGCGCCGGCCCGTCCCGAGGACGCCGTCCTGGAGCGTGTGCCCAACCCGCAGGCCGACACCCTGTACCTGGCCCGCTTCACCGCGCCGGAGTTCACCTCGCTGTGCCCGGTCACCGGCCAGCCCGACTTCGCCCACCTGGTCATCGACTACGCGCCGGGCGACTGGCTGATCGAGTCGAAGTCGCTGAAGCTCTACCTGGGGGCCTTCCGCAACCACGGCGCTTTCCACGAGGACTGCACGGTGGCCATCGGCCGCAAGATCGTCGAGGTGGCGGCGCCGAAGTGGCTGAGGATCGGCGGCTACTGGTATCCGCGCGGCGGCATCCCGATCGACGTCTTCTGGCAGAGCGGACCCGCGCCGGAGGGACTGTGGCTGCCCGACCAGGGCGTGGCGCCCTATCGCGGGCGGGGTTAGCCCCCGTACCGCGTCGTCAAGGCCGCCACGTCCGGACGGACCCGTTCCTGCGGCGCCTCGGCGGCCGTGCCGATGAAGATGAACCCGGCCACGCGTTCGGTCTGCGCCAGCCCGAGCACGGCCCGCGCCTCGGCGTCATAGGCGTACCAGTCGGTGATCCAGTTGGCGCCGTAGCCCATGGCCAGGGCGGCATAGGTCAGGGTGGTGCAGACGGCGCCGGCTGACAGCAGCTGCTCCCACTCGGGAATGTCCCCCTCCACGGTCCGGGAGATGACGGCCACGCCCAGCGGCGGCGCCTTCAGCTTTCCCAGCTTGGCGATCAGCTTGGCGGCGTCCGGCCGCGACGCCGCCAGGGCTTCGAGGCGCGCCGCGAAGGCCTCCTTCCCCGCGCCCTCCAGGATCACGAACCGCCAGGGCGCCAGCTTGCCGTGGTCGGGAACACGGGCGGCGATCCGCAGCAGGTCGGCCAGCTCCTCCGCCGTCGGTCCGGGCGCGGAGAGGCTCAGCGCCGATGCGGAGCGGCGACGGGCCAGGAAGGCCAACACCTCCGGCGCCGCGGCCAGCGGAAGGGGCTCGCCGAATG
>CAYTZY010000012.1:20683-34951 GCA_964442795.1 uncultured Caulobacter sp.
ATGCGGGAAGCTCGGGAACGCCGTGGGTCATGGGACTCTTGAGCCTAGGTCGTTGTCGCTTCGGGCGTATCCTCGAAGACGCCGCGCAGCTTGACGCGGGTGTCGGGGGCCAGCAGCCGGAAGCGGCTGTCGTATTCCGGGGCGCGCTCGCCATCGAGCGTCGTGGCGGCGGCGATCTCGCCGGTCGCCTCGTCGCGGGTAAAGGCGTCGCACGCGACCTTGCCTTCGAGCTCCGACATCGTCTCGCGCATCACCAGCATCATCGCCGCGGCCTGCTCCGCGGACGCACGGACGCCGGCCTCGAGAAAGGCGATGTCCATCTCGTCGAAGCGATAGGTCCAGCAGAGCTTTCCCGCGTCGAGCCTGGCGGTATTGCGCACCACCATCTCGAAGTCAGCGCCTTCATAGATCCTGTAGCGGCGGGTCTGGCTGACCAGATTGTCGGCGGTCTCGAGGAAGACGACTTCCTCGCAGCTCTGGTCGGCTTCGCGCCAGCCGGCGCACCAGGCGCGGTCCGACTTGATGGCGGCGACGAGTCCGTCCCGCGTCAGGGGACGGTCGCTCTGGGCCGACGCCAGGCCGGGGATCGAGACGGCGGCGAGGAGGGCGAGTGCCTGAAGTGCGCGCATGGACAAGACCTATGGCGGATAGGCGAGGACGGCAACAGGCCCCTTGGCGAACCGTGTTCTTGTCCCCATATCGCCAACCAGGGCGAAATTCGGCGACGTGGGCGACCTGTGCTATTAGGCCCCGCGCGTAAACCGGGAGGGCGGACATGCCCAGACAGTTCGAAGTGGTCACCGCCGGTCCTCCGCCCGTCTGGGCCGGCTTGCGCAACGAAGCCGAGCGGGCCGCGCGCGACGAGCCGACGCTGGCCAGCCTGCTGAACGCCGTCATCCTGTCGCACGACAGCATGGCCGAGGCGCTGTCCTACCAGTTCGCCCGCAAGATCGCTGACCAGGAACTGCGCGCCATGAGCGCCCGCGAGATCGCCGAGGAGGCCTACGAGGCCGATCCCTCGCTGGTCGCCGCCGCCGAGGCGGACCTGAAGGCCGTGTTCGAGCGCGACCCCGCCTGCAAGGGCTACGTCCAGCCCTTCCTGTTCTTCAAGGGCTTCCAGGCGCTGCAGAACCATCGCGTGGCGCACTGGCTCTGGACCCACAGCCGCGACACCCTGGCCTTCTACCTGCAGAGCCGGGGCAGCGAGGTGTTCCAGGTCGATATCAACCCCTACGCCCGCCTGGGCCGCGGCCTGTTCATCGACCACGGCACCGGCATCGTCATCGGCGAGACCGCCGTGGTCGGCGACGACGTCTCCATGCTGCATGGAGTCACCCTGGGCGGCACCGGCGCCGAGCGCGGCGACCGCCACCCCAAGATCGGCCGCGGCGTCCTGCTGGGCGCCGGCGCCAAGGTGCTCGGCAACATCGAGATCGGCGAGTACGCCAAGGTCGCGTCCGGCTCGGTCGTGCTCAAGCCCGTGCCGCCCCATTGCACGGCGGCCGGTGTGCCCGCGCGCCTGGTTAATTGCCCGACCTGCGAAGAGCCGGCGCGCACGATGGACCACACCCTCGCCGAGGCGGTCTACGATTACGTGATCTGAGCCGAACAGGGTTCACGGCTTTTGGCTTGCCTCCACTGGGGACGGCGCTAGGTTCGCGCCGAACGCGCCCCGGCGCGCGCCAGTAACAGGAGCCACGCCGTGGACGAGAAGCACATCAAGCAGATCGAAGCGCATCTGAAGCGCACCTTCGGCAATCCCCACTTCTCGGTGAAGGCGCGCAAGCAGAAGGATTCGGCCGAGGTCGAGCTGAAGAGCGAGTTCATCGGCGTCATCTACGAGGACGAGGACGAGCCCGGCTCCTTCCTGTTCGAGATGGCCATCCTCGCGGAAGACCTGGAGTAGGCGGGTCACCCTCCACCGTCATGGCCCGACTCGTTCGGGCCACCCATGCGTGGTGAGTCGACCTGGTGGGCGCAGCCGAGAGGCCGCGCCCATTTTCACATCCGCGGTGTTCATGGGTGGCCCGAACAGGTCGGGCCATGACGACGGGTTGTTGCGGCTTGACCTCGATCCCGCTGGCTCCGACCTTCTCCCCATGCCGAACGCCCGGAAGTCGCCCTACAGCTATCGCGACGACCCCGCCGTTCCGGCCCTCCCGGACGACCGGCCGGTCATCGTCTTCGACGGCCAGTGTGTCTTCTGCTCGGCCTGGGCGCGGATCGTGCTGCGGTTCGACCGCAAGGGCGTGTTCCGGCTGCTGCCCGCCCAGACGCCGCTCGGCGAGGCGCTCTATCGCCACTACGGCCTCGATCCGGACAACTACGAGACCAACATCCTGATCGAGAACGGCGTCGCCCGCTTCAAGGCGGACGGTTCGATGCGCATGGCGAGCCTGCTGGGCTTTCCCTTCGTGCTGGCCAACGTCTTCCGGATTCTGCCGCGAGCGGTCGCTGACGCGCTGTACGACCTGGTCGCGAAGAACCGCTACCGCCTCTTTGGCCGCAGTGACGTCTGCTACATCCCCGACGCGCGCCACGCCGACAGGGTGCTGGGCGCATGAGGGTTCTCGTCATCGGCGGCTACGGCACGTTCGGCGGCCGGCTGGCCCGGCTGCTGGCGAACGAATGGCGCCTGGTGCTGCTTCTGGCCGGGCGGTCGGAGGCCAAGGCGCGCAGGATGGCCGAGTGGACGCGGTCCGACGCGGTGCTCATCCCCTTCCGGTTCGACCGCGACGGCGACCTGGCCGCGCAGCTGGCGGAGGCCCGGGCCGACCTCGTCGTCGACGCCAGCGGACCGTTCCAAGCCTACGGCGAAAATCCCTATCGAGTCGCGGAAGCCTGTATCACCGCCCGCGTGCCCTACATTGACCTGGCCGACGGTTCGGACTTCGTGGCCGGAATCTCGGCGCTGGATGGCGCGGCGAAGGCGGCGGGCGTCTTCGTGCGCTCGGGCGTCAGCACCTGTCCCGCCCTGACCTCGGCGGTGGTCCGCAAGCTGTCCGAGGACTGGTCGGTCGTGCGCTCGGTCTCGGCCGGCATCGCGCCGACGCCCTGGTCCGGAATCGGCCTGAGCGTGGTGCAGGGCATCGCCGGCTACGCGGGAAAGCCCGTGACTCTGGTGCGGGACGGCCGCGCCGCCCAGGCCCCGGCCCTGATCGAGACCCGCCGCGCGACCGTCGCGCCGCCCGGCGTGACGCCGCTGCGCAATCTCCATTTCTCGCTCGTCGACACGCCGGATCTGCGAACCCTGCCGGCCATGCTGCCCGGGCTGCGTGACGTATGGTTCGGCGCCGGGCCGACGCCGGAGCTGCTGCACAGAATGCTGAACGGCATGGCGCGGCTGGTGCGCTGGCGGTTGCTTCCGACGCTTGCCCCCCTCTCGCCGCTCTTCCACTGGGCGATCAACCGGCTGCGCTGGGGCGAGCATCGCGGCGGCATGTTCGTGGCCGCCACCGGCGAGGACGCCGGGGGACGCCCCGTCCGCCGGTCCTGGCATCTGGTGGCCGAGGGCGACGACGGTCCCTACATCCCCTCCATGGCCGCCGAGGCGTTGATCCGGCGGATGATCGATGGCCGCAGACCGGAGCCCGGCGCGCAACCGTCCGTCGCGGATCTGGAACTCTCCGACTTCGAGGCCGCATTCGCCCGCCGCGCCATCCGCTGCGGCGTCCGGGAGGAGATCGCCGCGTCCGAGCCCGTCTATCGCCAGGTGATGGCCGGGGCTTATGACGCCATGCCGGACGCCTGGCGGGCCGTGCATGATCTGCGGGCTGGAATGCTGGCGGTCGCGGGGCAGGCGACCGTCAGCCGGGGCAGGGGTCTGCTCGCGCGGATCGTCGCGGCGATCATCGGCTTCCCGCGCGCCGGTGAGGACGTGCCGGTCAGCGTGCGCTTCGAACGCCGCGGCGACGCCGAGCTCTGGACCCGCACCTTCGGCGGCAAGACCTTCTCCAGCCTGCAGGAGCCGGGGCAGGGGCGGTCGGAGCATCTCGTCGTCGAACGCTTCGGCCCATTGGCCATCGCCATGGCGCCGGTGGTCGAGGACGGCCGGATGACCCTGGTCATCCGGCGCTTCAGCCTGTTCGGCGTTCCGCTGCCGCTCTGGCTTGGACCGACGACGGCCGCCCACGAGGAAATCGTGGACGGCCGCTTTCACTTCGACGTCGAGATCGGCCACCCGCTGGCCGGCATAATCGTACGGTATCGCGGGTGGCTGGCGCCGAAGCCGACGGCATAAGGCTGAAATTCAACCGTCATGGCCCGGCTTGTCCGGGCCACCTATGCGTGATGGGCCAAACGGAAGGGCTCCGTCCTGCAAGACCGCGCCCTTCCTTCAGTTCTGGTGTTCGTGGGTGGCCCGGACAAGCCGGGCCATGACGTGTCTATGCCAATGGCCGCAGGCGCCCTCAAAGCACCCCCAGCATCTCCGCGACCAGCGGGTGGCGGACGATGTCCTGCTCGGCCAGGCGGACGACGGCGATGTTGGGCACGGCCTCGAATCGGTCGGCGACGTCGCCCAGGCCCGAGAGACCCGGCAGCAGGTCCGACTGGTTGGGGTCGCCCGTCACCACCATGGTCGAGTGCCAGCCCAGCCGGGTCAGCAGCATCTTCAGCTGGCCGTAGGTGCAGTTCTGGGCCTCGTCGATGACCACGAAGGCGTTGTTCAGCGTCCGGCCGCGCATGTAGCCGACCGGCGCGATCTCGATGGCGCCCTCGGCGATCAGGGCCCGCACCCGCTTCATCGACAGCCGGTCGGACAGCGCGTCGTAGAGCGGCCGAAGGTAGGGGGCGAGCTTGTCCTCCATGTCGCCGGGCAGGTAACCGATCGACTCGCCGGCCTCGACCGCCGGGCGGCTGAGCACGATCTTGGCCACCTTGCCGGCCTCCAGCGCCTCGACGGCCTTGGCGATGGCCAGGTAGGTCTTGCCGGTGCCTGCCGGGCCGAGCGCCATGACCAGGTTCCTGGCGTCGATGGCCTTGATCAGGTCGGCCTGGCCCTCGGATTTTGGTTTTATTGTCTTCAGATACCCCTGCTCGCGATCCTCATCCCGGACGAGCGGAGACCAGCCGTTGCTCACCGGCAGGCGGCGCACCTTGCCGCCGTCGTCCTGGTGAAACTGGGCGTGATCGAATGCGCCTTCGCGCACGGTCCGCTTCAGGGCACGCTTGGTCATCGTGAAGCCTCCATTGGGGCATGAAAAAAGGGCGTCGCCGGAACGGCGCGCCCTTGGGACAGGAAAGCGGAGCGGATGACGCACGAGCGGCCGGGAGGCTCGCTTGCACTTCGCGGGACTGGAGACGTCCTTGGACGCCTGGACACCAAACGCGACACCCGGTTCTCCGTCGTCAGGAGACCACGGACGGAAAGTCGCCCGTGCAGGATTTGAGAGGATCGGGACCCGCTCGAATCGCCTGACAAGATTGATGCTAACTTGGTTTCCGAGCGGTTAATCAAGCCGTCACGACAAATATACGAGGCGAGGCTATGACTGTGTATGCTTTGGGCGCCTTAAGCCCCACCCTGCCTTCGGAAGATGAATACTGGATCGCGCCGACCGCGTCCGTGATGGGGAACGTGATTCTGAAGAAGAATGCCAGCATCTGGTGGGGCGCCACGGCTAGAGGCGACACCGACACCATTACCGTTGGCGAGAACAGCAACATCCAGGACGGATCTGTGCTTCACGCCGACCACGGCAGTCCGCTGTTGATCGGGGCGAACGTGACCGTTGGTCACATGGTTATGCTTCACGGCTGCACCATCGGCGACGGCAGCCTGATCGGCATCGGCTCGATCGTGCTGAACGGCGCGAAGATCGGGCGCGGCTGCCTGATCGGGGCCGGGGCGCTGATTCCCGAGGGCAAGGAGATCCCCGACAACAGCCTGGTCATGGGCGCGCCCGGCAAGGTGGTCCGCGAGCTCGGCGAGACCCAGGCGGCGGCCCTGATCGGCTCGGCGATGCACTACGTCGAGAACTGGAAGCGCTATCGCCGCGAGATGGCGGTGGTGGGGTAGGGGCGGGGACATGTTCGCCCTCTTCGGGCGTACGTGTCCCCGTTTGACGGACGGAGCGTAAAGCGGGGACACGTACCGGCTGCGCCGGAACATGTCCCCGGCCGAGAACAGGGAGACGCTTTCATGGCCTACGAGTTCATCACGGTCGACCGCGAGGGGCCGGTCACCATCTTCACCCTGAACCGGCCGGAGGTGATGAACGCCCTCCATTCGCCGATGCACTTCGAGCTGGACGAGGCGTTCAACGCCTTCGCCGCCGACCCGGACCAGTGGGTGGGTATCGTCACCGGCGCCGGCGACCGCGCCTTCTCGGCCGGCAACGACCTCAAGCACCAGGCCATGGGCGGCAAGATGGGCAGCCCGCCGTCGGGCTTCGCCGGCCTGACCAGCCGTTTCGACCTCGACAAGCCCCTGATCGCGGCGGTCAACGGCGTGGCCATGGGCGGCGGATTCGAGATCGCGCTGGCCTGCGACCTGATCATCGCCTCGGAAGGCGCGGTGTTCGCGCTGCCGGAACCGAAGGTCGGCCTCGCCGCCCTGGCCGGCGGCCTGCATCGGCTGCCGCGCCAGATCGGCCTGAAGCAGGCGATGGGCATGATTCTCACCGCCCGCCGCGTCAGCGCCGCCGAAGGCAAGGAGCTGGGCTTCGTCAACGCCGTGGTCCCGGCCGCCGACCTGATGGCGGAAGCCAAGAAGTGGGCCGGCCTGATCGGCGAATGCAGCCCGATGTCGATTCGCGCCTCCAAGCAGGCGGTGCTGCAGGGCCTGGAGATGCCGCTCGCCGACGCCATCGGCGGCCAGTTCAAGATGCCGGCCGTGGCGGCCCTCTTCCAGTCCGAGGACTTCCGCGAAGGTCCCATGGCCTTCGCCCAGAAGCGCGCGCCGCAGTGGAAGGGGCGGTAGCCCTCTGACAGTGTTGAGGGGACAGCGACGGGCTATCGCCCGAAGCTGTCCCCCCGCAACCTAGTTCACGATCGCCCAGGACCCGTCCGGCTGACGGCAGGCCCGGCCCTGGTCGATGCGCGGTCGACCGTTGATGTAGACCCGCTGGGTGAAGTTCGTGCAGCGGAAGCCGGCCCGGTCGCTGTAGTAGCCGTCGATCCGCATCTCGCCATAGCGACCGCTGCGCGGGTTCCGCCAGCGGTAGGTGCTGCCGGGCCGTCCCGAGTTGAAGCCGTTGTAGTAGGATTTGTAGGCGTAGCTGCGATCCTCGCAGTCGAGGTCTCGCGTCAGGGCCGCACCCATCGCGCCGCCGAGGATGACGCCGGCGATGGCCCCGCCGCTGCCGCGGTCGTCCACGGCGTCGCCGATCAGGCCCCCGATCAGGGCGCCGATGAGGACGCCGGCCGGGTCAGGACTCTTGCGGCATTCCCGATAGTAGAGGTCGTCCTGGTAGGTGTAGCGCTGCGAATAGCGGCGGTCCCAGGTCTGGTCGCGCTCGTCGCGGTAGACGGTCTGGGCGATCAGGCCGCTGACGATGGCCACGAGGAAGTAGTTGTTGTCGTTGTAGCGGACCCAGCGATAGCCCTTGGGCGGGCGGCGCAGGCCCCGCTTCTGCCAGTCCTCGACGTAGTGCTGCCGCTGGCGGTACTGCGGCGGCAGGCGGTCGCCGGGCGACCATCGCGGCCGGTAGCGCTGGTCGGCGCTATAGTCCGGCCACTGGCCGAAGCGCCCGGCGTCGGGCGGAGCCGAGTCGGGCGTCTGGGCCGAAGCCATAGGGGCGATCGCCATCGACAGGGCGGCCGCGGCGACAAGCAGCGTTTTCATGGCGTTGTCCTCGGATCTCCTGCGCCTGGCTGGCTCCTCCGATCCGGTGACTATCCGCGCCGCGGCCGCCTGCCGCCTTGATCTCCGTCAACGGCGGGGAACTACCCCGCCGCGCCGGCGCCCTGGGCCTGGCCGCCGCCGCGACCGCGATTGCGGCTGCGGTTCCTCTTGCGCTTGGGCGCGGCTTCGCCGGCGGCGCCGATCAGGCTGTTGACGGCCGCCAGGGGATCGTAGCCGGCCGGACGGTGACGTGCGCGCTGGCCGCGCTCGGGCTGCGGCTTGCCGCTGGCGTCGAGCGCCTGGGGCTTGTTGTTGCGGTTCTGCTGGCCGTTGCGGCCGCCGCCATTGCCCCGACCGTTGGCCGCGCGCGGATCGCGATGCGGCTTCTCGGGCTCGATGGCGGCCATGGCCGCCTGGGCCTGACCCAGCACCTTGTCGTTGCGACGATCCCAGCTGGGGATCGTCTGGCGCGTCACCTTCTGGATGTCGCGCAGCAGGTTGCGCTCGTCATCGGCGACCAGCGACACGGCCGAGCCGTTGGCGCCGGCCCGCGCGGTGCGGCCGATGCGGTGGACGTAGGCTTCCGGCACATTGGGCAGCTCGTACTGGATGACGTGAGACACGCCGTCGACGTCGATGCCGCGGGCGGCGATGTCGGTGGCCACCAGGGCGCGCATCTCGCCGGACTTGAACTGCGCCAGGGCGCGCTCGCGCTGGCCCTGGCTCTTGTCGCCGTGGATCGAGGCGGCCTCGATGCCGATGGCGGTCAGGCCCTTGGCGACGCGGTCGGCGCCGCGCTTGGTGCGGGTGAAGACCAGCACGCGCTTGAACGCCGGATCATCGAACAGTTCGGCCAGCAGGGCGCGCTTGCGCGGCGCTTCCACGAACAGGACCTTCTGGTCGATCTTCTCGACGGTGGTGGCCTGCGGCGTCACCGACACCTTGGACGGGGTCTTGAGCAGCTCGCCGGCCAGCTTCTCGATCTCCGAGGGCATGGTGGCGGAGAAGAACAGGTTCTGACGCTTCTGCGGCAGGCCCTTCACGATGCGACGGATCGGCACCACGAAGCCCATGTCGAGCATCTGGTCGGCCTCGTCGAGCACGAAGATCTCGACCTCCGACAGGACGGCGACCTTCTCGTTGATGTGGTCGATCAGGCGGCCCGGGGTGGCGACCAGGATGTCGACGCCGCCGGCCAGCGCACGGACCTGCGGTCCGTACTTGACGCCGCCGAACACGACGGCGACCGAAAGGCCCATGCCGGCGCCGTAGGCGCGGAAGCTGTCGGCGATCTGGGTGGCCAGTTCACGGGTGGGCGACAGGACCAGGCAGCGGCAGCCGCGGCGCGGGGCCGGCTTCTTGTCGGCCGCCAGGCGATGCAGGATCGGCAGGGCGAAGGCGGCGGTCTTGCCGGTGCCCGTCTGGGCGATGCCGAGCAGATCCTTGCCTTCCATCACCAGCGGGATGGCCTGGGCCTGGATCGGGGTAGGGGTGGTGTAGCCCTCGGCGGCCAGCGCCGTGAGCAGCGGCTTGGCGAGGCCAAGCGAAGCGAAGTTGGTCAATGGAAGTCTTTCGGTATGCGACCGAAGCCGCACGGCCATGCAGGCCTGCGGTCGGAAGCGGGGTCTCGTTGGGAGACGCCCCGCGTAATGGCGTCGCTATGGGATGGATCGGTCCGGGCCCGGGTGCGCTTCGGGAAGCGCATTACGCGGCGGGCGTCAGCCGATGGGCGCGGCGAGATCGCCACGACGAGGGGCATATGAGGTGGAAAGCCTTGAAAGTCAAGGAATCCGCGAAACTCAGTCCCGTCGCTCATGCCACAGCACGATGTACTCGGTCAGCTCCACGGCCCGCACTTCTGGGGGCGTGCGATAAGGCCCATAGGTTCGAAGTCGGTAGTCGCCGAAGGAGATCGCCTCGCAGCTCCACCCGGTCGGATCGCCGGGGCGGGCTTCGCAGTCCTGATATTCGTCGACGGCCCCGACCTCGGATTTGAGGATCATGTCCCGGCATTCGCCGGGCGTGCGCCGGCCGCAGGAGAGTTCGACCGGCGAGCCGTCGGCGATTGCTGCCTTGAGAGCGACGAGGGCGGCGTGGCCACGCACGAAAGCATCCTCGCTGGGCGCGTCCACGAAGTCTAAGGCCTCCGGAGACAGATCACCGCAGGCCCTGCCGGCCTCCGCAAAGCGATAGCGCCAGTCTGCGGTCAGGCCGATCACCTTGACGGGTGTCTCGGCTCCCCGATCTCGGCGGTCGGTCGGGGCAAACTCGAATCGGATCAGGTTGCTCCGGCAAACGCCGTCTTCATTGCCTGCAACCGGCGTCGTCCAGTACCAGATATCGCTCAGCGGCCGTTCTGCCGGCTTGTAGGGCTTGAACCGCGCAGTCGGCACAAGGATGTCGCGCAATTGGGACAGGACGCGGCTCTGAACCGACTTCTCAGGCAGGCTTCGAGACTCCGGCTTGGTGATCGGCTCCGCCCCGAGAGCCGGATCAGCCGCGAGCAAGGCCGCCAAGCCCAGCAGCACAATCAGGGTCCGGCCAGGCGCCATCAGAACCGCTCCCCGACCATCGCCTCGCTCAGCGCCCACAGCGCGTCCGCCCGTGCGGGGGCGATGGCGTAGCCGCGGACGCCGCCTCGGCCCGTCTCCCGGAGCTCGGCGACGTGGCAGTCCTCGCAATACTGGCCGCCGACGAGGTCGCCGGGCGCGGTCGCGGCCCAGACGGACGTCGCCGCGCCCTGCGGGATGGTCTTCCAGGCGAAGGCGGGAGCCCCGGCCTCGGCCTGGGCGGTGTTGATCGAGCCGAGCATCTCCTGGATCAGCGTCGGGGTCATGTGCCGGCCGAGCTCGGTCTGGATGCCGCCGGGGTGGACGGCCACGCCGCGCACCCCGCGCGCCCTGTGGCGCTTGTCGAAGCCGACCGCGAACAGGGCGTTGGCGGTCTTGCTGCGGCCATAGGCCCCGAACTCGGTGTAGGGCGTGGTCTCGAAGTTCGGGTCGTCCAGGTCGACGTCCGAGAAACGGTGTCCGGCCGACGACAGGCTGACGAACCGGCCGCCGTCCTTGATGAGGCTCGCGATGCGGTTGACGAACACGAAGTGGCCCAGGTGGTTGGTGCCGAACTGGGTCTCGAAGCCGTCCTTCGTTTTGCCCTGCGGGCAGGCCATGACGCCGGCGTTGGCGATGACGATATCGAACTTGCGGCCGTCGGCCAGCAGCGCATCGGCGCAGGCCCGCACGCTCTTGAGGTCGGCCAGGTCCAGCTGCACCAGCTCCAGCGAGCCGCCGTTCGCGGCCTGGTCGCGCACGACCTGCGTCGCGGCCTCCGCCTTCTTCAGGTCCCGGGCCGCGCCGACCACCTGCGCCCCATGGGCGGCCAGCGCCCGGCAGGTCTCCACGCCCAGCCCGGCCGAGGCCCCGGTGACCAGCACCCGCTTGCCGGAGAGATCGGCGCCCGCGAGGACCTCGTCGGTGGTGGTGGTCGCGCCGAAGGCCATGGTGGGTTTCCCGTTTCTTCTTTTCGTCATGGCCCGACCTGTTCGGGCCACCCCTGAACACCGCGCTCCGGTAGGGGCGCGACGACAGGTCGGATCATTTCCGCAAGCTCACCACGCATGGCTGGCCCGAACAAGTCGGGCCATGACGGGAGGAGGGTCGGGGACAGGAAGGTGTCCCAAGGGACATCTTAAGCTGTCCTCTCAAGCGCTTCAGACTCCCACGCCGCCCACCGGCGTCATCTCGAACCGCTCCGGGCCGAAGCCGGCGATGATCGGCCTCGCCTTGGCTATGGCGGCCTGGACCGCCGGCAGCTTCAGCGAGTCGGCGTGGTGCTGTTTGGTCTCCCAGACCTCGTAGATCCAGACCGCGTCCGGCTCGGTCGGCGAGGTGGAGAGCACATAGAGGATGTTGCCCGGCATCTGGCCCGTGCCTTCGCCCAGGTAGCCGATCAGCGCGTCGCGCTTGCCCGGGGCGGCGACCAGCTTGCCGAACAGGCCGTATTTCTCAGGCATGGCGCCCTCCGGAAGGAGCGCCGAGGCGGCGCTGAGGATCATTTCGCGTCGATCAAGCATCGGGGAGCCGCCGTGCGCCGGTCATAGCTCAAGCAGCTTCAGACCGAAGCAGGCGACGATCCCGAGGCCGCCCAGGCCGGTCGCCAGGCTGTCCAGTCCGTTGAAGTCGTTGCGGCGCGAATCGATGGCGTTGCGCAGCACCTGCCGCAGGTTCGGCGCGGGGCTGTTCTCACCCTTCCGCGCCTCGCGCAGCGCCCGGTAGCGGAGGACCTGATCCCGCACCGGCGGCGCCAGCAGCAGAATCCCGCTGAGCGAGCCGACGATATCCGACAGCAGCATTCAATCCTCCGCCGCCTCGATGTCTGGGCCCAGCGCGAGCAGTTCCGCCTCCGTCTCCAGGGCGACGGCGATCGCCTCGTTGAGCGCTTCGGTCGACCGCCGCACGATAACGTCCTGCGCGGCCTCCCACGCCCGGGTCCGGATCGACAGGGTCAGACTCTCGCCCGGATCAACGGTCTCGATCCCGGCGCCGAAGGCGGCGGGCGGCGGCGCCAGGGAGAGCGTGGGGTGCAGGCCGAGCGCGACGGAGATCCGGTAGAGGGTCTTCATGCCCAGATCGCCGGGCCCCTTCTCGATCTTGGAGATCGTGGACTGGTTGACCCCCAGGGCAGCGGCCAGCCGGGCCTGATCCCAGCCCAGCGCCTTGCGGCGCGCCTTGATTTCCTTGCGGACGCGCTCGCAGAAGGCCTCGGACTCATGCTCGAGGCGCAGCGCCTCGCGGAACTCGGGATGGGCGTCGGACAGGCGCGTCTTGAGCGCCGCCAACTGGTTCAGCGCTTGCGACGGTTCAGCGGTGCTGGACATCTCGTCCTCCATCACAGTTGCAGCAGGGCTTCGGCCATACGGCGCGCCCTTTGCCAGAGATCCTCCGGGTCGGCGTCGCTGCCGTCGAAGATCTTCTCGAGCGCGATCGTCCTGTTGTCATGGTCGACGATCACCAGGGCGCAGACCTCCGGAACGTTCGGCAGAATGCCGCGCGGGGGAACCAGAAAGGCTTGCCGGCGGCCATCCGCGGATCGCGCGACAATCGCGCCGGCGTCCGCTCCAGCCAGGATGAGATGCTCCAAAGCCGCCACCAGATGTCCGGCGCCGGTCAGGTTTGTCGGGGCCCAGCGCTCAAGAACCTCCAAGCGCGTGTACTTATAATGCGGATATCGCATAATTCCGCCCATAATTCAATGGGAAATGCCCATATGGAATTTCTGGCTTTCACACCTTGTCGCGAAAACCCTTTATAGTTGTGCTGCGCGGCGTTGTCACAGGGGCGCGGCGGTTTGGACTGATCGCCTCTTGCCCAAACCTGACGCCCGCGTCACTAATCCCTGAACAACGATAATCTACCGGGAGACGGGCTGTGGCCGACCGCTACGACTACATCATCATCGGGGCCGGCTCGGCCGGCTGCGTGCTCGCCAACCGCCTGACCGAGGACGGGACCACCAAGGTCCTGCTGCTGGAGGCCGGCGGCAAGGACAAGTCGATCCTGGTGAAGATGCCGGCCGGGGTCGGCAGCCTGATCAAGGCCAAGGGCGCCTACAACTGGGGTTTCTGGACCGAGGAGGAGCCGCACCTCGACAACCGCAAGCTCTGGTGGCCGCGCGGCAAGGGCTGGGGCGGCTCCTCCTCGATCAACGGCATGATCTACATCCGCGGCCACGCCCGCGACTATGACCAGTGGCGTCAGATGGGCCTGACCGGCTGGGGCTATGCCGACGTGCTGCCCTACTTCAAGCGCTCGGAAGGCTTCGAAGGGGGCGAGGACGCCTGGCACGGCGGCTCCGGCCCGCTGCATGTCCAGAAGGCTCCGACGCCCAACCCGATCTACAAGGCGGCCATCGATGCGGGCGCCCAGGCCGGCTACCTGACCACCAAGGATTTCAACGGCTTCCAGCAGGAAGGTTGGGGTCCGTACCAGATGACCATCAAGGACGGCGAGCGCTGGAGCGCATCCAAGGCCTACCTCTATCCGGCCCTGAAGCGTCCGAACCTGACCTGCGTCACCGACGCCCGCACCAGCCGCATCCTGCTGCAGAACGGCAAGGCCATCGGCGTCGAGTACATCGTCGGGACCGAGGTGAAGACCGCCCACGCCGACGGCGAGGTGCTGCTCAGCGCCGGCGCCGTGCAGTCGCCGCAGATCCTTCAGCTGTCGGGCATCGGCGCGCCGGACGACCTGACGCCGCACGGCATCAAGGTGCAACACGAGCTGAAGGGCGTCGGCGCCAACCTGCAGGACCACCTGGACGTCTGCCTGTCCTGGGAATGCCCGCAGCCGATCACCGCCTATTCGATGACCAAGGGCCTCAAGACCCTGGCCACGGGCCTCAACTACATGCTGTTCAAGCAGGGCAGCGGTCGCCAGCAGATGCTGGAATCAGGCGCCTTCCTGCGCTCGCGCCCCGACCTCGAC
>CAYTZY010000012.1:34961-48475 GCA_964442795.1 uncultured Caulobacter sp.
CCGGAGCCGGCCCGCTTCGCGCCGCCGCGACAGCCCGACCTCGACCGGCCCGACCTGCAGTTCCACACCGTGCTGGCCATCATGCAGGATCACGGCAAGGTCAGCGTCGGCAAGGACGGCTTCACCTTCCACGTCTGCCAGCTGCGGCCCGAGAGCCGCGGTCGCACCGGGCTGCGGTCGGCCGACCCGACCGATGATCCCACGATCTTCGCCAACTACCTGGCCACCGAGGAGGACCGCCGCGCGGTCCGCGAAGGCGTCAGGATCGCCCGCGACGTGGCCAGCCAGTCGGCGCTTGATCCCTACCGCACCAGCGAGTACTCGCCGGGCAAGGACGTGCAGACCGACGCGCAGATCGACGCCTGGATCCGCGCCAACGCCGAAACGATCTACCACCCGGTGGGCACCTGCCGCATGGGCGTGGCGGGCGACGCCATGGCCGTGGTTGACGGCGACCTGAGGGTCCAGGGGATCGAGGGCCTGCGCGTCGTCGACGCCTCCGTCATGCCCACCCTGATCGGCGGCAACACCAACGCCCCGACCATGATGATCGCCGAGAAGATCAGCGACCTGCTGCGCGGCAAGCCCTTCCTCGCCCCGCAGGACGCGCCGGTGTTCGATGGCGAGGCGGTGAAGGCGGCTTGAATCGTAGGGGACAGGTTAAGATGTCCCTTGGGACACCTTAAACTGTCCCCGATCAGCACCGGATATCACCCCATGAACCACCGCCCCCTCGGCCGCAGCGGCCTATCGATCGCCCCCCTGATGCTGGGCGGCAACGTCTTCGGCTGGACGGCGGACGAGAAGACCTCGCACGCCATCCTCGACGCCTTCCTGTCCGGCGGCTTCAACGCCATCGACACGGCGGACGTCTATTCGGGCTGGGTTCCGGGCCACACGGGCGGCGAGTCGGAAACGGTCATCGGGTCCTGGCTCAAGGCGCGCGGCCGGCGTGAATGCTTCATCATCGCGACCAAGGTCGGCATGTGGCCGGCCCGGCCGGGCCTGTCGGCGGCCAACATCGTGAAGGCCTGCGAAGATTCGCTGAAGCGGCTGCAGACCGACTACATCGATCTCTACCAGTCGCACCGCGATGACGCCGACACGCCGCAGGACGAGACGGCCGAGGCCTTTGCCCGGCTGGTGAAGGCCGGCAAGGTCCGGGCGATCGGCGCCAGCAACTTCGACGCCGCGCGGCTTGGCTCGGCGCTGAAGATCGCCGCCGACCTGGGCTTGCCGCGCTACGATACGCTGCAGCCGGCCTACAATCTCGTCGACCGGGCCATCGAGGGACCGCTGCAGCAGCTGTGTGTCGAACAGGACGTGTCGATCATCAGCTACTACGGCCTGGCCAGCGGCTTCCTGACCGGCAAGTACCGCTCGACCGCCGACCTGGGCAAAAGCCCGCGCGGGGCGGGGGCGAAGAAGCATCTGGAGAGCGAGCGGGGCCAGAAGGTTCTGGCGGCGCTGGACGCCGTCTCCGCCGAGCTGGGCGCCACGCCGGCCCAGGTGGCCCTGGCCTGGGTCATGGCCCGTCCGGCCGTGGCCGCCCCGATCGCCAGCGCCACGAGCCTAGAGCAGCTGCAGGAGCTGATGGGCGCGGCGCGCCTGACGCTGGATGCGGGGCAGATGGCCCGGCTCGACGCGGCGAGCGCTTAGGCTCCAGGACCCGTCTTCCCCGTCCCAAAGCCGTCATAGCCTGTCGTGTGCTGGCGTCCATGAACGCGGTCGTCGCCCTGCGTCCTTCGACACGCCGCTGCGCGGCTGCTCAGGATGACTGAGAAGGAAGGCTGCCCACCCTGGTCATGCTGAGCAGCGCTCGAAGAGCGCGTGTCGAAGCAGGCAGGGACCTGAAGGCCAGGCGCCTATCGACCCCGGCCTTCGCCGGGAGGCGGGAAAGCGAGACTCTCGAGACGTATACTCCGGAGACAAGGCGAGACATTTCGCCCCTCTGTGGGACATCGCCGCCAGCGGTGTGCGCATTGCTTATCCCCGCCCATCGCGCCGGCGCCATACTGGTGGGATGAGGGAGCCCGAACACGCCGCCAGATCGCCGCCTGGGCAAGCGCCGAAAGGGTTTCAACTCATCCTGCGGGGTGGGGCGCCACAGGCGTCTCGCCTCGCGGAGAGCCTTTCGAGTGCGCCTTCATCCTCCCAACAATCAGAGGCGACCGGCGGCCCGAAGCGCGGCGATGAGCGCACAAAGACACTGGAGACACTACAGCAGCGGCTTAAGCGTCCCGCCGGAGCATCAGGCGATCCGGCGGCCGTCGATGGCGGCCAGCTTCAGCGACGGGGCCTCGCCGCCGTCGTCGGAGCGGGCGATGGCGGCGATGGCCAGGGACCGGGCCGGACGGCCCATCAGACGCATCAGCGGCGCGGCCGGCTGCATGTGGCCGAGGAACCGGTCGACTTCGCCGGTCGGGCCGGCCAGGGGCGCGATCAGGATCTCCAGACCCAGCGGCGGGACGCCGTCGGCCAGGATGTCGGCATTGACGATCACCGGCTCGGGGCGGCGGCGGGCGAATTCCAGAGCCGACTTCAGCTGCCAGCGATCACCGGCCCGCCAGATCTCCAGCAGGCAGCGTCCGCGCAGATCGCTCTGGCAAAGATCGGCGATCATGCCGCCGACCAGCCGGAACGGATACTGGCCCTGCGGCGTGCGTCCGACGATGAAGGTCTGGGGTAGAAGCTGATGGAAGGCCATGGGGTCGATATCGGCGCGGGCGGGCAACCCGGCGTCGCCGCGGCGCGACCGCCAATACTCCGTCAATCGTTCCGTGTTGGGATGGACCATGGTCCCGCCCTCCGTGGCGCGACCCCCGATGGTCGCATGGGGGTTGCAGGGAAGGGTTGGGCCAGGTCCGCAATGTCCCCTTTCGGGACGCGAAAGCCCGCTCCGGCGTGGTTCTTGCATGTGGGCGCGTGCGTATCTTGCAGGGGATCTGGACCATGGCGTCTCGAAACTGGTGGCTCGGACTGGCCGGCGGCGCGGTGCTGTGGCTGGCCTCCTCGGCGATGCCCGGCCAGGACGCGGCCGCGCAGTGCTGTGCGCCGCCTCCGCCGCCGCCCTGCTGCACGCCGCCCTCGCCGCCGCCGTGCTGCACGCCGCCCGCCCCGCCGCCCCGGCCGCCCAGCCCTCCCGGCTGCTGCACCAGCGGCAACCGGACCAATGTCATCGTCAACAGCAACGCGGTCGCGGTCGCCGTGAGCGGCGCGGGAGCCGGCTCCGGCGCCGTCGTCTATGGCGGCGGCGGTGGCGGCGGCTACTACGCCCCGCCCAGCGCCACGGGCGTGATCCAGGGTCTTGATGTTCAGGGCCTGCGCCGCACCAAACAGGTCGCCTACGAGGCCACCCGCACCCGCACGCGCCGCATCGTTATCCGGGCCTTCTGCCTTGACGACCGGGACGTTCCGCACCCCGCCGCGCAGGTGTTCCCTGACCGCGACGTCCAGGACGCCTACGACGGCGAGCTCTATCGCTGCGTCGCCGGCACGCGGATGCAGATCACCATCGCCGAGTTCGCCGAGCGAATCTCCTTCGATGGCGGCCAGACGATGACCTGCGCCAAGGGGGAGGCACTCTATCGTACGCGCGGGACCGGCGCGGAAGCCGGCCAGCTGGTCTGCCGTCCGCAGGCCCCCGCCCGCGAATGCAACGAACGCAGCCTGCTGCGCCGCTTCGGTGCGGGCATGAAGGTCCTGACCATCGTCACCTTCGAGAAGTACACCGCCTACCGTGAGGAGGTGGTCACCGAGTCGTCGGCTTCCAGCTTCACCATGAGCCTCGACGGCGGGGTGGGCGGGGTCGTCTACTAGGCTCAGTCCCGGGGCAGCATGTCCGCCCGGACGATGCAGGCCTCGAGGATCGGCGCGTACAGGTCCAGCGCCTCGCGGGGAGTCTTGCGCGGGCCATCCGTCGGGGCCATCTGTGCGCGGTACTGGGCCTTGAGCTCCTCGCCGATGGCCTGGCTGACCGACGGATCGACGGTCGCCGCCACCTTGTCGGCGCGGGCGCGCAGCAGGGGATCGACCTCCTTCATCTGCTCGTAGAGCGCCTTGTCGGCCTCGGTGATGACCACCGGCGCCGCGGAGGGCGGCATCAGCGAGCGATAGACGCTCGTGGCCAGGGCGCAGCGTCCCAGCATCCGCAGCTCGCGCTCGGGCGCCTCCTGGGCGATCGCCGGAGAGGCGGCCGCCAGCGCCGCGATGAGCAGGCCGGCCCGGCGGATCATTGTGAGGCTCCCTGGTCGGATCTGGCTTCGGGGCGGACAACCAGCATCCAGGCGCGGTCCGGCGTCAGGTACCGGCGGGCGGCCGCCTGGACGTCCTGCGGCGTGATCCGCTCATAGCCGGCCAGCACGGATCGGGTCGCCGCCAGGCGGCGAGGATCGGTCTGGGCGCCGGCCAGCTCCTCGAGCCAGTAGTCGTTCGTTTCGCGCGCCTTGATCACCCGTTCCGGCCGCGGCTTGCGGGCGCGGTCCATCTCGTCGGCCGTCGGCGGTCTGTCGCGAAGGTCGGCGGCGATCCTGTTCACATCGCGATAGAAGCCGTCGATCAGCGCCGGGGGGATCTCCACCCGCGCCGAGAGGTAGCCCCAGCCTGTCCAGACGTCGCTGGCGTTCCAGCCGACCGAGGGCGAATAGGTCGCCCCCTGCTTCTCCCGCAGTTCCTCGGTGAGCCGCAGGTCGATCACGTCGCCGAGCAGGGCGACGTTCCGGGCCTGTTGCACATCGGCGTAGAAGTCGTCGGTCCGCCAGGCGATGTAGGCGACGGACTGATCCTCCCGCCCTTTGTGGGTCAACACCACGGGCGCGGTCACCGGCGCCGGGAAGCCGACCGAACCGGAAGGCGCGGCGCGCTGGTCGGGTCGCGCCGGGAGGGCGCCGAAGGTGGCCGCCACGGCGTCGATGGCCTTCTCGACGGTGATGTCGCCCACGATCACCACCTCCAGCGAGCCGGTCGCCAGCGGCCCGGCGAGCGCATCCTTGAGGTCCCCGGGACGACTGGCGGCGATGTCCGCCGCCGTCGGCCAGGTCCAGCGTCGGTCCCCGTTGTGCAGCAGGCCCGCGAGGTCGCGGCTGAACACGCCGTTGTCCGTCGCCTGCCACTGTTCAGACAGGGTGCCGGCATAGGTGCGCGCCCGCTCGAAGGCCTCCGGTCGCCAGGCGGCCTCGCTGGCATAGGCGGTCAGCACCTGCATCTGCACCAGGAGGTCTTCGGGCCGGGTGGCGCCGGACAGGGTGTAGGCGTCGTCCTCGATATTGAAGCGCGCGCTGTAGACGCGCGACGCCAGGACCCGCTCCATGTCCTCGGCCTCGATCTTCGCCAGCCCGCCCTCGATCACGGCCGAGCCGGCCCAATACAGTGACTGGCGGTCCGCCGGCTGGGCCAGAAGGCCGTCGCCGATCCTGACCTTCACCAGCACCTGGTCGTCCCTGAACCGGGTCGGCTTGACGGTCAGGCGGACGCCGTTCTCGAACCGGACAAAGACCGTGTCCAAGTCCGTGATGTCGCGCTGCTCGGCCACCTTGCCGACGGCGCCGAACGTCTCGTAGGGCCACGCCATCTGGCGCGGCGCTGTCGGCGCGGTTACGGCCAGCCTGCGGGAAGCCTCGAAAGCCTGCGCCACCGCGCGCTCACCGCCCTCGATCGGCGTCGGGGTGGCCACGAAGACCAGCGGCCCGCCGCCGGAGAAAGTCGCCTTCAGGGTCTCCGACACGGTCGACGCCTTGAGATCCTTCACAACGGTTTCGAAAAGGGCGAGATCCTGCGCCGGGCTCGTGATGACGTCCCGCTCGGACAGGGCGCCCACCATCGCGTTGGCGAGCGACGGCGTGCGGCGTGTGGCGGCCGATGCGGCGCGGGACTTCAGCGCCTGACGATACTCCTCGATCTCACGGTCAAGCTCGTCCTGGCGCACGCCGAAGAGGGCGGCCCGGCGTTGCTCCTGCTCGACCGCCGTGAGCGCTTCCTTCCAGGCCCCGGGGCGGGCCGTTACGGCCAGGGTGGTGACCTTGGCCGCCTTCACCTGGTTGCCGGAGAAGGCGCCGGCGCTGAGGAACGGCGCCTCGCCGCCGCGGGCGATCGCCTCAAGGCGGCGGTTCAGCACCGCAAACCCCAGCTGCTCGGTCCACTGCCTGCGGCGTTTGGCGATCGAATCCGCCGACAGATCCGGCGGCGTCGTCCAGCCTATCTGCAGCGTCGTCGACGAGCCCGGCTCGATGACGATCATCGTCTCGAGATCGCGCTTCGCGACGGGGCCCATCGCCGGCTGGGCGCCATCGGGGTGCGGGTTCGTCCAGTCGCCGAAGGTCGCCTTGATCCGCGCCTCCATGACATCGAGGTCGAAGTCGCCGACGGCGATGAAGGTGGCGCGCTCGGGCCGGTAGTAGGCGTTGTAGAAGGCGGCGAGCTCGGAGCGCGGCGCGGTCTTCAGCACCTCGACCGTGCCGATGGGGAGCCTCTCCGGCGGGCGCTGACCCTTGAGGATGAAGCGCAGGCGAGCCTTGAACACCCGCCAGCCGGGGCTGTCGCGATTGCGTTCCTCCGACAGCACGACGCCGCGTTCGCGATCCACGGCCGCTGCGTCGATGAGCAGTTCGCTGGCCGTCTCGCGCAGCACCTTCAGGGAGAGGTCGACGGTCGCGTCGTCGGTCTGGGGCAGGTCGAGCTTGTAGATCGTTTCCTCGAAATCGGTCGAGGCGTTCGTGTCCGCGCCGAAGGCCAGGCCCTGGCGCTCCAGCATCTTCACCATCTCGCCTTCAGGGATGCCCTTCGAGCCATTGAAGGCCATGTGCTCGAGGAAATGGGCGAGGCCGAGCTGCGCCTCGGTCTCCATCAACGAGCCGGCGTCGAAGCGCAGGCGGAAGGAGGCCTGCCCCGGAGGCGTGGCGTTCTTGACCAGCGCATAGCGCATGCCGTTCGGAAGCGCGCCGAAGCGTACGGCCGGATCAGCCTGGATGTCGGACGTCGCCTGGGGCCAGACGCCGGCGACAGGAAGCTGGGCGGGCGTCGGGACCGGCGGCGCGGCGGGAGCCGCCTTCTCGCCGCCGAAGGAGGGCAGGCGGGGGAGATCGGGAAGGCGATCCTTGATGCCCGCGCAAGCCGCGAGGGAAAGGACCATCACGGCCGCAAGCGCCGGCCGGGGGAGGGAGATCATGTGGTGATGGGTCTCGGAAACTCTTCAAGAGCGTTGGCTGTCACATTCGCCGGGCCCCGCGGCGAAGGCAAGGCTGCTTCTGGGCGTGGTCGAGACAGGTCGATGGCGCGCGACTCCTTGCGTTGTCGCCGGTATGGCGCGCTGCTAGCGTTGGCCATCGGGGTGGAACGGTCCCCCGAACCCGACTCCGGCCCAAGCACCGTCTGAGTTTCCATGTTGGAGGCACGGATGGATTCGACTGCGGCTCAGACGGCCCCGCCGCCATCGCTGCGGGAGCTGTTCGTCGCTTCGCTCCGCATCGGCTGCCTGGGGTTTGGCGGGCCGGCCGGCCAGATCGCGCTGATGCACCGCGTGTTCATCGACGAGAAGCAATGGATCGACGAGGCGCAGTACCTTCACGCCCTGAGCTTCTGCACCCTGTTGCCCGGCCCGGAGGCGCAGCAACTGGCCACCTATGTCGGCTGGACGCTGCGGGGCGTCGTCGGCGGGCTGATCGCCGGCCTCATGTTTGTCCTGCCCGGCGCGGTGGTCGTGTTCGCGCTGTCCTGGCTGTACGCCGCCCACGGCGAGGCGCCGCTGGTCGCCGCCGCGCTCACCGGCGTCAAGGCGGCCGTCCTGGCGCTCGTTGTCGAGGCGCTGGCGCGGGTCGGGAAGCGGGCCCTCAACGGGCGGACGGATCTGCTGATCGCCTTCGGCGCCCTGGTCGCGCTGGCCGTGTTCGGTGCGCCGTTCCCGCTGGTCATACTGGCGGCCGCTGCGCTGGGCCTGCTGCGGCGATCGGCGAGCCATGACCTTGCGGCCGGTCCAGGCGCGGCGGCCCCACGCAAGCGCGGCGTTGCGACTACGATCGTTGTCTGGTCGGGTCTCTGGCTGGCGCCCCTGGCGGTGTCCGCGGCCCTGCTGGGGCGGGGACATTGGCTGACCCAGCTGGGCGGCGTGTTCGCCACCCTGGCGGCGACGAGCTTCGGCGGCGCCTATGCGCTGCTGGCGTGGCTGCAGCAACAGGCTGTCGAGACACATGGCTGGCTTGAGGCCCGCCAGATGGTCGACGGCCTGGGACTAGCGGAGACGACGCCCGGGCCCCTGGTGCTGGTCAACCAGTTCGTGGGTTTCATGGCCGGCTGGGGGCAGGGCGGTTTCGGCTGGGCGCTGGTCGGGGCCGCGATGGCGCTGTGGCAGACCTTCGCGCCGAGTTTCCTCTTCATTTTCGCCGGCGCTCCCTATTCGGAGAGCTTGCGGCGCAGCGCGAGGGCGCGGGGAATTCTGGCGGCGGTGATGGCAGCGGTGCTGGGCGTCATCGCCAGCCTGGCGCTGTGGTTCGCCATCCACGTCCTGTTTGCTCGCGTGGATGCCCTTGCGACGCCGTGGGGATCACGGCTGACGCTGCCGGACCTTGCCTCGTTTGACGCCTTGACGGCTGCGCTCGCCATGGCGGCCGGCGTCGCCCTGATGCGGTTCAGGGTCAACGTCGTGCTGGTGATCATCGCTTGCGCCGGCCTGGGCCTGGCGCGCGGCCTGCTCGCCTAGTTTCCCGGCTGGGTGACGTAGAAGCTGGCGTTGTTGCCGATCGCCGTCGAGGTGCTGTTGATCAGGCGGCCCGCGCCGTTGACGGTCGTGCTCGAGGTGGCGCCGACGTCAGCGCTGTTGGTCTGGGCGTTGCCGATGCTCATCGAGCCCGTGCAGCTGGAACAGCTGTAGGCGGTGGCGTCGTTGCCCACCGCCGTGGCGCGGCTGTAGCCGTCATACCCCTCCTGGCCGGAGAAGCTGGCGATGGCCTCGACGCCGCCGCCGGTGTTGAGCTGGACATTGTCCAGAACCACGGCCTCGCCGCTGTTGCCAGCCAGGGTCGAGTTGCCCACGGCGTAGGCCGTGGCGTAGCCGGCGCCGAACTGCCAGGCGGTTCCCTCGGCCTGGGCGCGGACATAGGCCTCGTTGTACTGGTTGGTCGCCACGTCCAGCAGGGGGCCTTCGTTCACCGCGCCGACGATGTTGCCGCCGGCCGTGGCGCTGGTGGAGGCGGTTTGGGCGTTGCCGTAAGCGGTGAACTGGCTGGCCTGCACAAGGTCGCCCGTGTTGCTCTGGCTGACCGCGATACGGGCGGCGGAAGTGTCCGTGCCAACCAGTCCGACGTTGTTGCCGACGGCGAGGCCGGACACATCGGCGGTCCCCGACACGTACTGCACGACAGCGCCGCCATCAGCGAGGACGTCCGCGGCGCTGGTCTGGTTGACGCGTACGCCGGCGGAGCCGTTGGTCAGGCCCAGGGAGGCGGTGTTGGACATCGCCGTGGTGGCGACGCCAAGGTCGCCGGCCGCCGCCGTCTCGGCCTCGACATAGCCCTGCGCGGTCACAGCGGGCGAGAAGGTCGCGATCTGGGACAGCACGCCGGTCATTGTCGACTGGCTGACCGAGGCATCGGCGCTGTTGCCGGTGGCGCTGGTGTTGATCTGGGAGGCTTCGCCCAGCCCGTCCGTCACATTGGCGGTCGTCACAGCCTGCGCAGAGGCGGCCATCGTCTGGTTTGAGGTGATGGCCATGTCGACGCCTTCGGCGCCGGCCAGCACGCTGTTGCCGGTCGCGGTCGTTTCGGCGCCAACGCCGTCCTCGACCTCCACCACGTTCAGGGTCTGGCTGGAGAAGATGTCGCCCAGCTGGATCTGGTTGTTGAGGACCGTGGCGTCCTGGGCGTGGCTAGTACCGGCCGCGCAGACCACCAGCATCGGGATCACGGCGATCGCTCCAGCGAGACGGCTCTTCGCGGGTCGAGGCATTGTTGGTCCCCAGGTTGTTGTACGCGGGCGTGAAGCCGCCGGTGACGCCGAACGTTCCGCCGCCCAGCGGGTCGCTGGTCAGGCAGGATTGCGGACCGGGCATGCCGTAGAGGTTGGCCGACATTTCCACGACCGCCCGCTCGACCAGTGCGCGGACGCCGAGCTGCAGGGGCTCGAGCGCGCCCGAGCCGGCCGAGATGTCGAAGACATTGCCGTTCAGGAAGTCGAACAGGCCGACGCCGATCTCACGGCCGACGATCTGCTTCTGGTAGGAGATGACGTCGACGACCTCAAGCGTACGGCTGTTCACCAGCCGCAGGTCCATGGCGATGTTCATCACGAAGACGCGGTTGCGGAAGCTGCCCTTCAGGCCGTCGGAGTCGGTGTCGCCGCCGGCGGCGTCCATCCCGGTCGAGCGGATGTTGTAGTTCAGCTCGGTAATGCCGCCGACGACGTGGAAGTCCGACCCGGGCATCTGGCCCGAGTAGATCTTGCGCGGCTCTGACGGGCCTTCCGCGGTGGGCGTTGGCCCGTCGCCAATCAGCTTGTTGTTGGTGTATTTGAGTTCGAGTTCGGTCACGGACGTGTCGAACCGCTCGACCATCGGCATGCCGGCCTTGGCGAAGGCGCTCATGGCCATCAGCGAGGCCCCCTGCGTCAGCTTGCGGCCGGAGCCGTCAGCCTCTTCCTTGCCGGTGTAGTCGCCGATGCGGCCGATCGCGATCCGCGGCGCCCGCAGATTGTACTGCCGGGCGTACTGACCGATGCAGACCAGGGCCAGGGAGTAGGGCGTCGGGTTCGAGGTCACCGGCGCCGTACCGATCGGCCTGGCGTAGAGCCCGCTGGGGCCGGCGACCGGGGTCGCGCAGGCGGAGAGCGCGAGGGCGCAGGCGGACAGGGCGGCGCCGGCTCTGGTTCCGGACAGGATGGTCATCAGTTGCCCCCGACGCCGCCGCTCGTGCTCGAGCCCGCGGTGACATTGCCATTGTTGGTCTGGCTGGAATTGACGATGACCGTGTTCCAGCTGCCCTGGGTCACGACCACGAGGTTGTTGCCGATAGCCGTCGACGAGCCGCCGAGCGCGCCCACCCCTGACATGCTGCCCGACACGCCGCCGCCGCCGGCGCGGGCGAAGACACTCTGGTCCTCACCGGTCTGGATGACGCCGTCGACGATCAGGCGATTGCCATTCGCATCCCGCCCGCCGAAATCGGTCAGCCGGTTCTCCTCTCCAGGCGCCCGGCCGTAGCCCGCGTTCATGGAGACCGAGTTCGCCGTCATGGTCTGCGCCTGCGCAGTCGGAGCCAGGGCCAGGCCGGCGACGAGGGCGACGGCGGTCATCTTGAAAACAGTCGCGGCCATGGCGGAACTCCGTACGGACAAGCTGATCGGCTGGCGGCAAGCAACGACCGTGCCAAAACAGGACAACACGCATCCTGACGGCGAACCTTCGCGAATTGGTTAAGGCGCGAGAGCTTTGGCCGCTGTTGGCGCGGTGAATCAGGGCTGCGTCGCGGGGGCGATGGTCCGATCCGGTCCGTGCCGGGCAATCCTTGCCGGGGCGCGCCCACGACGACGTGACCCCGGGTGCATTGATTCCCGGACCGTATTGGGAGACGCTTTCGTCAAAGAGGATAAGTGAGGGAGGAAAGAGCGTGCTCGTTTCACAGATCCTGAAGGGCAAGGGCGACCTCGTGTTCACCGCCGGCCCCGGGGAGACCGTCGGCGCGGTGGCGGCCCTGCTTCATTCGCGCAAGGTCGGCGCCATGATCGTCGTCGACGGCGAAGAGGTCGTCGGCATCGTTTCCGAACGCGACATTGTCAGGATGGTGGCGGAGGATGGCGCGGGCGCGCTTGGAAAGCCCGTCACCATCTGCATGACGCGAGACGTGGTCTTCGCGACTCCCTCCGAAACCGTCGACTCGCTCCTGAGCCGGATGACGGACCGGCGGATTCGGCATCTGCCGGTGCTCAAGGACGGGAGACTCGCGGGAATCGTTTCGATCGGCGACCTGGTGAAGCACAAGATCAATGAGGTCGAGGCCGAGGCCGACGGCCTGAAGGCCTATATCGCCGCCGGCTGAGCGGGGGGCTCGGGGGGGATTTCCGCCGCGCCGGACCGGGCCGCGTCCGCCAGGCTGTATCTGTCGAGAACCTCGGACGTAGCATCCCGGGCCCGGAGCAGGGCCTCCCGCAGGGAGCATGTGGCCAGGTCCGGGCAGTCGTCGCACTTCCGGAAGGCCGTCCGGCTCACGCAGGGGGCCAGGGCCAGCGGCCCGTCGATGACGCGAATGACTTCCGCGAAGGTGATCGAGTCGGCCGGGCGCGCGAGCGCGTAGCCTCCGAACTTGCCGCGGCGGCTGCGGATAAGGCCGCGGCGGGACAGCTCAAGAAGAATCGCTTCGAGAAACTTGCGTGGCGCGTCGGCCGCCGTCGACAGGTCCGACGCCGTCATCTGGGCACCGTCCTTGCGCGCCAGCTCGACCAGCGCGCGCAGTGCATATCGGGCCTTGTGCGACAGCATCTCTTCCTGCGCCTCCCAGGATGTCATTGCAGGGCGGGACGGGCGCACGCAAGCGCCCAGACCGGGCATAGATCGCGAGGCGCGCGGCCCGTCCACTCGTTTCCGGAACGCGGTTCGCGACAAAAGCCCGCGACGGGGGTTGCCATGACGCGAGGCCTCCGGATATACGCCGCACCTCGCTCGGGGCCACGGCCAGCCGGCGCGGATCGAGAGCCGAAAGGCCCTTGATTTTCGCAGGGCCAGTCGCTAGTTTCCGCAGCCTCAATCGACTCGGTGATGGAAACAATGAGGGAAGCTCCTCGGCGGCCCGTCACCCTGTTTGCGCCCTACGACAGGCTTCGGCCCCGAGTTGGCGAAAGCAGAAAAGAGCGGTTGACGGAGGATCGCTGCTTCGCCTAGAAGCGCCGCTCCTCGCCGGACCGGAAGTTTTCGGAACGGCGCCTCAAGAAGACGGGCCTTACTTTTTAAGTAGAGCTGGTTGACTTGAAAAAGGTGTTTCAATAGAGACGCCGCTCCCTGGTGAAACCGGAAAGCTTCCGGCAAGGCGGGGCAAGAAAATTGGTTCCTTCTAGAAAGGAATTGGTTGACTTGGTTCTGCGGCTTCCTTAGAGACGCCGCTCCTGCTTCTCCGGTTCGCCGGGCGGGCAGGTCCGAAGAAACCGGAACGCTTCGAAAGAAGTCGGTTGACACGGAAAAACGGAGCGACTAGATACGCCGCTCCTCGCCGCCACCGGGCGTTAAACGGTGGGGTCGGAACCATCCGATCGGGTCTTTGACATCGTTGATTTGGAAAGAGAAACGCAGGCGGCGGCGTGCTGCGGACAGAGCAAGTCTGTCCTCGATACGCTGACAATTGCGGTCTCTTGAAAGACACCATGAATATCGGTCGGGCGCTTCGGCGGCCGGCCAATGTGAATGGGAACTCGTCAAGATACTATGCAAACACCAGAACGCGATCCGGGGCTGCCCGCCCTGGATCAAATGATGGGTTAGCGGTCAACTCAACCTGAGAGTTTGATCCTGGCTCAGAGCGAACGCTGGCGGCAGGCCTAACACA
>CAYTZY010000013.1:0-21265 GCA_964442795.1 uncultured Caulobacter sp.
GAAGGGCCTGCGGATCCATTCGGGCATGGTCGCCGGGCCGCTGCAGGCGGTGCTGGACTCCGGGGCCCTGACCGAGGTGGTCACCGGGCTGGCGGCCGGGGACGCCGAGCTCTACGCCCTCTGTGGCCGCGACCCGCGCATCCGGTTCGAGCCGTCCGGCTTCACCCACGACATCCGGACCCTGGCGGCGATCCCGAAGCTGGTGGCGGTCAACTCAGCGCTCGAGGTGGACCTGTTCGGCCAGGCCAACGCCGAGTTCCAGGGCGGTCGCCAGATCTCCGGCACGGGCGGTCTCACCGACTTCCTGCGCGGCGCCCGGCTGTCGGAGGGCGGCCTGCCCATCCTGGCCCTGCCGGCCTCGGCCAAGGGGGGCGCGATCAGCCGGATCATCCCGCGCCTGCCGCAGACGGCGGTGTCGGTTCCGCGCGCCGACGTCGGGCTGGTGATCACCGAGCACGGCATCGCCGACCTGCGCGGCCTGACCCTCGACGACCGGGCCCAGGCGCTGATCGGCGTCGCCGATCCCGGACACCGCGACGCCCTGGCCAACGCCTGGACCGACATCCGCAAGACCCTGTAGCGAGGACGATCCCATGGACCTGCTGCCCCGAAGCGATCTGCCCCTCGAACTCGTCGGCCGGGGCAAGGTGCGCGACATCTACGCCGTCGACGCCGACCGACTGCTGCTGATCGCCACCGACCGCGTCAGCGCCTTCGACGTGGTCATGGCCGAGCCGGTGCCGTTCAAGGGCGCCGTGCTGACCCAGCTGAGCGCCTGGTGGTTCCGGCGGCTGGAGGGGGTGGTCGACCATCATCTGCTGTCGGTCGACGCTGACGAGATCATCGCCGCCGTCCCGGCCCTGGCGCCCCACCGCGACCAGATCGCCGGCCGGGCGACGCTCTGCCGCCGGGTCGAGGTCGTCCCCATCGAGTGCGTGGTGCGCGGCTATCTGTCCGGCTCGGCCTGGAAGGAATACGCCGCGACCGGCACCCTGGCGGGCGAGGCGCTTCCGGCAGGCCTGCGCCAGAGCGAGCGGCTTGATCCGCCGGTGTTCAGCCCGGCCACCAAGGCCGAGACCGGCCACGACGAGAATATCCCGGTCTCGCGGATGGCCGAGCTGATCGGCGCGCCGCTCGCCGCCGAGCTGGAGCGTCTCAGCCGCGCCGTCTACGAAGCCGGCCGCGCCACGGCCGCCGAACGCGGACTCGTCCTGGCCGACACCAAGTTCGAGTTCGGCCGCGACAAGGCCGGCAAGGTGGTGCTGATCGACGAGGTCATGACCCCCGACAGCTCCCGCTACTGGCCGGCCGACGGCTGGTCGTTGGGCGAGGTTCCGCCCAGCTTTGACAAGCAGCCCCTGCGCGACCACCTCGACGCCGAGCGGGCGGCCGGCCGCTGGAACGGCGAGGCGCCGCCCCCGCCGCTGCCGCAGGCGGTCATCGACGCCATGTCGGCGCGCTATCTCGATCTCTACCGGCGGATGACGGGGGAGGAGCTGAAGGTCTGATCCGTGCCTTCCCCAACCGTCATCGTCGGAACAAGTCCGACGATGACGGGGTAAGAGGGCGTGCGGTTCAAGCGTGCGGTTCGCCCAGCAGCTCGTCGGTATGCTCGCCCAGCTTGGGCGAACGCATCCCCGGCATCCGCTCGCCGTCGATCTTCACCGGTGCGGCCAGCATCTTGAGACCGCCCGGCGCGTCGGGATGGTCGACGACGTCCCGCATGCCGACCTCGGCGACGAAGGGATTGTCCAGCGCCTCGGTCAGGCTGTTGACGGGGCCGAACGGCACGCGGCCGCCGAGCAGGGCGGTCCATTCCGCGCTGGTGCGGGTCGCGAAGAGGGCGTCGACCGCCTCCGTCAGCGCCGGCAGGTTGGCCCGGCGGGCGGCGAGGTCGCGGAAGCGAGGATCCGCCGCCAGGTCCGGACGGGCGGCGAGGGCGCAGAGCTCTTCCCAGAACTTCTGCGTCATGCACATCAGCTGGCCATAGCCGTCGGCGGTCCTGACCCGTTGCACCGGCGCCAGCGACGGATGGGCGCCGCGCGGCAGCCGCTCGGTCACATGGCCGGCGTTCATCGCCCAGACGGCCGGATAGCTCAGCTGGTGCAGCGCCACGTCGAACAGGCTGACATCGACATCGCAGCCCTCGCCTGTCGCGCGGGCCGACAGGATCCCGGACACGACGCCGAACGCGAACGTGGCCCCGCTCATGAAGTCGATGATCGAGACGCCCATCCGGGTCGGCGGCCCGTCCGGCTCGCCGGTCAGGCTCATCAGGCCGCATTCGGCCTGCATCGGATAGTCGTAGCCGGGCCAGCCCTCCCGGCTGTTGCCCCGGCCGTAGGCCGACAGGTGGCCGCAGACGATGGCGGGGTTTACGGCTTTCAGCGCGTCATAGGTCAGGCCCAGCTTCACCGGCTGGTCGCCGCGCAGGTTGTTGACCACCGCCTCGGCCGAGGCGACCAGCCGCTCGAAGGCTTCGCGGCCCTCGTGGGTCTTCAGCTCCACCGCCGCGCTCTTCTTGCCGCGCGAAAAGGTCTGGAAATACTGGCTGTCGTGCTCGCCCAGCAGGAAGGGGCCCGTCGGCCGCGAGGCGTCGCCGCCCAGCGAGGGGCTCTCGATCTTGATCACCTCGGCGCCCAGCTCGGCCATCAGCAGGGTCGCGTAAGGCCCGGCCCCGAAGTGTTCCAGGGTCAGGACGCGGACCCCCTCGAGCGGTCGCCTCACCAGTAGCCTTCCATCAGTTCGCTGGCCCAGGCCGGCTGGCGGACCGCGCCGCGCGGCAGGAACTCGCCCAGGACGGGCTTGATGTCGAGCACCGGGGTGCCGTCGATGGCGTCCAACCCCTCGACCTCGATGGTCAGGCCTTCGACCGCGACCACGCGGCAGACCGACACGCCCAGGCGGTTGGGCCGGTTGCGACCGCGCTGGGCGAAGATGCCGACCAGCGGCCAGTCCTCGCGGCCGCGTGGATGGCGGGCGCCGGTGGTGATCTGGTCGTCGGTGATCTGGTCGAACACGAAGACGATCTCGGCATGGGAGAAGTCGGAGAGACCGAACAGCGCCTCCGGTCCGAACCGGGCGGCGTCCAGCGCGATGCGGGCCCGGCTGGCCCCCCAGTCGTCGTCCACGGCCTCGACGCGTCCGCCGCGCACGTGACCCACGGGCTCAAGCCTGAAGCTCATGGTCGCCTCCTCCACCTGCCCGTTCGGCTAGTCTCGTGGCCGGCCGGGGTCAAGGCGGCGAAGATGCGCTTGATTATAAGAACCATTCGCATTAGGCGGTGGGGCTCCTGCTGCTCCGGAGCCTCCCTTGACCCAGTCCGTGCTTGGCCGCCTGCGCCGCTTCTGGCTCGACGTCCACCTGTGGATCGGCGTGGGTCTGTTCGTGCTCCTGGTTCCGATCGGGATCTCGGGGGCCCTGCTGGTCTGGCACGACCCGCTGGAAGAGCTCCTGCATCCGCAGCGTTTCGCGGTCAGTGAAGGCGACGCGGTGCTGCCGCCCTCCGCCTACCTGGCCTCGTCACGCGCGGCGTTCGGCGGCCGGGCGACGGTGTCCCAGATCCGCATGCCCGAGGCGGCCGGCGATCCGGTGGTGGTGGTGGCGCGACTCAACGGCCAGGCTCCGGCGCCCGGCGCCCGGCCGCAGTCCCTGACCGCCTGGCTCGACCCGGCCACCGGCAAGGTGCTGGACACGGCCAACACCCGCGACGAGCTCATCAGTGTCATGCACCGGCTGCACGGCAGCCTGCTGATCACCGCGCCGGGCCTGGGCCGCAAGATCGTCGGCTGGATGGGCTGGGCGATGACCCTTTCCTGCCTGACCGGCCTCTGGCTGTGGTGGCCGCGCAACGGCAAGGTCGCTCGCGGGCTGCGCTGGCGGCGGTCGCCCTCGACGATGAACAACCTGCACCACATGTTCGGCTTCTGGGTGCTGGTCCCGCTGCTCGTCGTCTCCCTGACCGGCGTCTACATCTCCTTCCCCGCCACCAGCCGGGCGCTGTTCGGCGTCGCCGAGTGGCAGTCGGGGCCCCGGCCGCCGCGACCGGTTCCGCCGCCGCCGCTCGCCGCGCCGACCACGCCGATCGACGCCGCCGTCGCCGTCGCGACGGCCGGGAAGCCGGGGTTGACCCTGGCCTCGATCAGCCTGCCGACCGAGGGCCCGCGCGCCTCCTGGCGCATCCAGTTCGCACCGGTCGGCGACGGCGAGCCGGCGACGGTCCAGATCGGCGACAGCGACGGCAAGCTCCAGAAGCCCCGCGGGCGCGACGCCGGTCCCGGCCCGGCCGCGCGGCCCGATGACCTGTCGCCGCTGATGCGCAGGATCCACGACGGCCAGGAGATGCCGTTCATATGGCAGTTGCTGGTGTTCCTGACCGGCGTCGCGCCGCCGCTGCTCGGCGTCACCGGCACGGTCATGTGGCTGCGTCGTCGCGCCCGCCGCGCGCACCTCAAGACCCTGCAGACATCGTGACGCCCTCTTGCGAATAATTCGCATTGCAAGTTTGAAACAGCAGTTCTAAGAACGACTCGCAATTGCAGGGCGCCGGAACGGCCGCCTTGAACAACGGGGACAGTCACTTCATGCGTACAATCAACCGGGGCGCCGTCACCGCGCGCGCCAAACACGCCCTTGGCCTCGCCGCCGTGGCCGGCGCCGCCGGCCTGAGCCTGGCGCCGGGCCTGGCGCTGGCCGCCGAGGACGCCAGCGCCGCCGAGGCCGATTTCGGGACGGAGGTGTCGAGCGTCGACGTCTATGGCCAGCGCGCGGCAAAGCCCTCTTCGCCGAAGATCACCTCCGAGCCGCTTGATACGCCCCAGACCATCACGGTGGTGTCGGACCGCACCATCCGCGACCAGAACCTGCTGACCCTGCGCGACATCCTCACCACCGTGCCCGGCATCACCTTCGGCGCGGGCGAGGGCGGCGGCGGCTACGGCGACAGCATCAATCTGCGCGGCTACTCGGCCAACAACGACATCACCACCGACGGCCTGCGCGACAGCGCCCAGTACAGCCGCACCGACCCCTTCAACCTGCAACAGATCGAAGTCATCAACGGCAGCAACTCGGTCTACGCCGGGGCCGGATCGGTCGGCGGCTCGATCAACCTGGTCAGCAAGCAGCCCCGCCCGGGCGACAGCGCGCTGGTGACCGGCGCGCTCGGCACCGACGGCTACCGCCGGTTCACCGTCGACGCCAACCGCCGGCTGGGCGATCGCATCGCCGGACGCCTGAACCTCATGGTGCACGCCAACGACGTGGCCGGACGCGACGTGGAACGTTACGAGCGCTGGGGGATCGCGCCGGCGGTCACCTTCGGCGTCGACGGCCCGACCCGGATCACCCTGGCGGCCTTCCACCAGGAGGACGACAACACCCCGCGCTACGGGGTGCCCTACGCCTCCAACGCCTTCCTGAACGGCCCGCTGCCCGGCGTCGATCCGTCGAGCTACTTCGGCTACCGCAACATGGACCGGCAGGAGACCGAGGTCAGTTCGCTGACCGGCCGGTTCGAACACGACTTCAGCGACCGGCTGACCATCAGCAACATCACGCGCTGGCAGCGCGTCACCCAGCTGCTCGTCGTCAATCCTCCGCAGGGAACCTGGTGCCTGGCCAGCGGTCTCAACGCCAACGGCGGCGCCGCCTGCGCCACGCCCGGCCTCTACACGCTGAGCGGCCCCCGCGGGAACCTGCGCGAAACCGAGAACAACCAGATCGTCAGCCAGACCGACTTCAGCATGAAGTTCACCACCGGCGGCTGGTCGCACAACATGGTGGTCGGCGTCTCGTTCTCGAACGAGACCTATGACCTCTCGACCGGCAACGTGCAGCGCAACGCCAATGCCTCGATCCCGGCCTACCCGGCCATGAGCATCGCCAATCCCGACAACCTCTACACCGGGCCGATCAACTTCCTCGAGACCACGGTCAGCGAGGGCGAGCTGTCGAACCAGGCCATCTACGCCTTCGACACCATCGAGCTGAGCGATCGCTGGCAGCTGAACGGCGGCGTCCGCGTCGAGCGCAACAAGGGCGAGTTCATCTCGACCCCGTCCACCTACACCGTCGGAACGCCGCCGATCCGCGTCCCGGGCCTGACGACGCGGGGCGAGAGCGAGGAAACCCTGCTCTCCTATCGTCTGGGCGTGGTGTTCAAGCCGGTCCCCAACGCCAGCCTCTACATCGCCTACGGCAACACCCGGACCCCGTCACAGGCGACGGTGAACGGCGGCTGTTCCGTCGCGGCGACGAACGCCAACTGCAACGTCGATCCGGAAGAGGGCGAGGTGCTCGAGATCGGCGGCAAGTGGGAGGTCCTCGACGGCCGCCTGTCGCTGACCGGCGCGCTGTTCCAGAACGAGCGCAGCAAGTACCGCGTCAATTCGCTCGACCCGGCCGAGCCGGAACAGCAGCTGGACGGCGCCTCGCGGGTGCGGGGCCTGGCCTTGGGCGTGGCCGGCCAGATCAACGAACGCTGGACGGTGATCGCCAACTACACCTGGCTGGACAGCGAGATCCTGCAGAGCATCGCCGGCAACGCCACCGTGCCGACGATCGACGCCCAGAAGGGCGACCCCATCGCCCTGACGCCGGAGCACGCCTTCAACCTGTGGACCACCTGGATGGTCACCGACAGGATCATGATCGGCTACGGCGCGACCTATTCGGGCGAGTACGCCTTCAACCGTCCGACCGGCTCGGCGCGGCTGTTCCATGCGCCGGACTACTGGGTGCACAACGCCGCCGTGACCTGGACGGCAACGGACGCGGTTTCGGTCCAGTTCAACGTCAAGAACCTGACCGACGAGACCTATTACACCAACATCCGCGCCAACAACGGCTTCGGCTGGGCCACGCCCGGCGACGCCCGCTCGGCGCAGGTGAGCCTGAACTACCGGTTCTGATCCTCCCGGCCTCGATCCGGCCCCTGGCGCCTCGTCCCTCATGGGCGAGGCGCCGTCTTTTACGCTAGGCTACGGCCATGATGCTCCAGATCCCCGGCCTGCTCCCGAAGGAAGAGGTCGCCCGCCTGCGCGCCCTGATCGACGCGGCCGACTGGGTGGACGGCAACGTCACCTCCGGCTTCCAGTCGGGCCTCGCCAAGCGCAACCGGCAGCTCCCCGAGGAGTCCGCGGCGGCGCGCGAGGCCGGCGCGGCCATCGTGGCGGCCCTGAACCGCAACCCGCTGTTCGTCGCCGGGGCCCTGCCCGCGACCATCTTCCCGCCGCTGTTCAACCGCTACGGGGTGGGCGAGGGCTTCGGCGACCACATCGACAATTCCATTCGCCAGTCCCGCGACGGATCGGTGCGGATCCGCACCGACCTGTCGATGACGGTCTTCCTCAGCGAGCCGGAGGACTATGACGGCGGTGAACTGACGGTCGACGACACCTACGGGGTCCACCAGGTGAAGCTGGCCGCCGGGGACGCGATCCTCTATCCGGCCTCCAGCCTGCACCGGGTCGAGGCCATAACGCGCGGCGAGCGGGTGTCGTCCTTCTTCTGGATCCAGAGCCTGATCCGCGACGATGCGCGCCGGGCGTTGCTGTTCGACATGGACCTGGCCATCCAGCGCGCCGCCCAGGGCCTGGGCCAGGGCGATGCTGCGGTGGTCTCCCTGACCGGCGCCTACCACAATCTGCTGCGGATGTGGGCGGAGGTCTGAGAACCGGACGTTTACATGTCGCGCTGCATGGTCCGGCCTGGAAACGGGCGGATACAGGCATGGCCGGCGGCAAGACCGGAGATCGAACTTCCAGGGCGAGGCGGACGGAGTCCGCGGCCGCGCGATGGTTCTTCGACAATTCCATGGACATGTTCGCGGTGGTCAACCGCGACGGGATATTCGTCGAGGTCAATGACGCCTGGGAGCGCAACACGGGCTGGACCCGTGAGGATCTGGTCGGCAAGCCGATCTTCTCGTTCCTGCACGAGGACTGCTACGAGGAAGCGATCGACTCCCGTCGGCGCATGAAGCGCGACGGTCACACCGTCAATCAGCTGAAGATCCTGCGCAAGGACGGGCGGTGGATGTGGATCCAGGGCCGCTCGCGGCTCGATCCCGACGACCACATGGTCGGCACCCTGCACGACATCACCGAATCCGTCCTCCAGCGCGACGAGCTCGAGGCGGCCCGCCGGACGCGGTCGATGCTGTCGGAGGCCGCCGGGATCGGCACCTGGAGCTTCGAGCCTCGCAGCGAGACCATCGAATGGTCGGCGGACATTCACGCGTTGTCGGGCTGGAGCCCCGAGGAGATCGCCGACCCGGAGGACTTCTACGCCCGCCTCGACCCGACGCAGCTGGACGCCGTGCGCGACGCCTTCTCCACCGGCGTGCAGACCGGACAGGGCGGCACCATCGAGCACCGCATGCGGACCCGCGACGGGCGCTGGCTGTCGATGCGCGCCACCTTCCAGACAGAGCCCCGGGGTCGGCTGTTCGCGCTGCGCGGCATCTCCCAGGACGTCACCGCCCTGGTCGTCGCCCGCGACGCGGCGCGCGAGGGCCAGGCCCGGGTCGAGGCGCTCATGGAGCAGACCCGCATGGACGCCTGGCGCCAGGAGCTGGCGCTCAGCGCCGCCGAGGCGGGCGCCTTCGAGATCGATCACGTCCACAAGACCTTCTGGGCCAGCGAGCAGTTCACCCGCCTGATCGGGCGGTCCATGGACTACGACGCCATCGCCGTGCCGGTCTGGCCGTTCGTCCATCCCGAGGACCGCGACCTTGTCGAAGAGGTCAACAGGCGCTGGTCCGAGGGCGAAGAGAACGTCAGCATGGAGTTCCGCATCGTCGGGCCGGGCGGCGACGCGCGGTGGGTGCGGGTCTTCTACCGGCTGCACAGGCCCACGCGCAAAGGCGTCGGCCTGATGCTCGACATCGACGCGCGCAAGCGGCAGGAGCTGGCGCTCGTCGAGGCCCAGCGCGCCGCCGAGGCCGCCGCCGAGGCCAAGGCCCGCTTCCTGGCCAACATGAGCCACGAAATCCGCACGCCGATGAACGGCGTGCTGGGCGTGCTGCATCTGCTGAAGAACGAGGCCATGAGCCCCGACGGCCTTCGCCTGCTCGACGAGGCCCTGGGCTGCGGCGAGATGCTGTCGACCCTGCTGGACGACGTCATCGACTTCGAGCGTATCGAGGCCGGGCGGCTGGATCTCACCATCCGCCCGGTCGACGCCGGAGAGCTGGCGGCCAGCGTGGCGCGGCTGCTGACCCCCCAGGCCCGCGACAAGGGCCTGACCCTGACCATCGAGGGGGAGGCGGCGCTGGGTTGGGTGTCGGCCGATCCGGTGCGGCTGCGCCAGTGCCTGTTCAACCTCGTCGGCAACGCGGTGAAGTTCACGCTCACGGGCGGGGTCCGGATCGTCTGCGAGCAGGCGGGCCCCGGCCGCATCGCCTTCGCCGTGCATGACACCGGCGTCGGCATCCCGCTGGACGCGCAGGCCCGACTGTTCGAACGCTTCCACCAGGCCGACGCCTCCACGACCCGCCGCTTCGGCGGCTCGGGGCTCGGCCTGTCGATCACCCGCAAGCTGGCGCAGATGATGGGCGGCGACGTCAGCTTCCGGTCCGCGTCGGGCGAGGGCTCGGTGTTCCGCCTCGAGATCGCCGCCGCGCCCGCGGTTCCGGTGACCGCGGCCCTCGAAGAGGACGGGCCGCTGCTGCAGGACCTGCGCGTGCTGGTCGTCGAGGACAATCCCACCAACCGGACCATCGTGGTCAAGCTGCTCGACAGCCTCGGCGCCCGGGTGTCGACGGCGGCGGACGGCCTCGCGGGCGTGCAGGCCGCCACCATCGGGCATTTCGACCTGATCCTGATGGATATCCAGATGCCCGGCATCGACGGCATGGAGGCGGCCCGCCGCATCCGCGCCCTGGGCGGCCGCGCGGCGGCGACGCCGATCATCGCCCTGACCGCCAATGTCCTGGCCCACCAGCGCCAGCTCTACCTGGCCGGCGGGATGGACGGCGTGGTCGGCAAGCCCATATCGCCCGCCGCCCTGATCGCCGAGATCGCCCGTCTGGCCCAGGCGCCGGACGTGACTTCCAATACCCGTGTCGCCTGACCGTCTTCCGTAGCGCCGCGCCGCGATGCTAGAGGACTCCCGTAATCCAGGGGGAGACGGCAATGGCGGACACCACGGCGGCGCAGCCGGGCGCTGAACCGAAGGCGTCGATGACGACGGTCGTGGCGGCCTCGTCGGCGGGCACCGCGTTCGAGTGGTACGACTTCTTCGTTTTCGGCGCCCTGACCACCATCATCGGCCGCAACTTCTTCTCGGAGCTGGGTGAGACCGCGGGCGTGCTGGCCGCGCTGGCCCTGTTCGGAGCCGGCTTCTTCTTCCGGCCGCTGGGCGCGCTGATCTTCGGCCGCATCGGCGACAAGAGCGGCCGCAAGGGCGCCTTCCTGATCACCGTCATCATGATGGGCGCGGCGACCTTCGCCATCGGCCTGCTGCCGACCTTCGAACAGGCGGGCATCGTCGCGCCGATCCTGCTGATCATCATGCGGATCATCCAGGGCACGGCCCTGGGCGGCGAATACGGCGGCGCGGCGATCTATGTCGCCGAGCACTCGCCCGACCACAAGCGCGGCTTCATGACCGGCTGGATCCAGACCTCCGCCGCCTTCGGGCTGTTCGGCGCCCTGATCGTCATCCTGGTGACCCGCACCCTGCTGGGCGAGGAAGCCTTTGTGGACTGGGGCTGGCGCATTCCGTTCCTGGTCTCGGTCGGCCTGCTCGGCGTCTCGGTCTACATGCGCATGAAGCTGACCGAGAGCCCGTCCTTCCAGAAGCTGAAGGAGAGCGGCGAGGCGACCAAGGCTCCGTTCCGCGAAGCCTTCGGACAGTGGAAGAACCTCAAGACCGTGCTGCTGGCCCTGACGGCGGTGATGTTCGCCCAGGGCGCGGTCTGGTACTGCGCCTTCTTCTACGCGCCGATCTTCCTGGAGCGGTTCCTCAAGGTCGATCCCCGGACGGTGAACCTGCTGATCATGGGCGCCACCGCCGCCAGCGCGCCGCTCTACGTCTTCTTCGGCTGGCTGTCGGACAAGGTCGGCCGCAAGTGGGTGCTGTGGTTCGGCATGACCCTGGCCCTGGTCGCCTTCTTCCCGGGCTTCCACCTGATGTCGACCTTCGCCAATCCGGCGCTGGCCGAGGCGGAGGCGAAGACCCCCGTCATGGTCATCGCCGACCCGGCGACCTGCAACCTGCAGTTCGATCCTGTCGGCAAGGCGAAGTTCGTCAGCTCCTGCGACATCGCCAAGAGCACCCTGGCCAACGCCGGCATTTCCTACAGGAACAACGCCGCCCTGCCCGGCGCCACCGCCTCGGTGACGGTCGGCGCGACCACGGTCCCGGCCTTCGAGGGCGGAGCGATGGACGCGGCGACGCTGAAGGCCGCCAAGGCGGATTTCGAAGCCCGCCTGAAGGCGGCCCTGGTCGAGGCCGGCTATCCGTCGGGCGCCAAGGCCGAGCGAATGAACCTGCCGGGCCTGTTCGCGGTGCTGATGGTGTTCGTCGTCGCCGCCACGGCCCTCTACGGCCCGCAGGCCTCGGCGCTGGTCGAGCTGTTCCCGACGCGGGTGCGCTACACGGCGTTGTCGCTGCCCTACCACGTCGGCACCGGCTGGGTCGGCGGCTTCGTGCCGTTCACCGCCTTCGCCATCGTGGCCGCGACCGGCGATATCTATGCCGGGCTCTGGTACCCGTTCATCTTCACGCTGATCAGCGTGGTCGCCACCCTGCTCCTGCTGCCGGAGACGAAGGGTCGCTCGCTCGACTTCTAGAGGCTCACGACGGGGCGGCGAGCAGGACCTCGACCGGCACGCCCGCCCCGGTCAGCGCCTTCAGGTCGCGAGGATCGAGCGGGCCGGTGATCAGCGCCACCACCTGCCGTCCGGCCTGGGCCAGGGCGATCAGGGACTCCGGAGAAGCCTGTTCGGGCGTCAGCCGGCCGGCGTCGCGGCGGGCCATGGCCAGGATGCCAGGCTCGACGTCCGGCGGGATCACCAGCACGTCGGCCTCCGCCAGCGCCCGGCTGGCGCGCAGGGTCAAGAGGTCGGCGGGACCCCGGCCGGCGACGAACCGCACCCGACCGGCCGCCTTGCCGCCGTTGGCCAGCGCCTCGCCGAACAGCCGGTCGGCGGCAGCCATGTCGCCGGCCATCGCCGCCTCGGCGGCCGGGCTGGCCAGCATGTCGCGCAGGAAGGCGCGGCGCTGGGTCAGGTCGGGAACGGCCTCCCGCACGGCGGCCTGGTTGCGGCGTAGAAGCGCGGCGACCTTGCCCGCGCCTTCGGGAATGCGGGTCTCGATGGCGTTGCGGATGAGAGAGGCGAGCAGCGGCGCGGACCCCGCGGTGCCGACGGCGGCGACCACCTCGCCCCGGTCGACCAGGGCCGGCGTATGGAAGTCCGACAGGGCCGGATGGTCGACGACGTTGACCAGGGCCCGCGCCGCCCGCGCCGCGCCGGCGGCGGCCTGCACGAACAGCTCGTCGCCGGCGATGAAGGCCAGGGTCGCGCCGCTGTAGGACCCGGGGAGGAAGGCCGTCGGCCCCTCGACCCGGACCAGCGTGGCGGGCGAGCCGTCGAACAGACGCGCCTTGGCGTCCGCCGCCTCACCCGCGCCAGCGACGACGACCTTGCGCCCGGCCAGGGGGAAATAGGCGGGAAATACGTCCACTTGCGCTCCGTCAGCCCGCCCGGCAGTTGGTGTAGGGACCGCCGGGGAAGCCCGACAGCGTGGCGGTCTCGCCCTTGCCCCAGATCTCGAAGTCGCCGGCCGCATAGCGGGCGCCCGACGCGGACCTGACGCCGGGCAATGACTTGCTCACCCCGCCGGCCGTGACCTTCACCCGGTCGCCCGGCTGGTTCCAGGCGGCGGTGAAGCCCTTGCCGCCGGCGCAGCTGTAGCGCAGCGGGGCGCTTGTCGAGCCCGGGGCGGCCTCGACGGTGGCGCAGCCGGTTACGACCGCGGTCGTGATCGCCAGGGCGATGATGGGGCTCAGGCGCATGAAGCGCTCCGCTACTTCTGGGTCTTCAGATAGGTGATGATGGCGGTCCGCGCCTGCGGACTCCCCACCCGATTGAACATCTTCGTGCCCGGGGCATATCCGGTCGGGTTGGTCAGGTAGGCGTCCAGCGCCGCATCGGTCCAGGTTCCGCCCTTCTTCGTGAGGCCCGGCGAGTAGCTGTAGCCCGCGGCCGAGGCCAGCTTTCGGCCGGCGACGCCCTTCAGCGTCGGGCCCGCCGGGGTGCTGGGCCCGGTCACGCTGTGACAGGACTTGCACTGGGCGTTGTAGAGGGCCGCGCCGTCCTGGGCGGCGGCCGGAACGGCGAGGCAGGACAGCGAGAAAGCGGCGGCGAGGATCAGGCGCATGCGGGGGCTCCGGCTTGGAGCGCCCAGCCTACCCCGCCTTGCTGTCCGGGGGAAACGCCGGAGAGCCTTGCCGGCCCCCAGAAAAATTCGCTGGCCAGCCCCCGGCTTAACAACGTTAAGATGACAGGGGTCGTGGAGCCGGGGCGTTCCGCGAAGGATCAGATGAGGCGCGCTCGCGAATGGCTATCGCATTCGAACTGAACGGCAAGGCGGTGACCGTCACCGCCGAGGACGACACCCCGCTGCTGTGGGTGATCCGTGACGAGCTCGGGCTCACCGGCACGAAATACGGCTGCGGCGTCGCCCAGTGCGGCGCCTGCACGGTGCATGTGAACGGCCAGCCGGCGCGGTCCTGCTCGACCCCGGTCAGCGCCATGGCGGGCATGAAGATCACCACGATCGAGGGCCTGGGCGGCCATCATCCGGTGCAGCAGGCCTGGGTG
Source organism: uncultured Caulobacter sp. (assembly GCA_964442795.1). Taxonomy (GTDB): domain Bacteria; phylum Pseudomonadota; class Alphaproteobacteria; order Caulobacterales; family Caulobacteraceae; genus Caulobacter. Next base: position 13,833 of record CAYTZY010000013.1, read on the forward strand.
AAGGCCGACGTGCCGCAGTGCGGCTACTGCCAGTCGGGCCAGATCATGAGCGCCGCCGCGCTGCTCAGCGAAAACAAGGCGCCGAGTGACGCGGACATCGACGCGGCCATGGCCGGGAACATCTGCCGGTGCGGCACCTACCAACGTATTCGCGCGGCCATCAAGGACGCGGCCGGCATCGCCGCCGCCCTGCCGGCCAAGGCGTGAGGGAAGCGATCATGAACGCGCACACGCCCGTCGCCAAAGCCGATCCGTCCCGCCGCGAGGTGCTGGTCGTCGGCGCCGTCGTCGCCGGCAGCAGTCTGCTGGTCGGCTGCTCGATCGGGGACCTGATGAGCCTCGGCTCGGAGACCGAGTTCGGCGCCTTCGGCCCCTTCATCAAGATCACCGATGACGGCCAGGTGACCGTTGTCTCCAAGCACATCGAGTTCGGGCAGGGCAGCCATGCCGGCCTGGCGGCCATCGTCGCCGAAGAGCTGGACGCTGACTGGAACCGCGTGCGGGTCGAGCAGGCCCCGGCGGTCGCCAAGGCCTACGCCAACTCGCTGATGGGCGTCCAGGGCACCGGCGGCAGCACCGCCATCGCCAACAGCTGGACCCAGCTGCGGACCGCCGGCGCGGCGGCGCGGGCGATGTTCGTCGAGGCCGCGGCCAAGAAATTCGGCGTCCCCGCCGGCCAGATCACCGTCAAGGACAGCATCGTCACCGGCGGCGGCCAGAGCGCCACCTTCGCCGAACTCCTGTTCGACGCCAGCAAGGTCAAGCCGCCCAAGGAGCCGGTGCTCAAGGACCCCAAAACCTTCACCCTGATCGGCTCCGACCGGGTCCGTCGCAAGGACAGCCAGGTCAAGAGCGACGGCACGGCCCGCTTCACCCTCGACGTCAAGGAAGACGGCCTGCTGACCGCCGTGGTCGCCCACGCGCCGCGCTTCGGCGGCAAGGTGAAGAGCTTCGACGACACGGCCGCCCGCAAGGTCAAGGGCGTGGTCGATGTCGTCGAGATCCCCAGCGGCGTCGCCGTGGTGGCGACCGGGACCTGGGCGGCGCTCAAGGGCCGCGAGGCCCTGAAGGTCGAGTGGGACGAGTCGAAGGCCGAGACGCGCTCGTCGGACCAGATCATGGCCGAATACCGCGCCATCGCCGCCGGCAAGGGTCCGGCCGACCTCAAGTGGGCGGCCTTCGACTCCAAGGGCGACGCCGCGGGCGCCACGGGCGAGGTGTTCGAGGCGACCTACGACTTCCCCTACCTGGCCCACGCCTCGATGGAGCCGATGAACTGCGTGGCCCTGGTCAAGGGCAACAACGCCACGCTGACCTTCGGGTCCCAGTCGCCCACGCTGGACCAGCTGAACACGGCCAAGATCGTCGGCAACCTGCCCGGCGCGATCAAGATCGAGACCCTGTTCGCGGGCGGCTCGTTCGGCCGCCGGGCCAACTTCCAGTCCGACTTCGTGGTGGAGTGCGTGCACATCGCCAAGAAGGCGGGCAAGGGCAAGCCGGTGAAGCTGGTCTGGACGCGCGAGGACGACATGCGCGCCGGCTACTTCCGGCCCATCGCCCACCATGCCGTGAAGGTCACTCTCGACAAGGAGGGCTATCCGGCCACCTGGACCCACCGGATCGTGACCCAGTCGCTGATGAAGGGCTCGCCCACCGGCACGCCGGAGCTGGACGAGACCGCCGTCGAGGGGACCAAGGGCTCGCCCTACCTGAAGGCCACGCCGGTCGTGGACGCGCAGGTCGCGCTGCCCGACGTCGGGGTTCCGGTGCTGTGGTGGCGTTCGGTCGGCGCGACGCACACGGCCCATGTCATGGAACACACCATCGACCAGCTGGCCCGCAAGGCCGGCAAGGATCCGGTCGAGTATCGGCGGGCCCTCTACACGAAGGCCGGCGCCAAGCGTCACCTGGCGGTCCTCGACCTGGCCCTGTCGAAGGCGGGGCCGGTCCCGGCCGGGCAGGTCCGCGGCGTCGCGGTGCACGAGAGCTTCGGCTCGGTCGTCGCCCAGATCGCCGACGTCACCCTGGCGGAGGGCGCCGATCCGAAGGTGGGCCGCGTGGTCACGGCCATCGACTGCGGCACGGCCATCTCGCCCGACCAGATCGCCGCCCAGATGGAGGGCGGCACCTGCTACGGCCTGTCCGCCGGCCTCTACGGCGAGGTCACGTTGAAGGACGGCGCCGTCGAACAGACCAACTTCGACAGCTATCGTGTGCTGCGGCTGACCGAGGCGCCGACGGTGGAGACCCACATCCTGCCGTCGGCCAACCCGCCCAGCGGCGTGGGCGAACCCGGCACCCCGGTGATCACCGCGGCGCTCGCCAACGCCATGCTGGCGGCCGGCCAGGCCCCGGTCACGCGGCTGCCGATCGTGCGGTCGGTGGCGTAGGGCGTTTTGAGGGCCTTGCGTGGTTCGACACGCGCTTCGCGCTGTTCACCATGACGTAGTCAGAGCGCGTCATCCTGAGCAGCCTGCGCAGCAGGCGTGTCGAAGGCCGTACAGGTCTTCCGCGCCTACCCGGTCTTCACATCCACGTCGAACAGCACGCCCGGATCATCGACCGGGACCAGCGCCAGGTCCTCGCCCAGGGCGTCGAGCAGCTTGCTGGCGCCCCGGTCGCCGGTCTGCGTCCTGAGCACGGCGAAGAGCTTCGATGCGAACAGCACCGGATGGCCGCGCCGCTCGCCATGCACCGGCGCGGCCGCCCAAGCGCCGGCGGCCAGGGCCTGCGCCAGCTTCGCCGGCACGTCGTGGGGCACCTTCGGCATGTCGCCCAGGAAGATGAAGGCCCCGGCGCAGTCGCGGGGCAGGCCCTCGACCCCGACCCGCATCGAGGCGGCCATGCCTTCCTGGTGTTCGCGCGCGTGGATCATCCGCAGGCGCGGCGCCTGGCCGGTGCGGATGGCGAAGCGGCTGGCCGCCTCCAGCACACGCCCGTCCGCGCCCCAGACGACGCTGACCGTGCGGACCGGCGCGGCGAAGGCCGCCGCCAAGGCCGCGTCCAGAAGCAGGCCGTCGCCCCAGGACGAGGTCAGCTTGCCGCCGCCGAAGCGTTTTCCGGCTCCGGCGGCCAGAACGATCGCGTCCAGCGCATCTACCCCTGTCGCCACGTCGCCCCCCGGCTTATCCTGGGCCCCAGATGACCTCGTATGACTCCAGCGCCGCGCCGACGCCAGCCGCCAGATCGCCCCTGGTCGACGGCTTCGGCCGCACCGTGACCTATCTGCGGGTGTCGGTGACCGACCGCTGCGACCTGCGCTGCGTCTACTGCATGGCCGAACACATGACCTTCCTGCCCAAGGCGGAGGTGCTGACGCTCGAGGAGCTGGACCGGGTGTCCAGCGCCTTCATCGGCCTGGGCGTGCGCAAGCTGCGGCTGACCGGGGGCGAGCCCCTGGTCCGCAAGGGCTTCATGGACCTGGTCGAGCGCCTGTCGCGCCACCTGCGGTCCGGCGCGCTCGACGAGCTGACCCTGACCACCAACGGCACCCAGCTGGCGCGGTTCGCCGGCGATCTGGCCCGCCATGGCGTCCGCCGGATCAACGTCTCGCTCGACACCCTCAAGCCTGCCCTGTTCCGCACCCTGACCCGCGGCGGCGACGTGGCCGCGGTGATCGCCGGCATCGAGGCGGCGCAGGCGGCGGGCATGGCGGTGAAGATCAACGCCGTGGCGCTTCGGCAGGACAACGCCGGCGAGATCCCGGACCTGATCCGCTGGGCCCACGGCCGTGGCCTCGACATGACCCTGATCGAGACCATGCCGCTGGGCGAGGTCGAGGCCGATCGCACCGACCAGTTCCTGTCGCTGGCGGAGGTGCGAAGCGAGCTTTCCAGCTACTGGACCCTGACCGACCTGCCGCTCAACACCGGCGGCCCGGCCCGCTATGTGCGGGTCGAGGAGACCGGCGGGCGGCTGGGCTTCATCACCCCGCTCAGCCACAATTTCTGCGAGGCCTGCAACCGCGTGCGCCTGACCTGCACCGGGACGCTGCACACCTGCCTTGGCCGGGAGGACGCGAGCGACCTGCGCGCCGTGTTGCGCGCCGGGGCCGGCGACGCCGAGCTGGTCGAGGCCATCCGGCTGGCCGTCGACGCCAAGCCGCAGGGCCACGACTTCCAGATCGTCCGCGACGCCGCCCCGGCCACGCGGCGCCACATGTCCACGACGGGTGGCTGAGATGGCCAGGGTGCTGCTGTTTGGCCGCCTCGCCGATGTCGCCGGCTGGCGCGAGCGCGTGGTCGAGGCATCGAGCCTTTCCGACGTCCGCGCGGCGCTGTCCGCCGATCCGGACCTCGCCGAGGCGCTGGCCGGCAAGGGCGTGCAGGTCGCCGTCGACAAGGCCATCGTGCGCGGCGAGGCGGCGCTGACGGCGACGTCCGAGGTCGCTTTCATGCCGCCGATGAGCGGCGGATGAGCGTCCTGCTGCAGAGCGGGCCGTTCGAGCCGGGCGCGCTGCTGACCGCCTTCAGCGCCGGCCGGGCCGAGACCGGGGCCGTCGCCAGCTTCACGGGCCTGGCCCGGGCCGAGCAGGGCGGGACCGACATCCTCGAGCTGGAGGCCTATCCCGGCCTGACCGACGCCGAGATCGCGCGGATCGCGCAGGGCGCCGCGCAGCGGTTCGGTCTGCAGGACTGGCTCGTCGTCCACCGCGTCGGCCGCATCGCGCCGGGCGAGGCGATCGTCTTCGTGGCCACGGCCAGCGCCCACCGCCGTGAGGCCTTCGAGGCCTGCGATTATCTGATGGACTACCTCAAGAGCCGCGCGCCGTTCTGGAAGAAGAGCCACGGCCCGGACGGCGCCCGCTGGATCGAGCCGACCGACCGCGATAGGACCGACGTCGAACGCTGGGAGAGACCATGACCATCACCATCGGCGGCAGGATCGACGAGAGCCTGGCGGTCAAGCCCGTCCGCGTGGCGGTGCTGACCGTCTCCGACACCCGCGACGAGGAAAGCGACACCTCCGGCCATCTGCTGGCCGAACGGGTGGCCTCGGCGGGCCACGAACTGGCCGGCAAGCGACTGGTCCCGGACGAGGTCGAGGCCATCCGCGCCCAGATCAACGCCTGGGTCGACTCCGGAACCGTCGACGCCATCGTCACCACCGGCGGCACCGGCCTGACCGGCCGGGATGTGACGCCCGAGGCGGTGCGGCCGCTGCTCGACAAGGAGATCGACGGCTTTTCGGTGGTCTTCCACCTGGTCAGCTACCAGAGCGTGGGCCTGTCGACCCTGCAGTCGCGGGCCCTGGCCGGAATCGTCCGGGGCGTGTTCGTCTTCTGCCTGCCCGGCAGCAACGGCGCGGTGAAGGACGGCTGGGACAAGGTCATCGCCGCCCAGCTCGACAGCCGCCACCGGCCCTGCAACATGGTCGAGCTGATGCCCAGGCTCCTCGAAACGTGAGCAAGCTCACCCACATCGACGACCAGGGCCGCGCCCGCATGGTCGACGTCACCGGCAAGGCCGATACGGTGCGCGAGGCGGTGGCCACTGGCCTGGTCCGCATGGACGCGGCGACCCGCGACCTGGCCCTGGGCGGTCAGGCGAAGAAGGGCGACGTCCGCGCCACGGCCGAGATCGCCGGCGTGATGGCCGCGAAGCGGACCAGCGACCTGATCCCGCTCTGCCACCCGCTGGCGCTGTCGAAGGTCGAGGTGGCCGTCGAGGCGCACGCCGATGGCCTGGCCGTCACCGCGCGAGTGAAGACCTCCGGCCCCACGGGCGTGGAGATGGAGGCCCTGACCGCCGTCTCGGTTGCCTGCCTGACGATCTACGACATGCTCAAGGCGGCCGATAAGGCCATGGTCATCGACGCCGTCCGGCTGGAAACCAAGACCGGCGGAAAGTCGGGCGACTGGGCGCGGCCGACCTAGGCCTTCTCAGCAGTCCGGCGGGCCACGGCCAGGCCGACCAGAGCGACGGCCGCGGCGACCAGGGCGGCGGTGGCCGCCGGGTGCTCGCGGGCTTCCTTGCCCGCCGCCTTGGCCAGCGCCTTGCCTTTGGTCTTGGCCTCGTCGGCCAGCTTCACCGCCGCGTCGGCGAGATTGGCCGTGGTCTGGGACAGCTCGTCAGCGACGTCGTCGCCCAGATGTTTGGACAGCTTCTTCAGGCTGTGCACCACGTCGTCCAGCACGTCGTCGATCTCGTGCTTGAGCTCTTTCGCTACAGATTTGGTCATCGGTCCTCTCCGTTGCAGGCGTGGATTGGGCGCTTGCCCGGAGACGGGTGCATTGACCCTGATCAACCCCCGTCGGTCAGCACGGCCTGCAGCCGGGCGATGATGGCTTCGCGGGCGGCGTCATCGGGCGCCGACTCAAGCGTCCGGTTCAGCGCGATCAGCAGCGCGGCGCGATCATTGTGCCAGTCGAGCTTCGCCGCCCGGCCCGGGGCGATCCGGGGGGCGCCGGCCTCGACGACCTGCGCCCCTTCGGGAGCCAGACGGTAGACGTCGTCGATCTGCGGCGCCTTCAGCTGGGCGGGCGCGAAACCCGCCGTCTCGAGCCGGCCGCGCAGTCCCTCGACCGCGTCCGGTTCGCCGTGCGCCAGGAAGACCGATCCGGCGACCGGGCGACGGTCCGACGCCCAGGCCGTCAGGCCGCGCGCGTCGGCATGACCGGAATAGACGTCCAGCATCCGCACCCGGGCCTTCACCCGGATCTCCTCGCCCTGGATCGTCACCCGCTCGGCGCCCTCGTGCAGCAGCCGACCCAGGGTGCCGGCGGCCTGGTAGCCGGTCAGCAGGACGGTCGCCTCCTTGCGCCAGAGCAGGCGCTTGAGGTGGCGGCGGATGCGCCCGGCGTCACACATGCCGCTGGCGGCCATGATCACATGCCAGCCATCGAGCCGCTCGAGCGTATCGCTGTCCCAGGGCTTGGGCAGGAAGCGCAGGCGCCCGGCGGGGCGTACGCCTTCGAAGGGATTGCGGCCGAGGTCGGCGTTCCAGCCGCGGCTCAGGAAGACTTCGGTGGCCTCGATAGCCAGCGGGGAATCGAGGAAGACATCGCCGGCCGGCGCCTCGCCGCTGTCCATCACCGCCATCAGGTCGGTAAGCAGCTCCTGCGTCCTTTCGACCGCGAAGGCGGGCAGCAGCAGCGGCCCGCCGGCGGCGTGGGCCGTCTTCAGCGCCTCGGCCAGCGCCTGGCGACGCCGCACCGGGTCGATCGGTTCGCGCTCGCGGTCGCCGTAGGTGGATTCCAGAATCAGGTGATCGACGCCCGACGGGGCGGCCGGCTCGGGCGTGAACTCGCTGCCGCCGGGTCCGAGGTCGCCGGAGAACAGCAGCCGCTGGGGCTGATCGCCGCCGGTGAGATCGACGGTGATCGAGGCGGCGCCCAGGATGTGGCCGGCCGGGGTCCACAGGGCGGTGATGTCCGGCGTGATGGTCTCGGGGACGTCGAACTTCACCTTCCGGAACTGGGCCATCACGGCCTC
>CAYTZY010000013.1:21275-28123 GCA_964442795.1 uncultured Caulobacter sp.
ATCGGCTCCACCGGACGGCGCCCGCGCTTCTCGTTGCGACGGTTCAGGTGACGGACCTCCGCCTCCTGGATGCCGCCGGCGTCGGCCAGCATGACGGCGCAGAGGTCGCGGGTGGCGGCCGTGGCGTAGATCGGTCCGGTGAAGCCGGCCTTCATCAGCTTGGGCAGCAGCCCGGAGTGGTCGATGTGGGCGTGGGTCAGCAGCACCGCGTCGATGTCCGCTGCGTCGAACGGGAAGGCCTCGTAGTTGAGCGCCTTGAGCGTCTTGGACCCCTGGAACATCCCGCAGTCGATGAGCACGCGGGAGTCGCCGGCGCGAAGTTCGGCGCAGAAGCCCGTCACGCAGCCGGCGGCGCCGTGGAAGGCGAGGGTCGGCTCAGCCGGTCCGCTCATTCGGCGGCCCGCAGCCGCGCCGCGCGCAGATGGGTCTCGACCAGGGCCACCGACTCGTCGAGGCGGTCATGCGGGTCGGTGACCGTGACCCGTTTGGCCAGCGCCGCCGTCAGGGCCTTGCGCAGGACGCCCAGGGCCCGGGGCGGCGCCATGATCGCCAGATGGTCGAACCTGTGGTCGCGCACGATCTGCTCCAGATGGTCCGCCAGGTCGGTCAGGAACTGGCGCTCGCCCTTGTCGCGGGGCGGCTCGTGGCTGGCGTGGGTGGAGCCGCCGGCGCGGGCGTGGACAGTCACCCGCTGCGTCCCGCCGGGCTGTTCAAAGGGCGCCATGCCCCGAAGCCACTCGGCGTGCTCATGCAGCGGTCCGGCGAGCCGGGCCTCTTCGAGCAGTCGCACCCGGCGACCGTCGGCCAGGACGACAAGCGTCCGTCCATCCTCGATCATGGTCTGTCTCCCGCCGCCGGAATGGCGGCCAGCTTCAGTCTGCCTCGATCGGCGCGGCCCGATACTGATCGAGATCAAGAACCGGGGACCGGTCGGACGTCGCCGAGCGAAGGGCGATGATCTCGCCGAGGGTCGCGACGGCCACCTCCCAGGGCGCCTTGCCGCCCAGGTCCAGGCCGATCGGCGCGCGCAGTCGGGCCAGGTCGCGCTCGGTCAGGCCGGCCGCCTTCAGCCGCTCCAGCCGCTCGGGCAGGCGCCGCCGGGCGCCCAGCAGGCCGACGTAGGGCGCCGGCGAGGGCAGGGCGGTCGTCAGGGCGGTGTGGTCCAGCTCGATGTCATGGCCGCAGATCGCCACGGCGCTCCAGGCATCCAGGCCGACGGCGGCCAGCGCCTCCGCCGGATCGTCGCGGCGATAGGCGATGCCGGCCAGCGGCGGGGGCGTCGAGGGGCCGCGCGGCCGGATCAGGGTGGTTTCCAGCCCGGCCTGGGCCCCCATCGCGGCGATGGCCAGGGCGGTCGGGTCGCCGCCCAGCACCGCCAGCTTCCAGACTGGCGTCTGCCGGACCACGACGGCGCCGGGCCAGGCGGCGGCGTCGGAGTCGCCGCAGATCCTGCGCCGCCCGTCGCTGATCCAGACGCAGGTCCGGCGGCGGTCCATGCGGGCGAACAGCTCGGCCGCGGCGGCGTCGCCGGGCGACAGCCGCTCGACGAGGATCTCGATCCGCGCCCCACAGAGCAGGCGGATGTCCGGCCAGGGGCTGCCCGCGCCATAGACCAGTCGACGGGGCTCGCCGTCGGCCAGGCAGGCCGCGGCGTGGCCGGCCACGTCGCCCTCGACGCAGCCGCCGGACAAGAAGCCGGAGACCACGCCCTCGCCGAACACCATCTGCGTGCCCACCGGCCGGGGGCCGCCGCCGCCAAGCGCCGCGATGGTCGCCAGCGCCGCCGGGCGACCGGCCTCCAGCAGGCGCCGCAGCGCCGGACGCTGGTCGTCGCAGAGGCCGTAGTCCGGCCAGTCGGGGAGGTGCTCGAGCATCGGCCCAGATTAACCCCTGTGAAACGGTCTCGATACCGCTTCCTTAAGCATCTCGGGCGCATGGTTATCTCCGATTTCACCACGAAGCCGGGATCCTTTGATGGGCCGCGCCGCCTTCCTCGTTTCACCGCCGGCCCCCCGGGGAGGGCCGCGCCCGCGCGCCCAGGGCTGCCGGCTGTGGGACGCGGACGGCGCCGAGCGGCTGGACTTCGACATGGCCGGAGCCGCCGCCCTTCTGGGCCACGCCCACCCCGTCGTCGAGGCCGCCGTCGCCGACAATCGCGCCATCCTCCACGACGCCCAGGCCGCGCTGTCGGCCATGCTGCCCCGCGCCCCGCGGGTGCGGTTCACCGCCGACGAGGCCCAGGCCCTGCCCGCCGCCATCGACGCCGCCCGTCGGGTGACTGGCCGTCGCCGGGCGTCCGTCTGGGACCGCTCCGCCGGCGTGTTCGGCGGCGCGGGCGATGTCGCCGCCATCGTGCTCGACCCGCTGGGCGCTTCGCCCGCGGACCTCACCGCCGCCCGTCGGGACGCCGACGCCTGCGGCGCCGTGCTGATCTTCGACGAGGGCCTGTCCGGCTTCCGGGTCCACGAGCGGGGAGTCCAAGGCCTGTCCGGGGTCGCCCCGGATCTGGCGGTGTTCGGCGCCCAGATCGCCAACGGCCGCCCGCTCGGCGCCCTTGCCGGCCGGCCCGACCTGATCGCCGCCCTGGATGAGGACGACCTGCCGCCGCCCCGCCCCGACGCCATCGCCGCCGCGACCGCCACCCTGACCGTGCTGGCCAGGACCCCCGCCGCGCCGCACATCGGCGTGCTGGGCGCCGAGCTGCAGGCCGAGGTCGCCCGTCTCGCCGACGCCTGCACCGCCGCGCGCGGCTTCGCCCTGGCGGGCGATCCGTCGCTGCCCACCCCGCTGTTCGGCGCGCCGTGGCTTGAAGGTCTGTGGCTGCGCGAGATGGCCGCCCGTGGCCTGAGCGTCATCGGACCCCATGCCCTCAGCGCCGCCCACGGCGAGCCCGAACTCGCCCGCCTGATCGCGGCCTACGCCCGGATCCTGCCGATGATGGTGGATGAAGCCCGTCCGCGCCCGCCCGCCGATCGCGGCCTCTTCATCCTGTCGGCCTGTCCAGAAGGACTCTCATGACGCCTGTACTGTCCAAGCTCGGTCTGGGGTCGTCCCAGTTCGTGCCCGGGGGCTCGACGCCGCCGCGCGGCCGCTCGCCCGAAGCCGAGGCGCGGGACATCCTCAACATCGCCGGCCGCAGCGGTCTGGGCGTGTTCGACGCCTCGGGGGCCTGGGGCAAGGCCGAGACCCTGCTCGGCGACCTGATGCCACGCCCCGTTCCGTTCCGGGTGGTGATCGGCTCGGTGCGTCCCGACCGGGGCCCCGACTTCGTCGAGGGCGAGGCCCGCGCCAGCCTGGCGCGTCTGGCGATCGAGCGCGCCGACGCCATCGTCGTGCCGATGGTCTCCGACCTGTTCGGGCCGCAGGGCGAAGCCATGTGGATCCGCCTGCGCCAGATGAAGGACGCTGGGCTGTTCAAGCGCATCGGCATCGCCGTCCACGCCTCCGACGACCCGGTCGGGGTCGCCCGCCGGTTCCGTCCGGACCTGATCCAGGCGCCCGGCTCGCTGCTCGACCAGCGGCTGCTGGCCGACGGCACGCTGGAGCGGATCGCCGGCATGGGCATCGAGGTGCAGCTGCGCTCGATCTTCCTGAACGGCCTGCTGTTCCTGCCGATCGACCGCATCCCCGGCCAGCTCAGGAGCGCCACGCGGGGCCTGTCGAAGGTGCGCCGCATGATCGCCGAGGGCCGCAGCGACCCGTTGCAGGCCGCGCTCGGCTTCGCCCTCTCGCGTCCCGAGGCCAGCACGGTGCTGGTCAACGTCCATTCCGCCGCCGAGCTGTCCGCGGTCATCGCCGCCGCCTCCAGCCCGCCCCCTGATCTCGACTGGAACGAGATGGCCCTCGACGACGAGGTCGTTCTCGATCCCCGCAGGTGGGCCGCCGCCTAACGGGGCGCGGTCCGGCAAACGCTCAGAAGGAGCAGCGCCATGATCCTCACCATCGTCCAGGCCCGGATGGGCTCCAAGCGGCTCCCCGGCAAGGCCCTGGCCTCGCTGCATGGCCAGCCGCTGATCTGGCGCCAGCTCGAGCGGCTTCGCGCCGGCCGCTGCCCGACGAAGGTCGTGGTGGCCACCAGCCGTGAAGCGGCCGACGACGCCCTGGCCGCCTGGCTGGTGTCGAAGGGCCAGACCGTGTTCCGCGGCGCCCCGACCGACCTGCTCGACCGCTTCTCGCGCTGCGCCGCCTCGGCCGGGCCGGTCAGCCATGTGGTGCGGATCAAGGGCGACCAGCCGTTCGTCGACAGCCGGATCGTCGACGAGGCCATCCGCCTGTCGCTGGCCAGCGGCGCCGACTACGTCTCCAACCGTGAGCCGGCCAGCTATCCGATGGGGATGGAGGTCGAGGTGATCACCGCGAAGGCGCTGCGCGAGGCCGCCGCCGATCCGCGCGAAAACCTCGCCCGCGTCTCCCCGACCGCCGCCATCCGCGCCCAGCCGGAGCGTTTCAGTCAGGCGGCCTTCCGCTGCGCGCAGGACCATTCGCGCCTCGACTGGCGGGTCAAGACCGCCGCCGACCTCGGCTTCGCCCGCTCGGTCTATGCGGCGCTGTACCCGTCCGACCCGCACTTCGGCATGGACGACGTGCTGGACCTGGTCGGCGGCGGCGTCGATCTGGGGCGGTACGCGGCTTAGGCTCCACTACGCCCACACCTACTGCCGTCATGGCCCGACTTGTTCGGGCCACCCATGAACATCGGCGAAAATGAAGAAGGGCGCGGATCGACTCCGCGCCCTTCGACTCTGGCTCACCACGCTTGGGTGGCCCGAACAAGTCGGGCCATGACGGGTGTTGTGAGGTCTAGCGACCCCAGACGTGGAACGGGTCCACGAACGGCTTGCCGAGCGCCTCGGCGACGGCCGGGTGGGTCAGTTCGCCCTTCAGGACGTTCAGGCCCTTGGCCAGATGCGGGTCCTTCTCCAGCGCCTTGAGGCCGTGGTCGGCCAGCGCCAGGCCGAAGGGCAGGGTGGCGTTGCCGAGCGCCTCGGACGAGGTGCGCGGCGCGGCGCCGGGCATGTTGGCCACGCAGTAGTGGACGACGCCGTCGACGGTGTAGGTCGGCTCGGCGTGGGTGGTCGGGTGGCTGGTCTCGAAGCAGCCGCCCTGGTCGATGGAGACATCGACCAGCACCGAGCCCGGCTTCATGCGCTGCAGATGCTCGCGCTTGACCAGCTTGGGCGCGGCGGCCCCGGCGGACAGGACGGCGCCGATGACCACGTCGGCCTTGAGGATCTCGTCCTCGATGGCGTCCAGGGTGGAGTAGCGGGTCAGGACCCGGCCCATGAAGATGTCGTCCAGCTCGCGCATGCGCGGGATCGACCGCTCCAGCACCACGACCTCGGCGTTGAGGCCCATGGCCATGCGGGCGGCGTTCATGCCGACCACGCCGCCGCCCAGCACCGCCACGCGGGCCGGCGCCACGCCGGGCACGCCGCAGAGCAGCAGGCCCATGCCGCCGTTGTGCTTGAGCAGGGTCTCGGCGGCGGAGAAGACGGCGATCCGGCCGGCCACTTCGCTCATCGGCGCCAGCAGCGGCAGGCCGCCCCGGGCGTCGGTCACGGTCTCGTAGGCGATGGCGGCGCAGCCGGACTTCAACAGTCCTTCTGTCTGGGCGGGATCAGGCGCCAGGTGCAGGTAGGTGAACAGGATGTGGCGCGGCTCGAGCTTCTCCCACTCGACCTTCTGCGGCTCCTTGACCTTGATGATCATCTCGCAGGCCTGGAAGACCTCGACGGCGTCGACGGCGATCTTCGCGCCGGCCCGGCGGAAGGCGTCGTCGTTGTAGCCGGCGCCCAGCCCGGCGCCCGCCTCGACCAGCACGTCATGGCCCCTGGACACGTACTCGCGGACCGCGGTGGGCGTCAGGCCGACCCGGTGCTCGCCCGGTTTGATCTCCGCAGGAACCCCTACGCGCATGGTCGTTTCCCTTTGAACCTCGTTTGGCGGGGGAATGTCCCGCTCATGACGTAAGGTCAAGCACGATCTTGCCGCCACTCGCGCGTCAGGTGAGTTTATCAGGCGCGGATTGACCGCTCAGGGGGCTTGGGCTCACATCGTTATTCAAACGCAGAGTGCGGGGAGAAGGGGCCATGGCGCCGTCTGACGAAACGCCGACCGATCCGGTCGACGAGCCGCTCGCGCTCAAATCCGCCCCGTCGGACAAGCCCGCGTTCTGGCGGCGTCTGAAGAGTCCCGTGGCGCTGGCCGCCGCGGCGGCGCTGGCCCTCGGGTTCGGCGGCGGCTACGTGGCCGCGACCGTTGTTCCCGGCCTGCTGTCGGGCGGCGGGTCGGGTCCGTCCGGCTCGACCGTTTCGGAGCCCAATATCAAGGCGGCGTCCTGGTCGCTGTTCGGCAAGCCGCGCGGCGCCGACGCGCCCCGGCGCGGCATTCCCCGGCCCGACGGCTTCGCGGTCTGGAAGACCCGCCTCGACACCAGCCGGCCCGAGCCGCTGGCCTGTATCGAGATGAGCAAACCGCTCGACCCCTCGAAGTCCTACGCCGACTTCGTGCTGATCTCGCCGGACATCGGCGGGACGCCGGCGGTCAGCGTCAATTCGAAGAACAAGGCCGAGCTCTGCATCGGGGGCCTGGGCCTCACCGAGCGCCGGGTGACCCTGCTCAAGGGTCTGCCGGGCGCCGGGGACCAGACCCTTGCGGCCAACGCCGACGTCGACTTCACCTTTGGCGAAAAGCCCCCCTACGTCGGCTTCGCCGGCGACGGCGTCATCCTGCCGCGCGAGGACAGCGACGGCGTCGGCATCGAGACGGTCAACGTCTCGCGGCTGGCCATCGAGGTCTGGCGCGTCTCCGACCGCGACCGCGTCATGGCCAACCGCAGCTACTTCGAG
>CAYTZY010000013.1:28133-47137 GCA_964442795.1 uncultured Caulobacter sp.
CGCAATCTTGTCCGCAAGTCGATCAGCGCGCCCGAGGCGACCGGCGAGGGCCAGTGGCCGGGCGACTACGGCGACGACAGCCCCGACGACGAGGGCCGCGTGGTCTGGAAGGGCGAGGTCGCCGTGCGCGGCGGCCAGGGCGAGCGGGCCACCACCGTCTTCCCGCTGGGCGCGGTGCTGAAGGAGATGGCGCCGGGCGGCTATGTCATCAAGGCGCGCGACGCCTCCGCCGGGGTCAGGACCGACGACGACGAAGGGGTCCAGCCGGCCCAGGCGCGGCGCTGGATCATGTTCACCGACATGGCGCTGATCGGCTACGACGGCGCCGAGTCCCTCGACATCGTGGTGCGGTCGCTGAAGAGCGCCAAGGTCCAGTCCGGCGTCCGCGTGGCCCTGGTCGCCAGCAACGGCGAGGACCTGGCCGAGGCGAAGTCAGACGGCTCGGGCCGGGTGCGCTTCCTGCGCCCGCTGCTCGAGGGCGAAGGCGCGATGCGGCCGAAGATGGTCATGGCCTACGGGCCGCAGGGCGACCTGGCGGTGCTGGATCTCGATCGCTCGCCGGTCGATCTGAGCAAGCAGGGCATGGGCGGACGCAACGCCCCGGGCGAGGCCGGCGACGACACCGGCGGCCGCACGGTCGAGGGGGCCATCGACGGCTACCTCTATGCCGACCGCGGCATCTATCGCCCCGGCGAGACGGTCCATCTGGCCGCGCTGGTCCGCGACCTGCAGTCGAAGGCCGTCAAGGATCGCAAGGGCGTCATCATCGTGCGCCGGCCGTCCGGGGTTGAGTTCAAGCGCATCGCCTTCGACCGCGCCGCCAACGGGGCGGTCACCGCCGACCTGGCGCTGCCCAGGAGCGCGCCGCGCGGCCGCTGGCGGGCCAGCCTGGAGATCGAGGGCATCAAGTCGCCGGTCGGCGAGATGTCGTTCTCGGTCGAGGATTTCGCGCCCCAGCGGCTGGCCGTCGACACCGACGGCCGGGAGAAGGAGCCCGTGGCCGCCGGCGAGACCCGTCAGGTCACCGTCAACGCCCGCTTCCTCTACGGCGCGGCGGGGGCCGGACTGCAGACCCAGGGCGAAGCCCGGATCATGGCGGATGCCAACCCCTTCCCGGCCTTCAAGGGCTATGAGTGGGGCGACCAGCAGAAGGCCTTCGACGAGAAGTTCATCGAGCTGGGCCAGAGCGTCACCGACGGCGAGGGCCGCGCGGTGCTCAACGTCCCGACGGGCGACATCGGCGATGTCACCGCGCCGCTGAAGGCCACCGTCACCGCCTCGGTGTTCGAGCCCGGCGGCCGGCCGGTGCGCGAGAGCCTGTTCCTGAAGGTGCGGACCCGCCCGGTCTATCTGGGCGTCAAGGTCGAGCAGGGCGACGCCACGGGCGGCCAGGCCGCGCCGGTGACGCTGGATGTCATCGCCGTCGACGCGCTGGGAAGCCGCATCGCCGCGCCCGGGACGACCTACACCCTGATCGCCGAGAACTGGGACTATGACTGGTTCCAGCAGGACGGCCGCTGGCAGTGGCGGCGGACCAGCCGCGACGTGGTGGTCGACAGGAAGACGATCAATGTCGCCGCCGCCGCGCCGGCCCGCATCGCGCGGCGCCTCGGCTGGGGCGACTACCGCCTCGTGGTCGAAGGGCCGAGCGGCGCGAAAAGCGTCATTCGCTTCGCCGCCGGCTGGGGCGCGCCCGCCAAGGACGCCGAGGCGCCCGACATCGTGCGGGTCAGCGCCGGCACCGGGACCCACGCCCAGGGGGATTCCGTCACCCTGACCATCAAGGCGCCCTACGCCGGCGAGGCCCAGGTGGCGGTGGCCACCGACCGGGTCATCGACTTCAAGACCTTCAGCGTCGGCCCCAACGGCGGGTCGGTGACGCTCAAGACCGACGCCGCCTGGGGCGGCGGGGCCTATGTGCTGGTCAGCGTCATCCAGCCGCGCGATCCGACGGCGGCGCCCAAGCCCCGGCGGGCGCTGGGCCTGCTCTATGTCCCGCTCGACCCGAAGGGCCGCAAGCTGGAGGTCGAGCTCGGCACGCCCGCCAAGCTGAACAGCCGCCAGCAGATCGAGGTGCCCCTGGCCGTCAAGGGCCTGGGCATCGGCCAGCGGGCGCGGGTCACCGTGGCCGCCGTCGATGAGGGCATCCTGCGGCTGACCAAGTTCGATTCGCCCGATCCGGTGAAGTGGTACTTCGGCAAGCGGGCCCTGACGCTCGACTATCGTGACGACTACGGCCGCCTGCTGGACCCCAACCTGGGCGCGCCGGCCAACGTCAACTTCGGCTCCGACCAGCTCGGCGGCGAGGGCCTGACCGTGACCCCGATCAAGTCGGTGGCCCTGTGGTCTGGGGTGGTCGAGACGGGCCTCGACGGCAAGGCGCGCATCAAGCTGCCGGCCGCCGAGTTCAACGGCGAGCTGCGGATCATGGCCGTGGCCTGGACCGACGAGGCCGTCGGCTCGGGCAGCAAGGCCATGACCGTCCGCGAGGCGGTGGTCGCCGACCTGAACCTGCCGCGCTTCCTGGCGCCGGGCGACCGGCCGGTGGCGACGCTGGAACTGCACAACGTCGAGGGCGCGGCCGGCGCCTACACGGCCGAGACCAGCTCCTCGGGCGGCGTGCAGATGGTGTTCCGCAAGGTCTTCCAGCTGATCCTCGGACAGCGGATCGCCGAGCGGATCCCGTTCCTGGCCCCGACGGTGTCGGGCGTCGGGAAGGTCGGCTTCAAGGTCAGCGGCCCGGGCGGCTTCTCCACGGCCAAGGACTATCCGATCCAGACCCGGCTCGGCTGGAGTCCGGTCACCCGGACGTACACGGAGCTTCAGCAGCCCGGGACCGCCTATACGCCGCCGGCCGAACTGTTGGCGGGCCTGGCGGCGGGCGACGTCTCGATGAACGTCAGCTACTCGCCGTTCCGCGGCTTCGACCCCGGCCCGATCGCCCTGTCGCTGTCGCGCTATCCCTACGGCTGCACCGAGCAGGTGATCAGTGTGGCCTATCCGCTGCTCTACGCCGGGCAGCTGGCGCCCGACCCGAAGAAGCGCACCAGCACGGCGGCGTTGAACGACGCGGTCGGACGACTGCTGGATCGGCAGACGCTCGACGGCGCCTTCGGCCTGTGGCGGGTCGGCGACGGCGAGGCCGACGCCTGGCTGGGCGCCTATGTCACCGACTTCCTGTGGGAGGCCAGGGCGCGCGGCGCTCCGGTGCCGGACCAGGCCATGGACCGGGCGCTGGGCGCCATGCGCCAGATCAGCCGTCCCGACGGCTGGGCCAACGTCTCCTACCGCATGGAGTATCCGCAGTGGTGGGGCCGCAGTCCGGAAGACAGCAAGCGGGCGACGCAGCGGATGCGGTCACGCGCCTCGGCCTACGCCCTCTATGTCCTGGCCAAGGCCGGGCGGGGCGATCTGGCTCGGCTGCGCTGGTGGCACGACGTGCAGATGAAGAACGACGACTCGCCGCTGGCCCGGGCCCAGGTCGGGGCCGGCCTGGCCCTGATGGGCGACCGGTCGCGGGCGCGCTCGGCCTTCCGCAAGGCGGTCGCCAGCCTTGGCTACCGCGAGGAGACCGACTGGTACCAGAGCCAGCTGCGCGACACCGCCGCGATCATCGCGCTGGCCTATGAAGCCGGGGAGCCGGGCGTCGCCCGCGACCTGCAGAAGCGGCTGGAGAACGCGGTCAAGGATCCCGACGCGCTGAACACCCAGGAGCAGGCCCGCCTGCTGCAGGCGGCCTTCTTCATGCTGAAGGAAGCCGGGGCGATCAGGATCGACGCCACCGGCGTCACCGCCGCCCCGACCGCCGGCCAGACGCGCTGGATCGTCGGGCGGCTGGCCGACGCGAAGTTCATCAACCGCGGCAAGGCCCTGTGGCGGACGGTGACGGTGCGCGGCACGACGGTGGCCTCGCCGGGCGCGGAGTCGAACGGCGTCTCGGTCGACAAGCGGTTCTTCAGCATGACCGGCGGCGGCGTCGACCCGACGGGCCTGCGCCAGGGCGACCGGGTGATCGTGCTGGTCCAGGGCCGCTCGGCCCAGGGCCGGACCGTGCCGCTGGTCATCGACGACGCCCTGCCGGCCGGCTGGGAGATCGAGACCACCCTCAGTCCCGAGGACGCCAAGGACGGGCCGTTCCGGTTCCTCGGCGAACTCACCGGCGTGGATGTGCAGGAGGCGCGCGACGACCGCTATATCGCCGCCGTCGACCTGCCCGGAAATCGTTCGTTCGCGGTCGCCTATGTGGCGCGGGCCGTGACGCCGGGCGACTTCTTCCTGCCCGCGCCGGAGGTGCGGGACATGTACCGGCCCAGCGTCAACGGACGCGGCGGGTCGGGGCGGACGGTCATCGCGGCGGGGAGCTAACCTCACCGCGTGCGCCGCTTCGTCCTGGGTCTGATCGCGTTCCTGGCGCTGCAGGTCGTCGTCCTGGCGGTCGACGCCCTGCTGCCGCCCGACCTCTCGCGGGGCGAGCGCTCCTCGCCGGTGACGCTGGACCGGCGCGGCCAGTGGCTGCGGGCCCTGCCGGTCGAGGACGGCCGCTGGCGGATCCGCGCCGACCTGGAGCGCACCGATCCGACCTTCGTCCGCCGGCTGATCGCCATCGAGGATCAACGCTTCTTCCAGCACGCCGGGGTCGATCCCCGCGCCGTGGTCCGGGCCGGCGGCACGGCCGTGGCCCGGGGGCGGGTGGTGTCGGGCGCCTCGACCCTGACCATGCAGACCGCCCGGCTGCTGGAGCCCCGGCCGCGCAACCTCGGCTCCAAGCTGATCGAGATGATCCGCGCCGTGCAGATCGAGGCGCGGCTGTCCAAGCGGGAAGTGCTCTCGCTCTACCTGACCCTTGCCCCCTATGGCGGCAATCTGGAGGGCGTGCGGGCCGCGAGCCTGAGCTGGTTCGGGCACGAGCCCGAGAGCCTGACCCTGGCCGAGCAGGCGCTGCTGATCGCCCTGCCCCAGGCGCCGGAGGCCCGTCGGCCCGACCGTCGTCCGGCGGCGGCGCGGGCGGCGCGGGACCTGGTCCTCGACCGCATGGCGGCGGCAGGCCTGACGACAGCCGCCGAAGCGGAGGAGGCCAAGGCAGACCCCATGCCGGCGCGGGGGCGGTTCCCGTCCCTGGCCTGGCATGCCGCCGGCGAACTGGCGCGCAAGGCTCCGGCCTCGCAGGCCACCGTGGTCTCGACGATCGACGCCGGGCTGCAGGCGCGGCTGGAGCCGATCGCCGCCGCCTATGCCCGCACCCAGGGGCTGGACGCCACCGCCGCCATCCTCGTCGTCGAGATCGAGGGCCGGGCGGTTCGCGCCGCTGTCGGGTCAGGGGGGCTGGATCGGCCCGGCGGATGGATCGACATGACCACCGCCCTGCGCTCGCCCGGCTCGGCGCTGAAGCCCTTCGTCTACGCCTTCGCCTTCGATGACGGCGTGGCGGCGCCCGACACCGAGATCCAGGACGTGGCCACCCGCTTCGCCGACTACCAGCCGGAGAACTTCGACCGCACGTTCCGGGGCAAGGTCACCGCCCGTGAGGCGCTGTCCCACTCTCTCAACGTGCCGGCGGTGGCGATGATGGAAAAAATCGGCCCGGCCAGCTTCCTCGCACGGCTCGAGGCCGTCGACGTGCGGCTGGTGCGGGCCAGGGCGCGGACGCGGGCCCCGGGTCTGGCCCTGGCGCTGGGCGGCGAGGGGATCACCCTGCGCGACCTGGCCGTCCTCTACAGCGCCCTGGGCGACGGTGGGCTGGCCAGGCCCCTGGCCTGGACCGAGGCGGAGGCGGAACGGCGCGTCCGGTCGCGCGGCAGGCGGCTGGTGCGGCCCGAGGCGGCGCGGCAGGTGCTGGACATCCTGCGCGAGGCGCCGGCCCCCAAGGGCCGCATGCCGACCGCCCTGACCCGCGGCGGCCCGGGCATGGCCTACAAGACCGGCACCTCCTACGGCTTCCGGGACGCGGTGGCGGCGGGGGTTGTCGGCGGCTATGTCATCATCGTCTGGACCGGCCGGGCCGACGGCGGCGCGCGCGGCGGGCTGACCGGTCGCGAGGCGGCCCTGCCGATGCTGTTCGACGTCGCCGACGTGCTGGCCGCCCCGTCCTCGGCGGCGCCGGCCATCACCCCGCGCGCCGCGCCGGGCGCCCTGGCGACGCTCGACAGGTCCGCGCGAGGGCCGGGCGTGATCTTCCCGCCCGACGGGGCGACGGTGCAGGTCGAGGCGCTGGGCCCGCGCGCCCGGGGACTGGTGCTGGCCGCGTCAGGCGAGGGCCTGCGCTGGTACGTCGACGGCGCGCCGGTCGCGACCGATCCGGTCAGCGGCCGGACGATCTGGCGTCCGGACGCGCCGGGCTTCTACGAGGTGACGGTCATCGACGACCAGGACCGGTCGGCCCGGTCCCGCGTCCGCATCCGCGACTGAGCGGACTCAGGCCTCGCGGCCGAACCCCGCCAGGGCCTCGTACTCGGCGGGATTGCTGACCGTGACATTGAGATCGTTCACCAGACCGTTTGACAGCCGGTAGATCCAGCCGTGGACGGACAGGCTCTGGCCGCGCGCCCAGGCGTCCTGGACGAAAACGTCCGAGGCGACATTCTGGACCTGGCGGATGACGTTCAGTTCGCAGAGCCGGTCCCAGCGGTCGTGATCGTCGAGGGCTTCCAGGGCGTCGCGGTTGGCCGCGTAGACCTCGCGGATCGGGTGCAGCCAGTGATCCACCAGGCCCCGGCGCTCGCCGTCGACCGCCGCCCGTACGCCGCCGCAGCCGTAGTGGCCGACGACCATGACGTGCTTGACCTTGATCACGTCGACCGCGAACTGCAGCACGCTGAGGTAGTTGGCGTCCTGCGGCGGGGCGAGGTTGGCGACATTGCGGTGCACGAACAGTTCGCCGGGATCGAGACCGACGATCTCGTTGGCCGGCACGCGGCTGTCGGCGCAGCCGATCCACAGATACTCCGGGCTCTGCTGGTTCTCGAGGCGCTTGAAGAAGGCCGGATCGACCTCGGTCTTCCTGGCGGACCAGGCGCGGTTGTTGGCCTTCAGATCTTCGAGCATCGGCACTCCTACAAAATCGCGTCGGGCTGGAGGTTGGGGTGGGCGGCGGCGATCGCCGGATGTTCGCCGGCTCTTGCGGCGGCCGCCGCGATGGCCGGGAACGGCGTCATGTCCACCGCGAAGCGGGCGGCGTTGTAGACCTGCGGCACGAGGCAGGCGTCGGCCAGGGTGGGCGCATCGCCGAACGCGTAGCCGCGTCCGTGGCGGGCGACCATCGGCTCGAGCGCCGAAAAGCCGTCGCTGATCCAGCGCCGCGCCCAGGCATTGCGCGCCGGCTCGTCCGCGCCCAGACCGGCCAGCGCCTTGAGGATGCGCAGGTTGTTCACCGGATGGATGTCGCAGGCGACGATGCAGGCCATGGCCCGCACCACCTGGCGAGCGAAGGCGTCGCCGGGCAGAAGCGGCGGCTGGGGGTGCGTCTCGTCCAGCCACTCCAGGATCGACAGCGACTGGGTCAGGACCCGGCCGTCCTCCAGCACCAGCGAGGGCACCAGGTCCTGGGCGTTGACCGTGTGGTAGGCGTCGCTCTTCTGCTGGCCGGCGACCAGGTCGACCGGGGCGACTTCATAGGCCAGGCCCTTGAGGTTGAGGCCGATGCGGACGCGATAGGGCGCCGAGGCGCGCCAGGCGCTGTGCAGCTTGAGGACCATCAGACCACCTTGAAGGCGATGGATCCGACGCCCTCGACCTCGCCGGTCACCCGGTCGCCGCGCTGGAGGGCCGCGACCCCCTCGGGCGTACCGGTGTAGATCAGGTCGCCCGGCTCCAGGGTCCAGAGCTTGCCGGCCTCGGCGATGATCTCCTCGACCGACCAGATCATGTCGGCGACCTGCGCCTGCTGGCGAACCTCGCCGTTGACGGACAGGGCGATGGCGCCCTGCGGAATGGTCCCGTCGAACGGGCGGATGGCGCTGATCGGGGCGCTGGCGTCGAAGCCCTTGGCGGCGTCCCAGGGCTGGCCCTTGGCCTTGAAGCCGTTCTGCAGGTCGCGCCGGGTCAGGTCGACGCCGACCGCGAAGCCGAAGATCGCGCCACCCTCGCCGATGGCCACCACCAGCTCGATCTCGTGGTGCAGATCGCTGGTCGCGGTCGGATAGGGAACGTCGGCGCCGGGGGTGACGACGGCGTCGGCCGGCTTGGTGAAGAAGAAGGGCGGGTCGCGATCATCGCCGCCCATTTCGCGCCGGTGGGCGGCGTAGTTGCGGCCGACGCAGAGGATGCGGCGCACGGGAAAGGGCCGGTCCGACCCCTCGACACGGACGACCGGCTGCGGGCGGATCTGGACGGCGTAGGTCATGGCGCGCTTCCTAGAATGTTTGGCGGCCGTTGGAAACGGCGGGAACCGTTCTCCGATGCGACCCCGGTTCCCGGCTTTAACCGGTCGGCAAGGCGCACAGTGGTCTTCTGGCGACTCAACGCCCACTGGCGCGGGCTCCATCGCGGAGGCCGGGCGGACCGGATGGGCGAGGGGGAAGCGCATGGGCTTCGGGGACATCAAGATTCCCGCGAAGTTGACCCTGGTCTTCGCGGCGCTGGTGCTGACCATCGCGGCGACGGGGGCGATCGCACACGTCAACGCCAGCGCGCACGAGCGTTCGGTGGCCCGCATGGCCGAGGCCGATCGCGCCATGCTCGCCGCCAGCCGCGTCGAGTTCGGCCTGATCCGGCAGGAGAATTCCCTGCGCGGCTTCCTGCTGTCGGGCGATCCCTACTACCTGCGGCGGATCGCCGGGACCCACGCTCCGGCCTTCAGCGCCGCGCTCTCCGACCTCAAGGCCGCCGGCGCCGGCGCGCGGGCGGACGCCATCGCGGCGGCCTACGCCGACTATCGCCGCCGCGTCATCGAACCGATCGCCGCCCTCGAGCAGGATCCGGCCGGCCGACAGGCGGCGTTCGCGCTGGTCAAGCCCGACGGCGAGGCCGACCGCGCCATCAAGCCGGCCGAGGCGGCCGTCGACCGCGCCATGTCCGAGGCCGGCGCGCGCATCCTGGAAGAGACGGCCGTCCAGGCCCAGGCGGCGGCGCTGCTGCGCGTGACCCTGGTGATCGGCGTGGTGACGACCCTTGTGCTGACCATGCTGGCCGGATGGTGGCTGTCCCGGGTCATCGCCCGGCCCGTCGTCAGCCTGGCCCGCGCCATGGAAAAGGTTCGCGCCGGAGAGGGCCTGGAGGCGCTGTCGCGCCCGCCGGGTCGCGACGAGATCGGCCGCCTGACCACGGCCTTCAACGAGATGGTCGCCGATCTGAAGTGGCACGACCTCTCCCTGCGCCGGGCTATGGACGACCTCAGCCAGGCGCGCGACGCCGCCGAGACGTCCGACCAGCTCAAGAGCCAGTTCCTGGCCAACATGAGCCACGAAATCCGCACGCCCCTGAACGGCGTGCTGGGCATGATCCAGGCGATGCAGCTGGACCCCATGGCGCCGGCGCAGGCCGACCGCGCCGCCCTGGCCCGGCAGTCCGCCGAGGCGCTGCTGGCGGTGATCGACGACATCCTGGAACTGGCCAAGATCGAGGCCGGCAAGGCCGAGCTGCGTCTCGCGCCGCTGAATCTGCGCGACCTGCTCGACGGCGTGGCCGCGATGCACGCGCCGGCCGCCGAGACCCAGGGGCTGGCCCTCTCGGTGCGGGTGGACGAGGCCGTCGAGGGCGTCTGGATCGGCGATGCGACTCTGCTGACCCGCGTGGTCGGAGCGCTGACCTCCAACGCGGTGAAGTTCACGCCCCAGGGCAGGGTCTGCCTCAAGGCGATCGCCGCCGACGGCGGCGTGCGGATCAGCGTGACCGACACCGGCATCGGCATCCCGGCCGAGCGGCAGGACGCGCTGTTCCGCAAGTTCACCCAGATCGACGGCGCGGCGACCCGTCGGTTCGGCGGCGTCGGCCTGGGACTGGCCATCTGCCGCGAGCTGACGGCCCTGATGGGCGGAGTCGTGTCGGTGCAGAGCGCGCCGGGCGAGGGCTCCTGCTTCACCCTCGATCTGCCGCTGACCCGCCAGGCGGCGCTTCGGGCCGCCTGAGCGGACCCGCCGCGGGACAGACCCGGCTATCGCCCCGCGGACAGCAGGTCCGACCACCGCCAGTCGCCCGCCCCGAGCGCCAGCCTGGGGGCGGCGGGACCCTCGCCCAGCGCGATGACGACAAGGCCGCGCACGGGCTCGGCGCGGCAGGCCGCGGGCGCGAAGGCCACCTCCATCGCGATGGCCTGCCGGACGCCGGCCAGTCCCTTGCCGTCCTGTCCGGGGCTGCGCAGCCATTCGCCGTTCCAGACCAGGATGGCTCCGTCGCGGGGACCCATGGAGCGGTGACTCCGGTCCACCGCCGCGCGGATGTCGGCGTCGGCGGCCAGGGCGTCCTGCAGGCGACGAACCATGTCGCAACCCTCGCCGGCGCCATCGCCACCCCCGCCGCCGGAGCCCGCGACGCGCGCGCCGGCGAGCGCGCCTTCGCCCAGGAAGACGCCGGCTGTGTCGGTCTGTGCAGGGGCGGCGGCGAGCGGGCGCACATCGGCAGGGGGCGGTCGGCGCGGCGGTCGCGGTGTCAACAGGGGCGGTGCGGACGCCGGGCGCGCCGGGGAAGCCGCGGCGGCGGGCGCAGGCGGGGCGGGCGCCTCGGCCGGCGCGGGCGTCGGCGCCGGAGGCGGCGGTTCCAGAAGCAGCGCCGTCACCGCAGGCTCGACCGGCCTCTCGGGCGGCAGGGGCTCCTGCGCCGGCGCGGCCAGGATCAGGAGCAGCAGATGTCCCGCCGCGACCGGCGCGGCGACGAGGAGGCGCGCGACCGCCCGGCGCCGCCCCGCCGGGCGCCGCCCCGCCGGGCGCGTCCGGACGCCGTTCGGCGCAGAGTCTTCGGGACGAAATCTGGCCACGCCTCCTGAAGATCACCTCCCCGCGTCAGGATCATGGCGCGCCGGGACAGCATCCGGGCGGGTCGTTGACGATGAAGAACGTCATCGCATCTATAGTCACGGCGCCATCAGACGAAATCGCGCCAAAACGCATCAGGGTCGATCCGGTTCCAGTGAACGACAACAGTATTTGAGTCATCGGATACATATCCCGTGCCGTCACTTTATTGTCCCAAGTCGGCCATCTTGAAGCCGTCTGGAGTCCTGCAGTTTTCCGGGACGCGCGACACTTCGCTTCGCGCACCGGATGGAGGACCTTGAATTGAGCAGATCAATCTTCAGATCGGCGGCGACGGGCGGCGTGCTTCTCGTCGCGGCCTTCGGCGCCACCGCCTGCGCCACGAAGGACTTCGTGCGCGAGGAGGTCGCCGTGGTCGATACCCGGGTGACCGAAGTCGATGGCACGGCCCGCGAGGCGCTGGAGCGGGCCAAGTCCGCCCAGAAGCTGGCCGAGGGCAAGTTCCTCTACCAGGTGGTGCTGTCCGACGACTCGGTGAAGTTCCCGACCGATGAGCATGCGCTCTCGCCGGAAGCCGAAGCGCGCCTGGCCGAACTGGCGCAACGCCTGAAGGGTGAGGACCGCAACGTCTACCTGGAAATCCAGGGCTTCACCGACGCGGCCGGCGACGAACTCTACAACGAGAAGCTGGGCGAGGCCCGGGCCGAGGCGGTGCGGCGCTACCTGAACCGGGCGGGCGTGGCGCTGAACCGGATGGCGACCATATCCTACGGCGAGGACTCGCCTGTGGCCTCCAACGACACGCCCGAAGGCCGCGCCCAGAACCGGCGCGTGACCATCATCGTCCTGAGCTGACCGGCGGACCTCGTCGGCGAGGCCGGTCAGATCGGATCAAACTCGCTGACGAGGTGGCCCGGCGCCACCTCCATGAGCTTCGGCACATAGACCGGCGCCGCCTTGTCCGCCGACACGCGGGACGGCAGGAAGCGGAGCCCGGCGCCGGGATCGAGCGGCGAGGGCGGCTCGCCGACCAGCTTCACGCGTACGCGGCTGCGCTCGATCGTCGGGTCGGGGATCGGGGCGGCCGAGAGCAGGGCCCGCGTATAGGGGTGGGTCGGATTCTCGTAGAGCTGCTCGCGGCTGGCCAGCTCCATGACCCGGCCCATGTACAGCACCAGCACGCGGTGGCTGATCTCGCGGACCACGGCCAGGTCGTGGCTGATGAACATCATCGCCATGCCCAGCTCCTTCTGGAGGTGGATCAGCAGATCGATGATCTGGGCCCGGATGGTGACGTCCAGCGCGCTGACCGCCTCGTCGCAGATCACCAGCTTCGGCTCCAGGATCATCGCCCGGGCGATGCCGACGCGCTGGTTCTGGCCGCCGCTCAACTCGTGCGGATAGCGGTTGATCAGGGTCGGCGACAGGCCGCACCGCTCCATCATCGCCGCCGCCGCGGCCTCGCGCTCGCGACGCTTCAGGCCCGGGCTGAACACCATCAGCGGCTCGGCGATGGAATCGCCCACTGTCATACGCGGGTCCAGGCTGGCCAGCGGGTCCTGGAAGACGATCTGCAGGTCCTTGCGCGCGGCCCGAAGCGACTCGCGGTCGGCGTTGGTGATGTCGCGGCCCAGCACGGTGACCGTGCCGCCCAGCTCGCCGCCGCCCGGCGGCAGCAGGTTCAGGGCCGCCCGGGCTAGGGTCGACTTGCCGCTGCCGCTCTCGCCGACCACGCCCAGCGTCTCGCCCTGGCGAACGTGGAAGCTGACGCCATCGACGGCGCGCAGCGGGACCTTGCGGCCGAACATGCCCTTTTGGATGTCGAACCAGACCTTCACGTCCTTGCCCTCGACGACCACGGGGCCGTCGGCCGGCGCCGGATCGATGGTCGGGCGGCCGCCGCGGTCGTCGCGGTCGAGCCGCGGGATGGCCTCCAGCAGGTCGCGCGTGTAGTCGGTCTTCGGCTCTGCAAAGACTTGCTCGACCGGCCCGGCCTCGACATAGGCGCCGTCCTTCATCACGCAGACCCGGTCGGCCAGGCGAGCGATGACGCCCATGTCGTGCGTGATCAGCACCATGGCCGCGCCGGTCTCGCGCAGCAGCTCGGCCATCAGGTCGAGGATCTCGGCCTGGACCGTGACGTCCAGGGCCGTGGTCGGCTCGTCGGCGATCAGCAGGCGCGGCCCGCAGGCCATGGCCCCGGCGATCATCACCCGCTGGCGCATGCCGCCGCTCAGTTCGTGCGGATACTGTTCCATCCGCCGCTCGGCCTCGGGGATCCGCACCCGCTTGATCCAGTCCAGCGCCCGGGCGCGCGCGGCCTTGTGCGACAGGCCCAGGTGCAGCCGCAGCGGTTCGGCGATCTGTTCGCCGATCTTCACGTGCGGCGTCAGGGCGGTCAGCGGATCCTGGAAGATCATCGTCATCTTCGATCCGCGCAGGCGGTTGAGCTCCGACGGCTTCAGGCCGATCAGCTCCTTGCCGTCGAACCGCGCCGAGCCGCTGGCCGTCCCGTTGCCGGCCAGAAGACCCATGATGGTCATGAAGGTCTGGCTCTTGCCGCTGCCGCTTTCGCCGACGACGCCCAGGCATTCGCCGGCGTTGACGGTCAGGGAGACGCCGCGCACCGCCTCCACCGCTCCGTCATGAGTCTGGAAGGTGACCTTCAGGTCTTCGACGGCGAGAACGGGATCGGTCTGGGTCACGGCGGTACTCTGGGCGAGGGCGGCAGGCTGACGACCTTATCGGTCCGCGGCTGACGCGCAAATGAACGTTCAGTCGGCGGCGTGCAGAAGCGCCAGGATGGCGTCGAAGGCTTCGCTCTCGTCGAGCATCGGCGCATGGCCCACACGGGGCACCTCGGCATAGGCCATATGCGGCGCCGCGGCCCGCATCCGGGCGGCGATGTCCGGGCTGAGGATGTCCGAGGTCGCGCCCCGGATCAGCAGGGCCGGCCGGCCGGCGACCAGCGCGCCGAAGAGCGGCCACAGGTCCGCCGCCGGCGCCGCGGGGTCGGCGGCCCGGATCGGTGCGGCGATGTCGGGGTCGTAGTCCAGCACGGGTCGGCCGGCCTCCTCGCGGAAGGTCCGGCGCGCCATCCGATCCCAGTCGACGTCCCCGTAGTCCGGGAAGACCACGCCGTTGCCGGCCTTCACGTAGGCCGCCGCGCCGGCCCAGTCGGCGACCTCGGCGCTGACCCCGACATAGCCGGCGATGCGCGCCAGACCCTCGGGCGCGATCTGGGGCCCGACATCGTTCAGCACCGCCGCGGCGATGGCGTCCGGCCGCATCAGGGCCAGGGTCATCATGATCAGCCCGCCCATGCTGGTGCCCACGAAGGCGGCCCGTCCGATCGCCTGGTCGTCGAGCAGGGCCATGATGTCGGCCGCGTACATGCCGGGGTGGTAGGTCATGGGGTCGGGCGCCCGCGCCGAGGCCCCCCGGCCCCGCACGTCGACAGCGATGACCCGGCGTCCGGTGGCCCCGACGATGGCGGGCGCCAGGTCTTCGAAGTCGCGGGCGTTGCGGGTCAGGCCATGGATGCAGATGACCGGCGGGCGGTCGGCGGAGCCCGGATAGTCGCGGGCATGCAGGTCCAGGCCGTCGGCCGAGCGCCAGTGGAGATGAGAGTAGGCTGTCATGCCCTCACCTTGCCCCCGGCGGGCGTCAGGGATCAACAGCCGCGACGCTTAGTCGCCGGGTGCTCAGGTGGTTGAGACCGGTTGGTTTGACTTCCGATGGAGTGACCTCTGCTCAACCTTCCTCTGAGCTACCCCACTAAGTAGCAATCGGCGACGAAATATCCCGTGTGTGGGGCAGGTGATTGACTCGTGCCTCAATATCGAACTTCAGTTTCCCACATCGAGCGGGTGGGAAATAATTATGTTCGGCACTCCTGAGGGGAGTCTGGCAGGCCTTGGCCAACGCAGCATTGGCGATGGAGCTAATCGCTATCGAGGCCGTGTCGTTGTTCTTGGCAACGAGAAGGGTGGGGCGGGGAAATCTACCTTGGCCGCGCTGATTTCCGTCGCCATGCTCTACCGAGGCCAAAGGGTATCGACGATCGACCTCGATCTTCGCCAGCAGAGCCTTTCAAGGCTCCTGGCCAATCGACGCCACTGGCTCCCAGCAGCGGGCATAGATGCGCCCTCACCGCGTGAGTACAAACTCGTCGCCGACCCCGCGCGTATCGCCGATGATCAGCCCGCTGCGCTTCGCTTGTTCGAGGACGCGATCTCCATGGCGATGAGGGATTCCGATCTCGTCATCATCGACACGCCCGGAGGCGATACGGCCGTTTCGCGGGCGGCCCACAAGCAGGCCGATCTCATCGTCACGCCGATGAACGACAGTTTTGTAGATTTCGACGTGATCGGAAGCGTGGATCCGGTCACGATGGCGTTAAACCGGGTCAGCCACTACACGGAGAACGTTCTAAAAGCCCGAGACTTTAGGGCTCGGCACAATCGGAAGCTTGACTGGGTTGTGCTCCGCAATCGCCTGGCCGGCGCTGATACGAACAATCGCGAACGCCTTAGGGTAGCGCTGAACAGCCTCGCCGAGGAAGTGGGGTTCCGTATCGGACCGCCGCTTCGCGAGCGTGTCGCCTATCGAGAGATGTTCCCCTTCGGTCTGACCTTGGCTGACATATCGGCGGGCCTGCGCCCGGATAAGGTTAGCAGCCCCAAGCAAGCAGCGCGGCAAGAGGTCAACGCACTTCTGGAAGCCTTAGGTCTCATCGTTCTTGCGCGCTCGCAGGTACAGACCGTCCGCCCATCAGAGGACGTCGCGCTTGCGGTGAGTCTCTAGAACCTTGTCGCTGGTGGAGGTGGACTGGTAAGTCCCCATTTCCAGACGGCCGGGAAGGCTTATGCCGAAGAAAGATCGCAGCAAGGCGGACATCGCCTTCGATTCCCCCTACCGCCACGGGTTCGTGCGGCTGGCGGCCTGCGTCCCGGCGATCACCCTGGCCGATCCCGCCGCCAACGCCGCCGAAACGCTGAAGCTGGTCCGCCAGGGTCACGCGCGCGACGTCGCGCTGATGGTGTTCCCGGAGCTGGGCCTGTCGGGTTACTCGATCGACGACCTCCTGCTGCAGGACGCCTTGCTCGAGGCGGTCGAGACGGCGATCGCGACCCTGGCGGAGGCCTCCGCCGCTCTGTCGCCGGTGTTCGCCGTCGGCGCGCCGCTGCGCTTCGAGGGGCGACTGTTCAACACCGCCGTGATCATCCACCGCGGCCGCATTCTGGGCGTCGTACCAAAGACTTTCCTGCCGAACTACCGCGAGTATTACGAGCGCCGCTGGTTCGCCAGCGGCCGGGGCGTGACCGGCCGCACGATCACCGTGGCCGGCCGGGCCGCGCCATTCGGGACCGACCAGCTCTTCTCGTCGACCGGCAACGCGCCCTTCACCTTCCACGCCGAGATCTGCGAGGACGTCTGGACCCCGAACCCGCCGTCGACGCTCGGGGCGCTGGGCGGGGCGGAAATCCTGCTCAACCTGTCGGCCAGCAACATCGTCATCGGCAAGGCCGACGCCCGCCGGCTGCTGTGCGCCTCGCAGTCGATGCGCTGCCAGGCGATCTACGCCTACTCGGCGGCGGGCCTGGGCGAGTCGACGACCGACAACGCCTGGGACGGCCAGGCCTCGATCTTCGAGCTCGGCGACCTGCTGGCCGAGAGCGGCCGCTTCCCGACGGACTCGACGATGGCGGTCGTGGACGTCGACGTCGCCCGGGTGCGGCAGGAGCGCATGCGCACCGGCTCGTTCGGCGACAGCATCGCCGCGCGCCAGGCCGAAACGGCCTTCCGCGTCCAGACCTTCGCTTTCGACGCGCCGACCGGGCCGCTGGCCATCGCCCGCGCGGTCGACCGGTTTCCGTTCGTGCCCGACGACGAGAGCAAGCTCGCCGAGCAGTGCCTCGAGGCCTACAGCGTGCAGGTCCAGGGGCTAGCCCAGCGGCTCCGGTCGACCGGCCTCAAGCGGCTTGTGATCGGGGTGTCCGGCGGCCTGGATTCCACCCAGGCCCTGCTGGTCGCCTGCCGCGCCGTGGACCAGCTCGGTCTGTCGCGCGCCGATATCCTGGCCTTCACCATGCCGGGGTTCGCGACCTCCGACCGGACGAAGGCCAACGCCTGGACCCTGATGAAGACCCTGGGCGTGACCGGCGCCGAGCTCGACATCCGCCCGACCGCCCGCCAAATGCTGGCCGATCTGGGCCACCCCTTCGCCGCTGGCGAGCCGGTCTATGATGTGACCTTCGAGAACGTCCAGGCCGGCCTGCGCACCGACTATCTGTTCCGCATCGCCAACCAGCGGGGCGGTCTGGTGGTCGGCACGGGCGACCTGTCCGAACTGGCGCTCGGCTGGTGCACCTACGGCGTCGGCGATCACATGAGCCACTACAATCCCAACGGCTCGGTGCCCAAGACCCTGATCCAGCATTTGATCCGCTTCGTTGCCGGCTCAGGCGAGGTCGGGGCGGCCGGCGAGGCCGTGCTGCGCGACATCCTGGCCACGGAGATCTCGCCCGAGCTGGTGCCGGCCGACGCGGGCGGGAAGACCCAGGCCACCGAGGACTTCGTGGGCCCCTACGCCCTGCAGGACTTCAATCTTTTCCACCTGACCCGCTACGGCATGGCGCCGTCCAAGATCGCCTGGCTGGCCGGCTGCGCCTGGGGCGACGCCGCCCGCGGCGCCTGGCCCTCGGCGGTGCCGGAGTCCGAGCGGCGCGCCTACGCCCGGAGTGAGATCAAGGCCTGGCTGCGCCTCTTCCTGACCCGCTTCTTCGCCAACCAGTTCAAGCGGTCAGCCGTCCCCAACGGTCCGAAGATATCCTCGGGCGGCGCCCTGTCGCCGCGAGGCGACTGGCGAATGCCCTCCGACGCGCGCGTCGACGCCTGGCTGGCGGAGCTGGACGCCAACGTGCCGGACTGAGCCTGATGCAGGCCCGCCACACAGATGAACATCGCGCGCCCGCCTGCTGGCAAATCGGGTGAAGGTGGCGTATGGTCGCAGTTGCAGGCGACTGCACGGGCTGCGACGGCCTTGGGCGATGCGGAACCAATCCGGTTCCGGGGCGTTATTGGGGTCGGCGTATGGCGAAGGCGACGGGGGGATAGCCCGGAGAGCTCGGAGAGCTCGGGCTGGATCACTCATCGGTTTTCGCGGTACCAGCCTGGAAGGTCGGCGCCGGCTGTTCGGCGTGGTCTAACACTTGAGCGAGGGGCTCACCGTGAACAAAAAAGCATTGATGCTGGGGAGCGTGCTCGCTGCGCTCGCCTTTGCGCCGCAGGCGGCGATGGCCGAGCCCGATCAGGGTTGGTACGGCGCTTTCGACCTGGGCTACCACTGGCCGGATCACGTCGACATGACGACGTCCGCGCCGGCCGGCAACCCCTATGAGTTCGAGTTCGAGATGGAATCGGACTTCGCAGGCTTCGCGCGCCTGGGCTACCGCCTGACGCCGAATTGGCGCCTTGAGCTGGAAGCGGGCGCCCGCGCCGGCGACATCGAGGGCGTGACTGGCGATCCGGCCCGTCCGTTGCCGAACAACCTCTGCAGCATCGGCAGCGTCCTGCCCGCCTGTGAAGCGCCGGCAGGTTCGCTTCAGGCCAAGACCTTGATGGGTAATCTCATCTGGGACGTGATGCCGGATTCGACCCTGAACCCCTTCGTGGGCTTCGGTATCGGCGTCGCCAAGCTGGACTTCCAGCTGGCTGCCCGCGCGAACTCCGGCGTTGGCGCGATTGGCATCGATGATCAGGACACGGTCTTTGCCTACCAGTGGCTCGCGGGTTTCTCGTGGGAAGCGACCGACCGTCTGAACGTCGACGTCACCTACCGCTACCTCAACACCGCTGAGGCTGACTTCGGCCCGGCGACCAACACCGCCGTGGCCTTCGATCCGGAAGTGTTCCAGGGCGACTACGTCGATCACTCCCTGACCTTCGGTCTGCGCTACGCGTTCGGCCAGGAAGCGGCCCCGCCTCCGCCGCCGCCGCCGCCCCCCCCGCCGCCGCCGCCTCCCCCGCCGCCGCCGCCTCCCCCGCCGCCTCCGCCGCCGGTGCAGTACGAAGCGCGTGAATTCATCGTCTACT
>CAYTZY010000014.1:0-32766 GCA_964442795.1 uncultured Caulobacter sp.
CGGTGTTCATGTTGGCGATGTTGTTCGAGATGACCTCGACGTTCAGCTGCTGGGCCGACATGCCCGTAGCCGCGGTGCGTAGCGCCTGCATCGGTTCCTAAGCTCCCTTACGCGACCCGCCCGAGCCGCTCGACCGAGCGGCGGGACAGTTCGGAAGATCCTTCGATGGTCCGGACCATGCTCTCGTAGGCCCGGCTAACCTCGATCATCCGGGTGATCTGCATGATCGGGTTGACGTTGCTGCCCTCCAGCATCCCCTGGCGCACGCTGGCGGCGTTGGAGACCTGGGGCTCGATGTTGGAGGTGTTGCGCAGGAGGTTGTCGCCGTCCTTGGCCAGGCTCGACAGGTCGTCGAAGGCGAAGACGTCGATCTTGCCGATCTGCTCGCCGTTCTGGCTGACGACGCCGTCGGCCGAGATGGCGACCTCGCCATCCTCGGGATTGATGACGATCTCGCCGCCGGCGCCAAGAACGGGGTCCCCGGCTTGCGTGGTCAGCCGCCCGTCCGCGCCCAGGGTGAAGCGGCCGTCGCGGGTGAAGCGCTCGCCGGCATCGGTGTTGACCTTGAAGAATCCCTGACCCTCGATGGCGACATCGAAGGTCGCGCCGGTCTGCCTCAGCGCGCCCTGGGAGAAGTCGCGGACCACGCCGTCGTCGAGGACAAACTTCAGCGACCGGGGGCCGTCGATCATCCGGGCGCCTTCGGACGGGTCGGTCCTCACCATCGCCATCTCGACCTTGAAGCCGGTCGTGTCGGCGTTGGCGATGTTGTTGGCGATGATGTCCATCTCGCGCCGCAGGGTCATCTGGCGCGACAGGGCGACGTACATCGTGTTGTCCAAGGCGGGCCTCCTCTGCATCTGCGGCGACGGCGAATTGCGTCCGCCGCCAGCGATGCAAGGTCTGGGCCAGCCGGAAACATCAACAAAAACAGCAAACAAGACGGTTAACGACGGCCGCCCGGCGAAAGCTGCCGGGCCGGATTCTGCATCGCGCCGCCCGCGGGGCGCGGGGGGCGTCGACCGCGTCGATCAGGTCGGCTTCTGGCCGCCAGGCCTTGTCGGACAAGGGAAAGCCGGTCGCGAGGCCCGACCCGTCGGCCGTCGCCGCGACGTCGCTTCAGCCGCCGCATTTCTGCAGGGAGCACATCGTCGCAGGCGTCGCGTTAACCACGTTTGGAACCGATCCTTAACCAACGTGAACGCATGAGGGAGGGGTAGAGATACCAAGGAGTCGCGCGCGTGGCCGCAGACAAGGGCAAAGAGGGCGAAGAAGCGGTCGACGCCGAAGCGCCCGAAGGCGCGGACGGCGAAGCGCCGGCCAGGAAGAAGCTGCCCCTCAAGCTGGTGATCATCGCCGGCGTGGCGGCGGTTCTGGTGCTGGGCGGCGGCGGGGCCGGCGCCTTCTTCCTGCTGAAGCCCAAGCCCGAGGCGGCCGGCGAACACGGCGCCAAGCCCGAGAAGAAGCCCAAGAAGCCCAAGAAGGACTCGCACGGCGGCGGCAAGTCCGAGGCCGGCGCGGCCGTTGTTCGCGAAGGGCCCGACGGCGTGGTGTTCTACACGCTGCCGGACATCGTCGTGAACATGCAGACCGCCGACGGTCGCCCGAC
The DNA here is from genome assembly GCA_964442795.1 of uncultured Caulobacter sp. Taxonomy (GTDB): domain Bacteria; phylum Pseudomonadota; class Alphaproteobacteria; order Caulobacterales; family Caulobacteraceae; genus Caulobacter. Next base: position 1,610 of record CAYTZY010000014.1, read on the forward strand.
CTTCCTCAAGCTCAAGCTGACGTTCGAGCTCGCCGATGCCGAGGCGGTCGAGGTGCTCGATCCGAACATTCCCCGCTTGCAGGACATGTTCCAGACCTTCCTGCGCGAGCTGCGCCCCGAAGATCTGACCGGCAGCCAGGGCAGCTACCAGCTGCGGCTGGAGATCCTGCGTCGCGTGAACCTGGTCGTCGCCCCCACCAAGGTGAAGGCCGTCCTGATCGAGGAGATGCTGATCAACTAGCGCCCGAAAGGGGGCTGGCGGCGCGTATGGCATGACCCAGGACACCGACGACCAGGCGGCGATGGCCCAGTGGGCCCAGGAGAACGGCGAAGGCGACGCCGGGACCGGCGGTCCCGACTGGGGCGACGGCGGGGCCGACGGCCTGCTGGGCGCCGAGCGCATCCTGAACCAGGACGAGATCGACAGTCTGCTGGGCTTTGACCTCAGCGAGGATGACGCGGCCGACCGGAACGGCATCCGGGCCATCATCAACTCGGCGCTGGTGTCCTACGAGCGTCTGCCGATGCTCGAGATCGTCTTCGACCGGCTGGTCCGGCTGATGACCACGAGCCTGCGGAACTTCACGAGCGACAACGTCGAGGTCAGCCTCGACAACATCTCCTCGATCCGGTTCGGCGACTATCTCAACTCGATCCCGCTGCCGGCGATCCTGTCGGTGTTTCGCGCCGAGGAGCTGGACAACTACGGTCTCCTCACCGTCGACTCCAACCTGATCTACTCGATCGTCGACGTGCTGCTCGGCGGCCGGCGGGGCACCGCCGCCATGCGGATCGAGGGGCGCCCCTACACCACCATCGAGCGGGTGCTGGTCCAGCGCATGGTCGAGGTCGTGCTGCAGGACGCCCAGGCCGCGTTCGAGCCGCTGACGCCGGTCAGCTTCAGCCTCGACCGGCTGGAGACCAACCCGCGCTTCGCCGCCATCGCCCGGCCGGCCAACGCCGCCATCCTGGTCAAGCTGCGCATCGACATGGAAGACCGCGGCGGCCGCATCGAACTGCTGCTGCCCTACGCCACGCTCGAACCGATCCGGAAGATGCTGCTGCAGCAGTTCATGGGCGAGAAGTTCGGCCGCGACAACATCTGGGAAGGCCACCTGGCCACCGAGCTCTGGACCACGCAGATGGAGGTCAGGGCCGTGCTCGACGAGCAGCAGGTGGGGCTCTCCAAGGTGCTCAACCTTAAGGTCGGCGACACCCTCACCCTGAACGCAACGCCCGACAGCCTGGTCGAGCTTCGGGCCGGCACCATCCCGCTGACCCGGGGCCGCATGGGACGGCGGAATCATTCTATCGCCATCCGGTGTGAGGCCCCGCTTTCGCCCGCCGCGAAGAAGGCCGTTCAGAAGAGGCTGAAATGAGCGTCGCCGTCATTGGACTGAACCTGCTGCTGGTCGTCCTGCTCATCGCGGCGCTGGCCTTCGGATGGCGCCTGGAGCGCCGGCTCAAGGCGCTTCGCGACAGTCACGACGGCTTCGCCCGCGCGGTGGCCGATCTGGATGCGGCCGCGGCCCGGGCTGAACAGGGCCTGGCCGACCTGCGCGCCGCCACCGATGAGGCGGCGGACAGCCTGGCGGGGCGCATCGAGACGGCCCGGGCTCTGGCCGCCCGCCTTGATCAGGGAATTACCGCTTCCTCAACCCGTATCGCCGATGATGCCGAACGGGTCGTCCAGGCGCCGCCGGCGCCCGCGCCTGCGCGCGAGCGGATGGCGTTCACGCGACCCGAACCCGCTGTCACCCCGCGTTCGAAGGCGCGGGTGGACGATGATCTGTTCGACCCCGATCCCGAAGCCGGCCGGCTTCGGGCGATCTCCGGAGGCCGCCGATGAAGTCCATGCCCCGCATCCTGCCGCTCGCCGGCGTCGCGGTCGCCGGCGTGCTCGCCGTCAACTTCATGTCGGGCGCGCGGACCCTGCCGGACATGTTGAGCGGCGCCAAGGCGTTCGCCGAGGACCTGGCCGGCGGCAAGCCGGCGGCCACGCCGGCCGAAAAGGCCGCCGCGGCCAAGCCGGCCGCCGTCTGCGCCCCCACCGCCGCCGAGCTGGCGCGTCAGGCCAACCTCTCCCCCGCCGAGCTGCGGATCCTGCAGAACCTGGGCGAACGGCGTGGGCAGCTCGACGAGCGGGAGCAGGGCATCGACACCCAGCTGCAGCTGATCGCCGCCGCCGAGGCCAAGCTTGACGCGCGCGTGAAGGCCCTGGCCGCTCTCAAGGGCGACGTGCAGGCGCTGCTCGGCCAGGCCGACGCGCAGCAGGAGGCCGAGGTCGGCCGACTGGTCGCCGTCTTCTCGGCCATGAAGGCCAAGGACGCCGCCGCGCGCTTCAACCAGCTCGACGAGTCCGTTCGCCTGCCCATCGCCGCCAAGATGAAGGAGCGGACCCTCGCCGCCATCCTGGCCCAGATGTCGCCGGCCGAGTCGAAGACCCTGACCGAGAACCTCGCCAAGCGATTCACCGGCAGCACGACGCTGGCCAGCGCACGGGCCGCCGTCGCGCCGGAGGCGCCCGCCGCCCAGGCCTCGACCGCCGCCGCGCCGCCCGCCGCCGCGCCGCGTCCCCAGGCCGCCGCGCCGGCCCCGGCCAAGGGACCCGCCGCCACGCCGCCCGCGGCGACACCCCCGGCCAAGGCGGGGTAGGTGGCGAGCTTCCGCGCCATCCTGCGCTCGGGCGTCGCGGCCGCCTGCATCGTCTCGGTCGCCGCCCCGGCGACCTTGCCGACGCTGGCGTTCGCGGCCGCCTCGCCGCTGGAGGTGCGGACCGCCCAGGCGAAGGACTTCACGCGGATCGAGTTCCGCTGGGCAGGTGGCGCGCGGGTCTCCCAGCGCCGCGACGGCCAGACCCTGACCCTGCGGTTCAGCCGCGACGCCAAGCCGGACCTGTCGACGCTGCGGATCATGCCGCCAAAGTGGCTGAAGGGCGCGCAGGCCCGGCATGTCGGCGGCGGGCTGGAGATCGACCTGCTGTTGGCCGACGACGCCGAGGCCAAGGTCGGATCGGCCGACGGCGCCATCTACGTCAACCTGTTCGCTCGCCCCGCGGCACCTGACGCGCCGGCTCCGGCCCAGGCGGCGGCGACGCCCGCTCCGGAAGCGCCGCCGCGCGCGCCGCGTCCCGACCCGGTTCCCGCCGGCGGCGTCGTCCGCGCCGTCGCCGAAATCGCCGGGCCGCAGGTCAGCCTGCGCTTCGACTGGGCCAATCCGGCGGGCGCCGCCGTGTTCCGGCGCGGCGAGGCCGTCTGGATCGTGTTCGACGCGCCCGCGACGCTGGATATCGCCAAGCTTCCGAAGGGTGTCTCCCAGTACTCGAAGATCCAGGCGTTCAGGGGCAAGGACTATTCCGCCGTGCGCCTGGTCGCGCCGCGCTCGCTACCGGTCGCCGTGGTGGGGCAGGGCTCCAGCTGGACCCTGCAACTGGGGCCGGGGCCGCGTGACGAGTCCGGCAAGATCACCGTTCAGCGGGACAACGAAGCGGCCGAGGCGGCCCTGACCGCCGTCGTCGCCGGCGCCACCGCGCCGATCTGGCTGAACGATCCCGCTGTCGGCGACCGCATCGCCGTCGTCACCGCGCTGGCGCCGTCGAAGGGACTCGCCACGCGCCGCGACTATGTCGAGATGGCCCTGCTGCCCACCCTCCAGGGCCTGGCCATCGAGCCCTATGCCACGGACCTCCAGGTGCTGGCCGAGGGCGACCTGGTCCGCATCGGCCGGCCCTCGGGCCTTGCCCTGTCGCCGGCCTCGGCGGCCGCGAGGCTGGCGGAATCGGGCGACGGCGCGCCCAAGGCAGCCGGGATGCCCGGCCTCATCGACGACACCTGGGCCAGGACCGGTCCGGGTGGGTTCATGCCGCGCTACGCCGCCCTGACCGAAGCCGCCGCCGAGGAGCGCGCCAAGGGCAAGGACGCGCCGACCGAGGCGCGGATGGCTCTGGCTCGCTTCCTCATCGGCGCCGAACTCGCTCACGAGGCCATCGGCGTCCTGAACGCCACGGCCCGCGAGCGGGGGACCATCGCCGGCGAGGCGGAGTTCCGGGGCTTGCACGGCATCGCTCGCGTGATGGCGGGGCGGGACAAGGAGGCCGAGGCCGATTTCGCAAGCCCGGTCCTGGGCGACGACCCGTCGATCGCCGTCTGGCGCGGCTACCTCGCCGCCCGCGGCGGCCAGTGGTCGGACGCCCGCGGCAAGTTCCAGCAGGGCGCCATCGCCATCGGCCAGTTCTCGCCCGTCTGGAAGGCGCGCTTCCTGCGCGCCGACGCCGAGGCGGCCCTGGAACTGGGCGATATCGCCGCCTGCCAGCGGCGGATCGACGAGGCGCTGAAGGAGTCCCTGCCGTCCGCCGAGCAGTTGGCCATCCGGCTGGTGCAGGCGAAGATGTTCGAGAAGCGGGGGGCGAAGAAGACAGCCCTCGGCGTCTACACGGCCATCGGCACGGCGCCGCTGGACCAGCTGGCGACGCCCGCCCTGTTGCGGGCCACGGCGCTGAAGCTCGAACTGGGGATGATCACGCCGGTGCAGGCCGCCGACGCCTATGACGGCCTGCGCTATCGCTGGCGCGGCGGGGCGACGGAGCTTGAGACCATCCGCACCCTGGGACAGCTCTACCTCGGACAGGGCCGGTATCGGGAGGCGCTGGAAGCGCTCCGGTCCGCCGGCACGCGGCTGCCGGACCTGCCCCAGGCGGTGGCGCTCCAGGAGGACCTGTCGGCGGCGTTCCGCTCGCTCTTCCTGGACGGTCTCGCCGACGGGCTGGAGCCGGTGCAGGCTCTGGCGCTGTTCTATGACTTCAAGGAACTCACGCCGATCGGCGCCGACGGCGACCTGATGGTGCGCCGGCTGGTGCGCCGCCTCGTCGACGTCGACCTGCTGGGCCAGGCGGCCGAACTGCTGCGCTATCAGGTCGACAATCGCCTCGACGGGGTGCCAAAGGCGCAGGTGGCCACGGATCTGGCCCTGATCCAGCTGATGGACCGCAAGCCCGAGCAGGCGCTGTCGGCGATCAACAATTCGCGCACCTCCGTCCTGCCAGCGGCCCTGAACGCCGAGCGCCGCGTGATCACCGCCCGGGCGCTGATGGCGTTGGGGCGGCTGGATGCGGCCGAGGAGATTCTCGAGCAGGACAACACGCCCGAGTCCCGCGAGGTGAAGGCCGAGATCGCCTGGAAGGGCAAGAACTGGGCTGTGGCCGGGGCGCTGTTCGAGGCCGGTCTTGGCGATCGCTGGAAGTCGCCGCTGCCGCTCCGGCCCGATGAGGAGGCCCGACTCCTGCGCGCCGGGGTCGCCTACAGCCTGGCCGGTGACGACGCGGCGCTGGGACGCCTGCGCGAGCGCTTCGACGGCTTCGTCGACCAGAGCCGCAATCCCGAGGCGCTCCGCGTGGCCTTCGCCGCCGCTGACGGCGGATCGCTGAGCGCCAACGATTTCAGCCGCGCCGTGGCCGACAATGAAGGCTTTACCGGCTGGGTCGCCCGCATGAAGCAGAAGTTCCGCGACAGGCCCTCGCCGACGGGACCTGCGCCGGTGCGGACGGCGGGCGCATCGCCTGCGGCGGCCACGGGCTAGCGGGGGCTCTCGCGGCCGAAAGAGGGGGAGAGGGCGCTACCCGCCTCCGCCGCGCTGGAAGCTCTCCACCAGGCTGCCGGCCACCAGGCGCCAGCCGTCGACCAGCACGAAGAAGATCAGCTTGAACGGCAGGCTGACCACCACCGGCGGCAGCATCATCATGCCCATGCTCATCAGCACGCTGGCCACGACCAGGTCGATGACCAGGAAGGGGACGAACAACAGGAAGCCGATCTCGAAGGCTCGCTTCAGTTCGCTGATCATGAAGGCCGGCGTCACCACGCGGATCGGCGTGTCCTGGATGGTCGCCGGTCGTTCGATCTTCGACAGTCGAACGAACAGGGCAAGATCCTCGCGGTCCACCTGGCTGAGCATGAAGGCCTTGACCGGATCCCCGGCCGCCTCGAACGCCTCGGTCAGCTCGACCTGCTGGTCCAGCAGCGGCTTGACGCCCTCGTCGTAGGACCGCTGCAGCGTAGGGCCCATGACGATGGCGGTCAGGAACAGCGACAGGCTGATGATCACCGCGTTGGGCGGGCTCTGCTGCAGGCCCAGCGCCGTGCGCAGCAGGCTCAGCACCACGACGATGCGCACGAAGCTGGTGGTCATGATGACGATCGACGGCGCCAGCGACAGCACCGTCAGCAGGCCGATCAGCTGCACCACGCGCTCGGTCAGGCCGGCCCCGGTGCCGAGGTCGATATTCACCGCCTGGGCCAGGGCGACCGCCGGGATGATCATGCTGGCGACAAAGGCGACCAGCGAGATCGCCAGCGCCTTTTTGAGGTCCTCGCGGCGGACATCGAAGAGGCTCTTCCAGAGTTTGGCGGCGGCGCGCATCAGGCGGCGATCTCCGGGGTCTTGCGGCGCGGGGCGGGGGTCTTCTTCAGCGCGTCGAGCAAGCGGCCCTCGCCCAGCAGCACGAGCTTTTCCTCGCCGTCGAGGCTGACCAGGACCAGCCGTCGGGCGGGGTCCAGCATCAGGCTTTCGACCAGCACCAGACGGCGTTGCCTGCGGGCCGGCTGCAAGCGGGCCAGGGCGTCAGGCCCGAACCGGCGCAGCGCCATCGCTGCCAGCCCGATCAGGCCGAGCGTGACCAGCAGGGCGAAGACGGCGCGCAAGGCGCCCGCGGCGAGGTCCATGGCAAGGGCACCGGAAAAGCGATCCCGACGCTTCTCGCCCCGCAACCCTTAAGGCGCGATTAACCCTGTTTGTTCACCATGATCGGTGATGGATACGTCCCAGATTCCCCTGTTTGCGATGCTCCGCCAGCGGCTCGGCTATCTGGGCGAGCGTCAGCGCGTCATCGCCGAGAACGTGGCCAACGCTGATACCCCGGGCTACGCCCCGCGGGACCTGAAGGCTTTCAAGTTCACCGCCCAACTCCAGTCGCAGCAGGTCGGACTGGCCATGCAGCCCGCCCAGACCAGCGCCGGCCACCTGCCCGGCGGCAGCGCGCGGCGTCCGGGGATGTCTTCCGGCGCCTTCAAGGCGGTGAAGAGCGTGGACACCGAGACCACCCTGGACGGCAACTCGGTGGTTCTCGAGGACCAGATGATCAAGATGTCGGAGGCGCGGATGCAGTACGACGCCGCCATCGGCTTCTACCAGAAATCCATGGCCTTGCTCCGCATGGCCGCGCGGCCCCCGGGCCGGTAGGAGAACGCTGAATGGCCGAGATCAAGTCCCAGGCCGACACCGCCATGATGGTCGCGGCGTCGGGTATGCGCGCCCAGCAGGCCCGGATGCGGATCATCGCCGAGAACCTCGCCAACGCGAACTCGACGTCCCGCGTGGCCGGCGGCGATCCCTATCGTCGGCAGGTGCCGGTCTTCGAACCCAAGGCCGTTGGCGGGGGTGAAGGGGTGAGCATGGCCCGGGTCGAGCCCGACCGAAAGGCCTTCCGCACCGTCTACGATCCCGGTCATCCGGCGGCGAACGCCGAGGGCTATGTGGCGCTTCCCAACGTCGACTCGCTGATCGAGGCGTTGGACATGAAGGAGGCGCAGCGGGCTTACGAGGCCAACCTCAATGTCATCGAGACCGCGCGCGCCATGGAGATGCGCACCCTCGAACTGCTGAAGCGATAGGGTCTCGCCGCCATGATGACGCCGCTTGCCGCCGCCAAGGCCTACGCCGCCACGCAAGGCGGCGCGACCGCCGGACTGGGCGCCGCCGCGCCGTCCGGCGCCCAGGATTTCGGGGACCTGCTCAAGTCGGTGATGTCCGACGCCATGCAGGCCTCCAAAACCGCCGAAGCCCAGATCGCCAACCAGGTGGCGGGCAAGGCCGAACTCATAGACGTCGTCACGGCCATCTCCTCGGCCGAGGCCAGCCTGGAGACGGTCATGGCCGTCCGCGACCAGGTGATCTCCGCCTACCAGGAGATCATGAGGATGCCGATCTAGCGCTCAGCCCGACGGTCCGCCGTTCCCGAACCGGGAACCTGAACACGCGGCAACAGCGCGCTCAGGCTCCGCTCAGACAGCGCGACCTACCTTCACCCTCACAGTCCCGCTCCCCGGATCCTTCCGGGCCGGGACGGACCCGAAGGAGTGAAGGCCATGAAGAAGATCCTCGTTGCGACCCTCGCCATCGCGACTCTGGCCGGCGCGGGAGCCGCCGCCGCCCAGCCCTATGGCGGTCCGCGCGGCGGCTACGAAGTCGGCTACAGCACCAGCGGCTATGACCGCTACGACCGCCGGACCGACGCGCGCGACATCAACATCCGCCAGCAGACGTTGCGCCAGCGTTTCGTTCGGGGTCTCGACAGTGGTCGCCTGACCCGCCGCGAAGCCGAAGCGCTTCATTACGAACTGCGAGAGATCAATCGGCTGGAGCGCCAGTTCCGCGCCTCGCGTGGCCTGAATCCGCGGGAGGTCGCCATCCTCGACGCCCGTCTCGACCGGCTCGAGCGCCGACTCCGCGCCGAGATGCGCGATGACCAGCGCTACGGCTACGGCGACCGCCGCTACTAGAGCCGGCGAGGCTCGATACAGCTGAGGGGGCGGCGTAAGCTGCCCCCTCAGTCATGTCGACGCGATGTCGATAACCCCACGGCCGGCGTCGAGCCGCACCGTCGCTGTCGCCGCGACGCCGCCGGCCAGCATGTGCCGGGTGATCCGCTCGAAGTGCTGGATGAAGCGAGCGATTTCTCCACGGCGTTCCCCGGGCAGGTCGCGCGGCGCCAGACGCAGCAAACCGGCCTCCTGCTCGCAGCGCCAGTCCAGCACCGTGTCGAAGCCCGGGGCCGCCAGATGAACGATGGCGTCGAACCGCCCGAAGAAGCGCTGGTAAGGGCCGGCCAGCGCGGCGTTGACCCAGCTTCGCCAGGTTCCGTCGGCGTCTCGTTCCCGCTCCAGCGCGTTGACCGGCGTCGCCAGCGCCTGCGCGGTCTGCGGCGTCGCCCCCAGGCACCAGCCGTCCATCAGCACCACCCGTGCGTCGCCGCCGGACCGCTCCGGATCGGCACGATCGTCGGTCAGCTTGTCGAACCGGGGCAGGAGGGCGGGGCGTCCGGCCAGCAGATCATCAAGCACGGCGTTGGCAAGGTCGAGGTCATGGGTCCCCGGCGGTCCGCGCACCGCCAGAAGCGGATGGACCGTGCGCGCGAGGCCGGCCCGTTCCGCCCGCGTCAGATAGACGTCGTCGAGGGACAGGGCGACGCCGCCGAGGCGCGCTGCCGCAGCCCTGGCGAGCGTTGTCTTTCCTGATCCCTGCGCGCCGGCGATCCCGATCAGCGCCGGCCCCTCGCGGCCGGCCGCGAGCGCGTCGATCAGGCTCAACAGGGCGGGGTCGATCATGCGCCAGACTTGTCCCGGACAGGCGGTTCGTAAACCGGCATTAACCATGTTCGGGCGAGTTAGCAGGGTGTTCTCCGCGATTCCCTGTGAGGCTTTCCCATGAACGGCGCCGAAGTGCTCGACATCGGCCGTGACGCCATCTGGCTGACGCTGCAGCTGTCGGCGCCGGTCCTGATCGTCGGCCTGATCGTCGGCGTCGGAATCGGCCTGGTGCAGGCGCTGACCCAGATCCAGGAAGCCACCCTCGTCTACGCTCCGAAGATCGTCGCGATCTTCATCGCCCTGCTGGTCTTCCTGCCGCTCATGGGCGCCCTGATGGGGGGCTTCATGAACCAGATCGCCGCCCGCATCTCGGCCATGTGAGGGCAGGGTGGAGGCCTACGCCACCGCAGCCCAGGTCTACGCCGCCGGTCTCGTCTTCGCGCGGGTCGGGGCCATGGTCATGCTGGTGCCGGGCCTGGGCGACGCCAGCGTTCCGCCGCGCATCCGCCTGTCCTTCGCCCTGCTGATGTCACTGATCCTGACGCCGCTCGTCGCGCCCCAGGTCGTCGTGCCGGCCGCCGTCAGCGGCGTCGCCGCCGAGGTGATCCGCGAGACCCTGATCGGCCTGATGATCGGCGCGGTCCTGCGAATGACGCTCAGCGCCCTGACCGTCGCTGGCGAGGTCGTGGCCATCCAGACGACCCTGGGGTTCGCCCAGACCGCCAGCCCCAGCCAGGCCCAGCCCAGCGCGACGCTCTCGACCTTCCTGAACCTGATCGGCGTCACCCTGGTGATGACCACCGACCTGCATCACCTGTTCTTCGCGGCCATGGTCAATTCGTTCGACCTGTTTCCATTCAGCCGGACGCCGCCGATCGGCGACGCCGCCACCCTGGCGGTGCAGACCTTCGCCGGGTCGTTCGCCCTGGGCATCCAGCTGGCGGCGCCGGTGATCGTGTTCTCGATCGTGTTCAACATCGCCACCGGTCTGGTCGGACGGGTGATGCCGCAGTTCCAGATCTTCTTCGTCGCCTCGCCGCTGGCGGTGATCTTCGGACTGTCGATCTTCGCGCTCAGTCTGGGGACCATCGGCATGGTCTGGACCGATCGCTTCCGCGACGTGCTGGGGGCGTTCAGCTAGATGGCCGACGAGTCCGCCTCCAAGACAGAAGAGCCGACACCCAAGAAGCTCGCCGACGCCCGCAAGAAGGGGGATGTCGCCAGGTCGATGGACATCCCGCAGCTGGCCTCGCTGGCCGGCGCATTCGGGGTGATGGCCATCGGCGGCGGCTGGTTCCTGCGCGACATGGCCATGCACTTGCTGCCCTTCGTGGCCCATCCCGAAGAGATCGAGCTGTCCGGCCAGGGCGCCATGGAGGTGGCCACCCAGGCGGGCCTGGCCGCCGCGCCGCTGACCGTCACGGTCCTGGCCGCGGCCGGCCTCGCCGGCGGCGTCGGCTATCTGATGCAGACCGGCTTCATGCTGACGGGCGAGAAGCTCAAGCCGGAAGCCAAGAAAATCTCCCCGCTCGAGGGCTTCAAGCGCATCTTCGGCATCGAGGGGCTGGTGCAGTTCCTGAAGTCGGTGCTGAAGATCGGCGTCACGGGCTGGGTGGCCTGGCTGGTGCTCAGGCCGCGCGCCGCCGATCTCAGCGCCCTGGCCAGCATGGAGCCGGCGGCGATGCTGCCGCTCAGCGCCGACCTGACCCGCGCCCTGTTCTATGCGGTGATGACCTTCCTGGCCCTGACGGCGGGGCTGGACTGGTTCTGGCAGCGGCAGCGCTTCACCCAGCGCATGCGCATGTCCCGCGAGGAGCTGAAGGAAGAATTCAAGCAGTCCGACGGCGACCCCCATGTGAAGGCCAAGCAGAGGCAGATCCGGGCCGAGCGCTCGCGTCGGCGGATGATGCAGAACGTGCCCAACGCCACTGTCGTGATCATGAACCCGACCCACTACGCCGTGGCGCTGCGCTACGAGGCGGGCCAGACCGCCGCGCCGGAGTGTGTCGCCAAGGGGGTCGATGACCTGGCCTTGCGCATCCGGGCCCTGGCCGAGGACAGCGGCGTGGCCGTGATCGAGGACCCGCCGCTGGCCCGCGCCCTGTATGCGGCCGTGGATGTCGACCAGCAGATCCCCGAAGCCCATTTCGAGGCGGTGGCGAAGATCATCGGCTTCGTCATGAGCGCCGCCCAGCGTCGCGCGGCTGCCCCGCGCGCCAGACCGCTTTAGCGAGTACCATCCATGCGTGATTCGTCCGGAACCCCGGCTGAGCTGATGGCGGAACCTGCGCCGACCGAGCCGCCTGAGCGGCGTTTCGACCCGCTCGTCTGGGCGGCCGGGGGACTGTTTCTGCTCGCCATCGCCTTCGGCAGCGCCCCGGCCTGGCGGGCCGGGCCCGATACGCTGGCTGGCCTGCTGCTCCTCGTCGGGCTGGCCGGCGTCGCCTTGCTTGGCCTGATGGCCTTCCGCGGTGCGGCCTCGCCGATCGAGGTCGAGGACGAGGGCGTCGAGTCCTTCATCGAGGCGCTTCCGGAGGCGGCCGCGGTGGCCGGGTCCGATGGACGCGTTCTGGCCGCCAACGCGCCCTGGCGCGCCGCGTTCGGCCGTATGCGCAGGCTGCCCCGCAACGGCCATGTCGCCCCCGGCCTGTTCGCGGCCCTGGCCAAGGCCCGCAAGGGCGAGATCGCCCGGGCGTCCATGAAGGTCGCCCTCGAGGAGTGGCCGCTGACGGTGGCGCCGATCGGTTCGGGCCGTTTTCTGCTCAGGCTGGATGTCGCCGGCCATGAACCCCTGCGCCTGACGGCCGAAGCGGCGCTGGCCATCCCGGCCGTCTCGATCGCGCCGCCGCGCTCACGGGGGCCGATGGGCCTGGATCCCCTCGCCGCGGCCTCGCCGTTCGGCGCGGCCATGCTGGAGGGCGAGGAGGTCTTCGGCGCCCGCATCGTCGAGGCCAACCCTGCCCTGGCCGAGATGACCTCGGAGAAGGCCGTCGCCGGCGCCACGTTCGGCGATCTGATCGACCCGGCCTCGCGCATCGACGCCGGCCTGGGTGCGGCGGAGGGGCGGTCGGGGCCGATCGAGGTTCGCCTGGCCCACGACCCCTCGCGCATCGCCCACCTGTATCTCGCGCGCGTCGAAGACCGGCTCACGGCCTATCTGGTCGACGTCACCGAGCAGAAGCAGATCGAGCTGCAGTTGGCCCAGAGTCAGAAGATGCAGGCCATCGGCCAGCTGGCGGCCGGCATCGCGCACGACTTCAACAACCTGCTGACCGCGATCCAGCTGCGGCTGGACGAGCTTCTGGAGCGCCATCCCCTGGGCGACCCCAGCTACGGCGACCTGTCGTCGATCAAGGGCACGGCCGCGCGCGCCGCCGATCTGGTCCGCAAGCTGAAGACCTACAGCCGGCAGGAAACCCTCCAGCGCGAGATCCTCGACCTCGGCGAGACGATCAGCGACTTCGAGGTGCTGCTTCGCCGCCTGCTGCGCGAGAATGTCCGGCTCGAGACCGACTACGGCCGCAACCTGCCGCTGGTGAAGGTCGACAAGGGCCAGCTCGAGATCGCCGTCATGAACCTGACCCTCAACGCCCAGGATGCGTTGATCGCGGCGAAGGGCGGCGGCAAGATCCGCCTGCGGACGGCGCGTGTGACTAACGCGGAAGCGGCGACCCACGGCTACGCGGGACCGCCGGTCGGCGACATGGCGATGATCGAGGTCCGCGATGACGGTCCCGGGATTCCCGCCGACGTCCTGAGCAAGATCTTCGACCCCTTCTTCACCACCAAGCCGGTGGGCGAGGGCACGGGCCTTGGCCTCGCGCAGGTCTACGGGATCGTCAAGCAATCGGACGGCTGGATCCACGTCGAGAGCCCGCCGGGCGAGGGCGCCACCTTCCGCATCTTCCTGCCGGTGCAGGCCGCCTCGGCCATGCGCGCACCCGCGGCGCCGGTCGCCACCCTCGCCAAGCCCCGTGCGGCGCGCGACCTCTCCGGCGTCGGCCGCATCCTGTTTGTCGAGGACGAAGAAGCGGTGCGCGGCATCGCCGCCAGCCTGCTGCGCAAGCGCGGCTATGAGGTCCTCGAGGCCGGCGACGGCGACGAGGCGATGGTCCTTTGCGAGCAGTACGCTGGCAAGATCGACCTGCTGATCAGCGACGTCATGATGCCGGGCATGGATGGCCCGACGCTTCTGAAGAAGGCGCGGCGCCACCTGGGGGACGCGCCGGTGATGTTCATCAGCGGCTACGCCGAGGCGGAGTTCTCCGACCTCCTCGAAGGCGAGACCGGCGTGTCCTTCCTGCCCAAGCCGCTCGACATCAAGACGCTGGCCGAACGCGTGAAGCAGCAGCTGCAGTCTTCCGCGGCGGCGTGAGCCTCCGGCGACGCGTCGACGGCATTACGCGGAATTAACTGCCCGCTTCCGCTCAGGCAGCCTACCCCTTTGGCCAAACGCCAATCCTTGGGAGGGCTCCCCATGCAAAACCGTCGCGAATTCCTGTTCGCCGCTTCCGCCGCCGCCGCCATGGCGGCCGCCTCCGCGCCGAAGGGCGCCTTCGCCGCCGGGCTGACCAGCGATGCGGCCGAGGTCGCCAAACAGAACGCCCTGTTCGATCTTCTGGTCGACCGCCAGCTGCGCCGCTCGCCCGAGACGGCGACTGGCCTCGGTGTCGACAAGGGCGTCCGGGCCTGGACGAAGTCGGCGCTGTCCGACTTCTCGCTCACGGCCCTCAAGGAGAACGGCGAGCAGGGCGCCCAGGCGCTGGTCGACCTGCGCAAGATCGATCGCAGCAAGCTCGCCGGCCTCGACGCGGTGAACTACGACACGGTCGAGTTCATCCTCGCCGTCGGCGACGAGTTCACCCGCAAGTTCGACTACAACGGCGCCTACGGCGGCGCGCCCTATGTGATCAGCCAGCTGACCGGGGCGTACCAGCAGCTGCCCGACTTCCTCGACAGCCAGCATGTCATCGAGACCAGGGACGACGCCGACGCCTACATGGCCCGGATGGAAGCCTTCGGCCGCGTGCTCGACCAGGAGGTCGAGGTCGGCCGTCGCGATGCCGCCCTGGGCGTCATTCCCGCCGACTTCACCATCGACAAGGCCCTGGTCCAGTTCAAGGCCATGCTCGGCGTGGCCCCCGAGGCGGCGCCGCTGGTGACCTCGGTCGCCCGACGGGCCAAGGAGAAGGGCATCGAAGGCGACTACGCCGGCGAGGCGGCCAAGCTCTACGCCGAGAAGATCCGCCCCGCCCTCGAACGCCAGGCCGCCCTGCTGACCGAGTGGCGCGCCAAGGCCGTGCACGACGCCGGCGTCTGGCGCCTGCCCAAGGGCGAGGAGTACTATGCGACGTCGCTGGAGAGCTACACGACCTCCAAGATCACGCCTGCCGAGATCCACAAGACCGGCCTGGACATGGTCGCCAGCCTGGGGGGGCAGGCCGACAAGCTGATGCGCAAGGCCGGCTACACCTCCGGCACCGTCGGCGAGCGCTTCCGCCAGATGTACGCTGATCCGAAGCAGCACTATCCGAACACCGACGAGGGCAAGGTTCAGCTGATCAACGACCTGAACAAGAAGGTCGCCGAGATCATGCCGCTGCTGCCGAAGTACTTCGGCCAGATCCCCAAGGCGCCGCTGGAGATCCGTCGGGTGCCCAAGGCCATCGAGGCCGGCGCGCCAGGCGGCTACTACAACTCACCGACGCTCGATGGATCGCGTCCCGGCATCTACTGGATCAACCTGCGGGACAGCGCCGAGCAGCCGCGCTTCACCCTGCCGACCCTGACCTTCCACGAGGCCATTCCGGGCCACCACCTCCAGCTGGCGCTGAACAACGAGGCCGGCGACCTGCCGCTGATCCGCAAGATGATCGGCTTCTCCGGCTACAGCGAGGGCTGGGCCCTCTACGCCGAGGAGCTGGCCGTCGAGATGGGTATGTACAAGGACGACGTGCTGGGCCAGATCGGCATGATCCACGACGCCATGTTCCGCGCCGTCCGCCTCGTCGTCGACAGCGGCATGCACGACAAGAAGTGGAGCCGCGAGCAGGCGGTGAAATACTACGTCGACACCATCGGCGACCAGGAAGCTTCGGCCATCACCGAGATCGAGCGCTACGTGGTCTGGCCGGGCCAGGCCTGCAGCTACATGGTCGGCAAGATCGAGTGGATGCGCCTGCGCGACAAGGCGCGGAAGGCGCTGGGCCGCAAGTTCGACATCCGCAAGTTCCACGACGTGGGCCTGCTGTCGGGCGGGGTGCCGCTGACCGTGCTGGAAAAGGTCATCGACGGCTACATCGCCGGCGCGAAGTAGCCCCGGGGGGGGAGGGGGGCAGGGCGTGGCGGCTCCGCGTCCCGCCCTGCCTACTGCCAGGCGTCGCGGGTTCCCGTCCGCCGCGCGGCCACGGGCGAGGCTGCCGTCGGGGCGGGCAGGCGGCGCTCCGGCGCCTCGGGCCAGTCGGCCGGTCGGCCGTAGAGCCAGCCCTGGCCGAAGTCGACGCCGGCGGCCCGGACGGCGGTCTCGACCTCGGGGGTCTCGACCATCTCGGCGACCGTGCGCACGTCCAGCTCGCGGCACAGGTTGACCACATGCGAGACCACGGCGGCGTCGCGGCCGCCGGCCACCAGTTCGCGGACGTAGCGGCCGTCGATCTTGACGATGTCGACCGACAGGCGCTGCAGGTAGGTCAACGACGCCGCGCCCGACCCGAAGTCGTCCAGGCAGACCAGCGACCCCAGGTCCCGCAGGCGCTGGATATGTCGGTCGGCCAATGACAGGTCGTCGATGGCCGCGCTTTCGGTGATCTCGAACAGCAGCCGGCCGCGCAGGCGATCATCCTTGCGGATCATGGCCTCGACCTCGGAGAGGAAGCGGGGGCTTGTGATGGTCATGCCGGACACATTGACGGCCAGGCGCTCGGTTCCGCCCCGGTCGGCCTTCAGCCGTCGGACCGTCTGCTCGACGACGGCCTGGTCCAGTTCCTCGATCAGGTCGAATTCCTCGGCCATGCGGACGAGGGCGAAGGGACTGTGGGCGTTCTCGAACCGGACCAGCACCTCGTGGTGGTGCAGGGCGCCGTCCGCCAGAGACACCACAGGCTGGAAGGCCAGGGTGAAGCGCCGCTGGCTCACGGCCGCGCCGAGCTCGCCCGCGCGGGCCAGCGTGCGTCGGACGGACCGGTTCATCGCCTCGGCCAGGGTTCCCGGCGCGGCGCCCTTGAGGCCCTCGGCGACAAAGTCGTCCAGAGCCAGGCTGAGCGCTCGCCCCAGTCGCGCGGTCGAGGTTCCGTCCAGCGAGACCGTATGGGCGTCGACCCCGATCTCGCCCTTGTCGCCATCGCGGACGATCGCCCGCGTCAGGCGCCGCACCAGGGCCGGCGCGTCCTCGCCCTGACGGCGCAGCAGGGCGAAGCGGTCCTGCGACAGACGGGCGGCGGCGGCGCCGCCCTCGGATTCGAGGCGCAGCGCGCCGACAGCCCGCCTTGTCAGTTCGGGGTCGGCCGCATCGAGCCCCGCCAGGTCGATCATGGCCAGCTCGAGCTGGGCGCCGGTGGCGCGGGCCGCTTCGGTGAGGTCCTTGGCCAGCTGCTCGAAGTCCGGCCGTCGATACAGTCCGTCGTCGGTGGCCGGAACGGGCGGCGGCGGGCAGGCGGTCAGGGCGCACGATACGCGGCCGGCGTTGTCGGGCAGACCGCGCGCGCTCAACGAGACAGCGCGGTCGGCGTCGGAAAGACGTACGGGGGCATAGGCGCGCCGCACGCCATCGGCGACGCAGATGATCATGGCCTCGACCAGCGCCTGGTCGTCCTCATGGATCAGGACTCGCCAGTCCTTGCCCACGGGGTCGCCCGCGCCTTCGCCCAGGACCGACTGGCCCGCCCCGAGCATGAGGGAGACGCGCTCGTCGGCATCGATCTCGACAAGAAGGTCGGCGCTGGCGAAGGCCAGGCCCAGAAGCCTGCGCGGATCGATACTCAAGACGGTTCTCCCTCGGGGACCGCCAGCATCGGCCGCCGCGCTTAAGGTGACGTTTCCGCACGGTGCGTCAGGATGCCGCGACAATTCGGGTAGCCCGCCCGATTGCTCCCGCCACGCGAGAAGCCTTGCGCAGGGTGGCGCCTTGCGATCTTGATGGAGCCACACCGTTAACGGGCAGGTCCGATGCGTCTCGACCTCTTCAAGATCTTTCTGGTCTCAGTTCTGGCCTTCGCCCTGGCCTTCGCCGCGGCGCCGTGGCTGGCCTTCCGCGCCCTGCAGGACGCTACAGCGGCCGAGGATATCCAGGCGACGGCCGACCTGGTCGACTTCCCGGCGGTGCGCAAGAGCCTGTCCAGCCAACTGATCCCGCAGGCGCCGGTCTCCGCCGAAGCCCCCTCGATCTGGACCGATCCCATCGGCGCCCTGAAGAAGGCGATCGAGCCGATGGCGCCCCCGCCGCCCAAGGTGGACCGCTATCTCACGCTGCAAGGGCTTTCGGCCCTGACCCGCGGATACCGGCCGGGCGCGGCGCCGGGCGTCGCGCGCGCCGAGCCGACATTCGGAGATCGCCTCGAGAAGGTGATCAACGGACCCCATCCGACCTATGCCTACTTTGGCGTGGACCGCACGCGGATCGCCATCAAGCGCGCCGGCGAGCCCGGGAAGGTCACCGTCTTCACCTTCGAGCGCCGGGCGCTGTTCACCTGGAAGCTGACGCACATCCAGCTGCCGCAGGACGAACGCTAGGCCCGCAGGCCCGTCTCCGGGCCGGTCTGGACGCCTCCGAACCCCGATCCGGACATGCGACGGGCAGGCGCTCGCACCGCCGTCAGCCGGATTCCGTTCTTGATTTGTTCTATTGCCTGTCCTAGCCTCTGTCTTGAGACGAGGAGAACGCGATGGCTGTCAGCATCAGCTACGTCACGTTGGGCGCGAAGGATTTCGACGCCGGCCTGAACTTCTACGACAGGGTCCTGGCCGCTGTCGGATGGTCCCGTTTCGTGCTGCACGGCGCCTTTGCCGGCTATGGTCCGGGCGGCGACGGCGGGGGGCAGACGGTCTGGATCTGCAGTCCCTTCGACGGCGGCGAAGCGTCCTTCGGCAACGGGGCGATGCTGGCCTTCGGAGCAGACATCCGCCGGGAGGTCGACGCCTTCCATGCGGCGGCCATCGCGGCCGGCGCGACCGACGAAGGCGCGCCGGGCCCCCGACCGCAGTACGGACCGGACTGGTACGCCGCCTATTTGCGCGATCCGACCGGCAACAAGCTCGCGATCGTCTGCACCGCCAAACAGGAGGCTTCGGCATGAAGACCATGGTCAGCTACGTCACCATCGGCGCGAACGACATCGATCAGGCCGTCGCCTTCTACGACGCCGTGCTCGGGGCGCTGGGCAACCAGCGCGTCTGGCAGCAGGGGACCTGGGCCGGCTACGGACCGGAGGGAGACGACCACGGCGTCATCCTCATCTGCTCGCCGTTCAACGAGGAGGCCGCGCGGCCCGGCAACGGGGTCATGGTCGGGCTGCATGCCGGGAGCCCCGCGCAGGTGGAGGCCTTCCATGCGGCGGCCCTGGCGAACGGAGGAACCTGTGAAGGACCGCCCGGACCGCGGGAAACCTATGGCGAGGGCTACTACCTGGCCTATGTGCGCGATCCGACCGGCAACAAGCTGTCGGCCTTCTACCGGCCTGAGCACTGAGGCGCCGGCCGCTGACACAGGTGGCCGCAACGTCGGGTAGGGTCCGCACGGGACTGGCGGGAGTCTGGTCATGAAACGTTGCATCGCCCTGTTGCACCACGGATGGGCCGATTGGGAAGCCGGGTTCGTCCTGGCGGCGTTGCGCGAGGACTTCGGCTTCACCGTGCGGATCGCCACGCCGGGCGGCGTGGAGGTCACCTCCATCGGCGGGATCCGGGCCGCCGCGGACATGGCCTTCGCAGAGGTCTTGCCGGAGGACCTGGATCTGCTGCTGGTCATTGGCAGCGAACGCTGGATGACCGACGACAACCCGGAGGTCGTCGACCTGCTGCGCCAGGCGAACGCCGCCGACGGGGCGATCGGCGCGATCTGCGCCGGGACCCTGACGGTTGCGCGGGCGGGCCTGCTCGACGACCGTGCGCACACCAGCAACAGCCCCGACTTCCTCAAGGCCAACGCCGAGGGCTACGCTGGCGCGGCGCTGTATGTGGACTCACCGCGCGCCGTGTCCGCGGGCGGCGTGGTCACGGCGGCGGGATCCGCGCCGGGCAGCTTCTCGGTCGCCGTCTTCCGCCGGGTCGCGCCCGGGCAGGCCGCGCTGATTGACGGCTATGAACGGATGCTGGCGATGGAGCACCGTCCGGGCGGCTGAAGCCCGCCCGGACGCCGGCCGTCAGCCGGCCAGCGCCGCCTTCACCGCGGCCACGCCCTCGGCGGCCTTGCTGTCGTCGGGGGCGCCGCCCTGGGCGAAGTCCGGCTTGCCGCCGGCGCCCTGGCCGCCCATGGCGATGACGGCGGCCCTCGCCAGGTCGGCGGCGCTGAAGCGTCCCGTCAGGTCCGGCGCCACGGCCACGGCCACGGCGGCCTTGCCGTCCGACGTGCCGACCAGCGCCACGACGCCGGCCTGCTTGCGGAACTCCTCGATCAGGCCGCGCAGGTCCTTGCCGCCGACGCCGTCCATGACCCGGCCGATGAAGGCCACGCCGCCGACGTCCTCGGGGCCGGCCGCCGCGCCGCCGCCGCCGCCGAGCGCCAGTTGCTTCTTCGCCTCGGCCAGCTGCTTTTCCAGGGCGCGGCGCTGGGCGTCGAGCGCCTCGACGCGGGCGGCCACCTCGGCGACCGGGACCTTGAAGCGGTCGGCCAGATCCTTCGCCACGCCGGCCTGGTCGAGCAGGAAGCGGCGGGCCGCCTCGCCGGTCAGGGCCTCGATGCGGCGCACGCCCGCGGCGATGCCGCTCTCCGAGACGATCTTGAACAGGGCGATGTCGCCGGTGCGGCCGACATGGGTGCCGCCGCACAGTTCGACCGAATAGGCCTTGCCCGCGTCGGTCAGCGAGCGGCCGAGCGTCAGGACACGGACCTCGTCGCCATACTTCTCGCCGAACAGCGCCACGGCGCCGGCGTCGATGGCTTCCTGCGGCTTCATCAGCTTCGTCTCGGCCGGGGCGTTCTGGCGGATGACGGCGTTGACCTCGGCCTCGATGCGCTCGATTTCGTCGGAGGTCAGCGGGCCGCCGTGGCTGAAGTCGAAACGCATGCGCTCGCCGTCGACCATCTGGCCCTTCTGGGCGACGTGGGCGCCCAGCACATGGTGCAGGGCGGCGTGCACCAGGTGGGCGGCCGAGTGGTTCGAGCGGGTGGTCAGCCGCCTGTCGGGATCAACGTGCAGGGCGACGCGGTCGTCGACCTTCAGCGATCCCGCCAGGACTTCCAGGGTGTGGACGAAGAGGTCCCCGGCCTGCTTCTGGGTGTCGGTCACCCGGGCCGAGCCGCCATCCCACTCGACGACGCCGGTATCGCCGGCCTGGCCGCCGCTCTCGGCGTAGAAAGGCGTGACGTCGAATACGGCCTGCACGGTCTCGCCGGCCGAGGCGCCGGCCGCCTCCTCGCCGTACTTCAGCAGGGCGACGACGGCGCCGGTGGAGTCGACCGCGTCATAGCCGGTGAAGTCGGTCGCGCCGACCCGGTCGCGGATCCTGAACCAGGCGGCGGCGGCGGTCTGCTGGCCGGTGCCGCCGAGCTTGCCGCCCGAGCGTCCGCGCTGCTCTTCCATGGCCGCGTCGAAGCCGTCGGTGTCGACCGTCAGCCCCTTGGCGCGAACGGCGTCCTGGGTCAGGTCGAGCGGGAAGCCGTAGGTGTCGTAGAGCTTGAAGGCGACATCGCCGGGCAGCACGCCGCCCTGGGCGAGGCCCGCGGTCGCCTCGTCGAGCAGCCCCATGCCGCGCCCGAGCGTCTCGCGGAAACGGACCTCCTCCTGGCGAAGGGTCTCGACGATGGTCGCCTGGGCGCGCTTCAGCTCCGGATAGGCGCCGCCCATCTCCTCGACCAGCGTGGGGACCAGACGGTGCATCAGCGGATCGGCCGCGCCCAGCAGGTGGGCGTGGCGCATGGCCCGGCGCATGATCCGGCGCAGGACGTAGCCCCGGCCCTCGTTGCTGGGCGTCACCCCGTCGGCGATCAGGAAGGAGGAGGTGCGCAGGTGGTCGGCGATCACCCGATGCGACGGCGCGCGCTCACCCGCGGCCTTCACGCCGGTCGCCGCCTCGCTGGCCGCGATCAGGGTGCGGAACAGGTCGACGTCGTAGTTGTCATGCACGCCCTGCAGCACGGCGGCGATGCGCTCCAGCCCCATGCCGGTGTCGATCGAGGGCTTGGGCAGGCTGACGCGCGAGCCGTCGGCCTGCTGGTCGAACTGCATGAAGACCAGGTTCCAGATCTCGATGAACCGGTCGCCGTCTTCGTCCGGGCTCCCCGGAGGGCCGCCGGCGATGTGGGGGCCGTGGTCGAAGAAGATCTCCGAGCAGGGGCCGCAGGGGCCGGTGTCGCCCATGGACCAGAAGTTGTCGCTGGTGGCGATGCGGATGATGCGGTCGTCGGACAGGCCGGCGATCCTGCGCCACAGCGCGGCGGCCTCGTCGTCGGTGTGGTAGACGGTGACCAGCAGCTTGTCCTTCGGCAGGCCGAAGTCGCGGGTCAGCAGGGTCCAGGCGTGCTCGATCGCCTGTTCCTTGAAGTAGTCCCCGAAGCTGAAGTTGCCCAGCATCTCGAAGAAGGTGTGGTGGCGGGCGGTGTAGCCGACGTTGTCGAGGTCGTTGTGCTTGCCGCCGGCCCGCACGCATTTCTGCGAGGAGACGGCGCGCGGCGAGGCCGGGGTCTCGGCGCCGGTGAAGACGTTCTTGAACGGCACCATGCCGGCGTTGACGAACAGCAGCGTCGGATCGTTCTGCGGCACCAGCGGGGCCGAGGGCGTGACGGCGTGGCCGTTCCTGCCGAAGTAGTCGAGGAACGCGCCGCGGATATCGTTGAGGCTCTTCATGGTCCGGTCAGGTCGTCGCTGTCTGGGCCGGGCGCAAGGCCTCGGCCGGTTAACACTCGCAAGGCCGGTTCCATAGCCGCGCCCCGGCCAAATCCCAAAGGAAAAGGCTCGCCCGGCGGGCGAGAGTCGCGCGGCCCTGGCCTCTCGCGCGCGACGGCGGCCCCGCCTCTTCCTTGTCGCGCAGCCGCCGGTTCGGCCCGCCTCGTCGTCTGCCGCGGCCGTGCACCCCGATCGCTGGCCGGCCGCCTCGCGAACGCAGAAAGGACGCCCCGCTCCGTGGGAGAGCAGAGGCGTCCTTGCCGTCGGATCATCGCGCGGGGTTCGCGCGGGCCGGGTGGGCGGGTAGGCCGGCGCGAAGCGAGGGTCCGACGGGGTCCTGTGGGGGGCTCCTGAGCGGGGACACGAACCGCTGCGCGGATCATGTCCCCCTACAGGCTAGGGTTCGCCCTCGTCGGCTTCGTCGCCCTCGGGACCGCCGACCAGCAGCTCTTCCTCGATCTTCTCGGACTTGGCGCGGACGGCCTTCTCGATGCTGCCGGCGATGTCCGGGTTGTTCTTGAGGAACTCGCGGACGTTGTCGCGGCCCTGGCCGATGCGCTGGTCGCCCCAGGAGAACCAGGAGCCGGCCTTGTCGATCACCCCGGCCTTGACGCCCAGGTCGATGATTTCGCCCAGCTTGGAGATGCCCTCGCCGTACATGATGTCGAACTCGACCTCGCGGAACGGCGGGGCGACCTTGTTCTTGACCACCTTGACCCGGACGTTGTTGCCGAGAATCTCGTCGCGGACCTTGATCGAGCCGGTGCGGCGGATATCGAGGCGGACCGAGGCGTAGAACTTCAGCGCGTTGCCGCCGGTGGTGGTCTCCGGGCTGCCGTACATGACGCCGATCTTCATGCGGATCTGGTTGATGAAGATCACCAGGGTGCCGGCCTTGGAGATCGAGGCGGTCAGCTTGCGCAGCGCCTGGCTCATCAGACGGGCCTGCAGGCCGGGCAGGCTGTCGCCCATCTCGCCCTCGATCTCGGCGCGCGGCGTCAGGGCCGCCACGGAGTCGATGACGATGATGTCGACGGCGTTTGAGCGCACCAGGGTGTCGGTGATCTCCAGCGCCTGCTCGCCGGTGTCCGGCTGCGAGACCAGCAGCTCGTCGAGGTTCACACCGAGCTTGCGGGCGTACTGCGGATCCAGCGCGTGTTCGGCGTCGACGAAGGCGGCGGTGCCGCCGGCCTTCTGGACCTCGGCCACCACATGCAGGGCCAGCGTCGTCTTGCCCGAGCTTTCCGGGCCGTAGATCTCGACGATCCGCCCCTTGGGCAGGCCGCCGATGCCGAGCGCGATGTCCAGCCCGAGCGACCCGGTCGAGACCGCCTCGACCTCGATCTTGCTCTTGGCACCGAGCCGCATCACCGAGCCCTTGCCGAAGGCGCGGTCAATCTGGGAGAGCGCCGCTTCAAGCGCGCGCTGCTTGTCACCTTCGTCGCGTGTCACGAGTCTCAAAGCCGCCTGGTTCATGGGAGTGCGCATCCTTATTCCGATTCTGGTCCCGCCCGCGTGCTCCCGCCGGATTGCGGAAGCGGCCCTCGCCGAACGCAGGCATGATGTGCACGGTTTGTTCCCGTTCGCAATATGTTCTCTTTCGTCACCCGCAAGGGGTAAAGCGAAGCACCCGGAAAAGGCAGAATGCCACCACACCGTTCGGGGCGTGCACCTCGAATGCACGTTCATTTCCCATGTCCGATGAGAGCGATCTGACCTGCCAGGAAATCGATTTCTATCCGACTATTTCTGGAATGGTTTGAATTCGCCCCGCACCCAAGCCAGTTCCGCTTGCCGATACATCTCTGTGAGACCTTCATAGGGGTTGCCGTGTCGCTCCGCCCTTTTTGCCAGATCGTAAACGATCAGAGCATTCACAGCGGCGGATCGATTGGATGGGTCAACGACCTCCATATCCGGCATGATCGAATGTGGATGCACGTGGCGAGATATCATTTCGGCTACCGGCCGAAATTCGGGCGGAAAGTCGTTTGCGGCGATGGCGACCAATGTGCCTGCAATCACATCTGCCAAT
This sequence comes from uncultured Caulobacter sp., assembly GCA_964442795.1. GTDB lineage: Bacteria > Pseudomonadota > Alphaproteobacteria > Caulobacterales > Caulobacteraceae > Caulobacter. Next base: position 26,041 of record CAYTZY010000014.1, read on the forward strand.
TGAACGGCTGGATGGTTGCGGGAATCAACGAACGCAATGGGCTCCAGAAGGCGCCATCCCAGCCGCTCAGAGGTATGGTTCGCGCGTGCCCGGAGAATCCCTGGATCGTTTTCGTCACCTGTGAAGTTCTTGACGTTTGCCTCCAAAGGCTTGCTTGCGTCGCATCGTACCGAAAGCAATTTCCCCTTTGCGCCCCAGTGGTTCAGGTGACTCCAAAGCGCCGAGGTCGAGAGGTCGAGTGTCCAGCGGCCACCATCAGGCAGCTCCTTATCCAGTCTCGCGTTGTCCGCAATGATGATGTCCTGATAGCCGTGCGCAAAGCGCAAGACGGACTCGAATGGGTGCTCCGTTCCTTCTTGCGTCAGCGGTGGACGGGGATTGTTGAAAAGGAACGGCGCGTCGCCAGGGTCGCGTGACCGCATGTATCTCTGAAACTGCTCGATGGCATGCCGAGCCTGGCTTTCGTTGTCACTCATCCAAAGCCAAGTGTACATTGTTATGAACCGATGCAGGTTCTTGTCGTATAGGAGCTTCGGATTGTCCTGGTAGATCGGTTCATAGATATATTCAAAGAACCAGGCGCACAGGGCCAATAGCTTGTCTTTTATACTTACAGTATAACGCCCATCTATCTCGGAGAGTATTGCGGAGATGAGCCGCCTGCCGCGTTCCGAGCGCATCAACGTACGGGCTTTCAGCTCTGGCATCTGCACTGGATGCGCTGCCCGAGCCCGTTGGATTAGTTCAAAAGCCTCGGCATCGTTGATCGCAACCGATGCGTAGGCAAAGTACCGCTGATCCTTTTGAAGCAGATCAGGTCCGGTATGACCGGACTCGTCGCAAGCAATATCTAGAACCTCGGTCATCCAATCCCCAGTGCGTTCTCGGAATTCAGAGGCTACATATCCGCCGGGCGAGCTGTGGCGACACTCTGCAAACTCCATCCTCGCGAATCACGAAGTCCGCCGCCGTGAAGGGTGTCTTGAGGGCGAAGTTGAGCACCTTGGCATCGGCAATCGGCCGATGCGGCTCGATCAGGTCATAGATCAGCGCCTGCGTGTCATCCCGATCATGGTGCATGATGCCACGGCGCGGGTCGTAGCCTTCCGCAGCCGCTTCGATCTGCACTTGGCTTCGGAGGACGGCGTAGGCGTAGTTCAGCATCGCGTTCAACGGATGGGTGGCGTGCTTGTTGGTCGCGAACCGGCCACGCCCCATGGAACGGCGAGGGCCGATGGTCTGCCATGCATCCGGGATTGGCAGCCGCGTTGTAGACCGCCACCTCAATGGCAGCCCCTTCCAGGCGTTGAAGTAGGTCGCCGCCGCCGTGGCCTCGATGGCGCGGACATCCTCCACCGTTCGGGGTGAACCACTTTCCAATAGTGTGACGCTCGCCTCCGCGCGCCCGATGGCATGAGCTCTCGCCGAGCTGGGCGGGATGGTCATTCTCAGCGTTTCGATGCTGTTGCGCAGCTTCGCGGCGATGAGGTCGCAACTGAACGCCAGCCGGCGCTCCGGATCGTTTCGGGTTTCGATCTGCCATTGGACCTTTTCAGGTTCGACAACGAAGCCCTGGCCGCCGATCACGCTCACGACCTCCCCACGCCAGTCGATGCGGAAAAGCGGCACGTTCTGCTCGGCGAGCCAAGTGATCACGTCAAATGACAGCGTGCCGCTGCCGTCGAGCATGATGATGCGGGGTGGCAGGAAGAGGTCGCCACGAAAGAATCGATGCTCCGCGCGGGTTTGCGGAAAGTGCGTCAAGCCGTCCCGGATCAGGAGCGTTCCACGATCAACGCGGAGTGAGACACCGTGACCACAGAGGACGAGGGGTTCAAATGATCGGGTGCGTTTTGTGCGCCTTCGCCGAAGGCCAATGGTCGCCCCCAACCAGTGCTCATTTCGCCTAATCCAATCTTGCGTTCTACTCGCATTAGCCTGGACTGTTGGCATCATGTCTGACCTTCGCATTCGTCAGATCAACTATACAGAACTCCACCGGACAGCGACAGCTAAGACACCGAAATCATGAGAGAAAACAGCAACATCGATAACATTTGGCGCGAGGGGACCCCTATCAGTTCGGCGTGGTTCGAACTGGCGTCCGAGCCCGAGAGGGACCAGATTCGGACAGCAAGGACTGAGCATCGAACGGCCGCGCTTACCCATCTAATGAAGTTGAATCTTATGCGCCGCCTTTTCGACAAGGAGTACACGGCGCTTGGAATTCAAGTAGCTCCCGACCTTGGCGACGCGCCGGAGGCGCTTCCGTCGTTCGTCTTTGGGGACGCGGAAATTGATTGGGATCGCGGACGTGTATCCGGCACAGGGCGCGCATACGAACAGGTCACGATTGCTGACTCTCAGGGGACGCCTGATGCCCCGAAGGTGCCGACTTCGGTCCAGGTCAGTTCACATACCAACAGGGTCGGTCCACAAACAGGCCGGACCACTATCATTGCGGCCTACAAGCAGCTTGTCGAAACCGGAAAGATCCCAGCAACGCACACGCTCGTCGAGGCGTGGAGCATTCTCTATCCGTACTTGCAAGAGCGCCATGCCGCTGATTTTCGGGCTGGCCGTGGCCTTAGCTACAAGTCCTTTGCGCGTCATCTGGCCTCAATCAGAGGCGGCTGATTTCTCAAGTTCTCAAGTTCTCACGCGAACATGAGGACTCGAATGAGAAGCTTTCTCGCGCTGCGATCAATCTCGTCCACTTCGGACAGGAATTGGGTCGATGCGTCAGCCACGAGACCACAAAGCAGAGTACCGCCGCCGGATTGAGGCCGGCCGCGCCAAGGGGCTCAGTCGTTCCCAGGCGCGTGGCCATCCTCGTGGCGGCGAGATTGCGCTTTCGGGGCGAGCCATCACGACCAACGCGATCCTGGAGCCGGGCCTCAAGCTGCTACGGCAGGGCCACTCGCTTTCAGATGCCGCCCGCCAACTCGGCGTCTCACGAGAGCGACTTGGCGCCTACGTCAAGAGCGTGGCCGGCGCTCAGCGGATCGGCCGCGCATGGGCTTTCGATGACAATCGCCGCCGCCGCGTCCCGTTCATTGAGGGTGGGTTGATCACCCCGATCAGGGTCACGGGCTATGATCCCGCCCGGCGGGCGGGCGACTATTGGGAAGACGCTCATCGCGTTCTGAGAGAACCGGAAAACGCCGAGGCCTTTGCCGAAAAATGGCAGGGTCTCTTCGTCCGCGACGCCTACGGCAAGCGACACTTCTTCACAACTGACCTCAACGAAATCTATCGCGCGGCGCACGCGAACGATGCGCCGTTCGAACAGATTTATCGGCTCGTGGATTGATCCGATGGACGCCAGGCAAATCGCCCAGCGGAAACGCGCTGATCGCCGAGCCCATCAGGTGGGAACTCGCAATCCCGTCTGCCGGCTGTGCGGCCAGTCCGGACTGGTCCTTCGCCATGAACGCCATCACCTCGCCGCCAAGTTCGCCGGCCGTCGCCTCTGCGAGGTCACGGTCCTTCTCTGCCGACAATGTCACGACAGGATTTCCGACATGCAAAACGATCTCCCACCTCTCCCCAGGTCTCTCAATCCGCAGGCCGCCCTTTGGATCAACCGTAAGCGCGGACGGGCTCAGCTTCTGCGGCTCATGGCCGAACAGCTTGATGAGGAAGCTGACGCGCTGCTGGCGGTAACGGCGCTGAATGACAATGAAGAGGGCGCGTTATGACCGCCCCCGATCCATTCGTCGTTCATCCGGTGACCGATCATCTCCCGATCTTGATCCGCGCCTATGCCGAGCCAGCCGCCAAGGCCGATCCGCCAGCCAATCCTCGCCGCCGGCGCCAGGCCATCGGCCCCAGCGACGTGACGCTGATCTTCGATACCGAGACCACCACCGATCCCAGCCAACGCCTCCGCATCGGCTTCTATCAACTGCGGATCGACGGTGAGTTGGACGAGGAGGGCGTCTTCTATGATGGTGAAGCGCTTACGCCGGTCGAGATCGACACCGTTGAGACCTTCGCCCGTGACCGGGGCCTGCCGCCACCGATCACCTTGGCGTCGTTCCGCCAGGATATCTTTCTCGCCCGCGCCTATGACACGGGCGCGCTGATCATCGGCTTCAACCTGCCCTTTGACCTTGCGCGCATCGCGCTGGACGCGACGACGGCGCGGGCGAGCAAATGGCGACGCAAGATGCATGGCGCGTTCACGCTCAAGTTCTCCGAAGATCCCCACTGGCCGAACCTCCAGGTCAAGCATCTATCGCCACGCGCTGCCCTGATCGAATTCACGGTGCCGGGCGATCCGCAGCAGGCCCGCTCCAAACGTCGGCGTGGCCCCAAGCCCCAGGCGAACCGTGGCCACTTCGTCGATATGAAGACGCTCGCCGCAGGCATCACCAGCCGCTCGCACAACCTCGAAAGTCTCTCTCAGGCGATGGGCGTGGCCACTCAGAAGGTGCGCAGCGATGAGCATGGCGCGACTCTGACCGCGACCTATCTCGACTATGCCCGCGCCGACGTGCAGGCGACGTGGGAATGCTATGAGGCGCTGCGCTCGAAGCTTGAGGCCTTCGGCCTCCCGATCCAGCCTTGGGAGGTTTACAGCGAGGCCAGCGTGGGCAAAGCGACATTCGCCGCGCTGGGAATCTCGCCTTGGCGTGAAGCGCAACCGGACTGCCCACCTCGCCTTATCGGCCAGATCATGGGCGCCTATTTCGGCGGCCGGACGGAGATTCGCTGGCGGCGGAAGGTCCGCCGCGTGCTGCATACCGACTTCATGTCGATGTATCCGACCGTCTGCGTCCTCATGAACCTTTGGCGGTTCATGATCGCCGAAGCCTTTTCGACCCGTGACGCGACGGTTGAGACGAAGGCCCTTCTGGACACGGCGACGCCGCAGGATTTTCAGGATCAGGATGCGTGGCGAAACCTCAGTATTCTGGTCAAGGTCCGGCCCGACGGCGACCTTTTGCCCGTGCGAGCCCGCTACCAAGCCGAAACACACGCCACCATTGGCCTCAACCGGCTCACCTATGATGGCGGTCTTTGGTTCACCCTGGCCGACTGCCTGGTCGCCAAATTCCTGGGCGGCAAGACGCCGGTGATTGAAGAGGCCGTCGCCTTCGATCCTGGCCCAATTCAGACGACGCTCAGGCCGCTCAACCTGCTCGGCGTCCATCGCATCGATCCGCGCCAGGATGACCTCTTCCGCGCCTTGATCCAGCTTCGCGAACAGGAGCGGCTGAGTAAGCCTGGCAAATCTGAGGCGGAGAAGATCGCTATCGAAGAGCGTCGGCAGGCGATCAAGATCACCGCCAATGCGACCAGCTACGGCGTCTTCGTCCAACTCAATGTCGAAACGGACGACCAGGGCGCCCAGGTCCGGGTGTTCGGCGGCGATGGCGAGCCGTTCGTCACCCGCTCGCGCAAGGTCGAAACGCCCGGTCCGCTGTTCCACCCCTTGCTTGCGACCCTGATCACCGGCGCGGCCCGATTGATGCTGGCGCTGGCGCAGCACCGGGCTGAGTTCGCCGGTCTCGATTGGGCCTTCTGTGACACTGACAGCCTCGCCATTGCTAAGCCCGAAGACCTCGACGACGCGGAATTCGAGCGGCGGGCGCTGGAGGTTGTGGGATGGTTTGGGCCGCTCAATCCCTATGGAAGCAGCGAGCCCATTCTGAAGGTTGAGGACGTGAACCTCGATCCCGAGGGATCGGGTGAGATAAGACCGCTCTATTGCTTGGCGATTTCCTCCAAGCGCTACGCCCTGTTCAATCTGGATAGCGACGGGAGGCCCGTCATTCGCAGGGCGTCGGCGCATGGCCTTGGCCATTTACAGGCGCCCTATGGCGAGGCCGACGCGCCATCGGATATTCCGCCCCAGCACCCATCCCTGCGTTCGGGCAAGGATCGGCTGGACCGATGGCAGTACGATCTTTGGTTCAAGATCGTGGCAGCCGAGCTGGACGGTGAGGTGCGTGGCCTCAAGTTTGATGACCATCCCACGCTCAGCCGGCCGACGGTCAGCCGCTATGGCTCGACAAGTCCGGAGCTTCTGGGCTGGTTCAAGAGATTCAACGCGGGCCGGCCTTATGCCGAACAGGTCAAGCCGTTCGGGTTCATGTACAGCCTGCATCGTCGGCGCGGTCACGCTTATGACGACGCGTTGGCGCTGGCGGCATTGAGCGACGGCGCCCTGCATCCGATGGCGCCATTTGATCGCGATCTCGAGCGGGCCATCGTCCAGGCCTTTGATCGCGAAACCGGCGCGCCAGTTACTCGCGAAGCCCTGGAAACCTACGCCGAGGCGCTGGCGGGATATCACCGCCGGCCCGAAAGCAAGTTCGTCAACGGCGAGGCGTTCGATGTCGGCCGCACCGCGCCGCGCCATGTGGTCGCTACAGGCGTCGAGCTGATCGGCAAGGAGGCCGACCAATGGGAAGAGGTCTTCGTTGTCGGCGTCCAGCGCGACGCGATGATCAGTTATGGCGCGAGCCCGGTCCTATCGGCGCGGGTGTTTGTAGAGGTTCGCCAGGCGATCAGTGTGTTCGGCGAGAAGCCGGTCGCCGAAGCCTTGAAGCTGACCCGCTCCAGTGTGGCGAAGATCGCAGACGGCGAGGCCATTGCCATCAAGACGCCGTTGGCGGAAATCCAGCGCAGGCTTCAGCTATTCCAAGTTCGTAAGGCCCGTGAGTATGCGGAGAAGCGGATTCAAGAAGCTGCGCTCAAGGAAGCTGTCGCCAGAAC
>CAYTZY010000014.1:32776-46687 GCA_964442795.1 uncultured Caulobacter sp.
TCGGCATTGATCATTCGAACTTGGCCAAGCGGCTCAAGCGGCGTTAGCGGTCGACCGCATCTACATCGTTGAGCAGAGCACTCGGATCGACGCCCAAGACCACCGCGAACCGCCTACGAGGTGAAGACCAATCGGCGGGATTTCGAGCGTGAACTGGCCAATCCCGAGAAGCGGGAGCGTGCCATGCGGCTCGCTGACCAGTTCTTTTTCGCGGTTCCCCTCGGTCTCGTGCAGGGGCACGAGGTGCCGGACGACTGTGGTTTGGTTTCCTTCACAGCGGCCAATGGATCGCATTTGGTGTCGAAGCTGCCAAAGGAGCGTCCCGCTCCCACGCGTGATTGGCCCGTAATAATCGACCTGATCCGTCGCTCCTTCCAGCTCGGTCAGGACAATATTGGGCGGCGGACTCCGTTGGTCGGGCGGAACAGCGTCCATTCGCTCGCTGACACCGTGGCAAATCCACACGCGGGCTTCCTCGACCGGGACAGCGTTCTGCGGACCTTGCAGCGTGAGCTCTACCGGTACGGACGGAGAGTTGAAGGGCGTGAGGTCTCCACGGTCATTCGGCGGCTGTCCGCCAACTGGCCCGACCGTGAGAAGGACGCGTTCGATCTCGCGGCGGCCGAGCTAGGGTTACCGGGTCGAACTGCAGCTCGAAGAGGCGCTTCTCGCGAAGCTGAACGACCTGAAATACACGCTGCGGTCGGAGATCCGAGATCGAGCCGAGCTCGAAGCGATTTTCAGGGAGAAGTTCGAAGCACTGGACCGCGTCACCCTTAAGGCGCGACCAAGCGCACGCCTTCACCTTTCACGTCCGCCGCAATGAACTCCACCCCAGCCTTCGACAGCGCTCGCTGCACAGCTGTAACCGTGCTCATGCGGGGATCGACCTGCTCTTTCTCAAGTCGAGTGATCGCGTTTAGGGACACAACAGCCTTGTCGGCAAGGTCCTGTTGAGACCAACCTAGAAGCGCCCTGGCGGCTCTGATCTGTCGCGCGGTGATCATGGCGACCACGAAAGCGCAGCGAGGCGCGGGCGCCACGTTGAGGTGATTTTATCCCCCGCTTAGGTGTTTATTGATGACGCTTCAGTAGGGTTCGGCCGCACCTCACCCGCGAGTCACCGGACATGACCAGCGCTTCTCTTCCCGATTCGATCAGTCTCACGGTTAGCCACCGCTTCCCGGCCGGCTTGATCGCAGGTCTGATCGGCAGTCTTTTCGGACTGATAGGTATCTTCGCCTTTCCGATCGTCTTCTCGCCGTTGGCCATTGTCTGCGGTGTGATTGGCTTGGTCGCCGCCGTGATCGGCCGTAGCGGCGGCGGCATTGGAACCTCAGCACTGGCGATGGTCCTGGCGGTACTCGCAGCAATCAAGTCGCCGACCGTTTGGCTCCTCTTGGGGGCCGGCATTCTGGCGGCGAACGCCGGAGCAACTGCAAAACCCGAGGCACCTGCGATCCTTTCGACCGCAAAGGCTGAGCAAGGCGCCACCGAAACAATGCCCTCCGCGCCTGTCACAGCGGCCGAGATCGAAATCGCCATTGTTTGGGTGGAGGGCTTCAGCCGCCGGGCCGGGCCAGTGTTGAAATGGCTGCCTGAAGTCGAAGCTCGCTATCGCGGAATATCCGAGCTGATGGCAGCCGATCTCCAGAGACTGCCTGTTATTTCAGATCCGGTTGAGCGATCCCAAGTCGCGGTCGCCCTCTCGCAACGAGCCGTGGAAAGCGACCAGCTGCAAGCCGAAACCGAGGCTTTGCGCAATGCAATCAAGGTGGCGCTGGCGAGGGAGCAGGGCCCTAGTCTACAGACCATCGAAAAGTGCCGCGCGGCCTCAGCTGCCGCCGGGGATGGATGCCGACGATTAGCCATCGTCGGAAAGCAATTGGACACCAACCTTGCAGCCCTGTTGGCCAGTTTCGAACGTTTAGAGGCTGTTTACAGAGTCGAACGCCCTCGCCAGGAGGAGATCATTCGGCAGGCTGACGTGATTGTTTCGCGCTAGTTGGCCGTAGAAGCTTCGCCAGATTGGAATGATCCATCCCCAGCAACCGCGCCGCCGCCCGGATGCTGCCTGTTCGAAAGACCGCTTCGCGGCAGGTATAAAGCTTCCTTCGTCGCTCGGCAGGGGATAATGACACCGGCCGGATGAGCCGTGTTTTGGGCACTGCTCTGGTTCAACTTTTGTGATTTGGTCTAATCCAAACGTCCGAAACGTCACCGGCGTCCGTTTTGGGTAGTAAGGGCATCGGACAGCCCCACCGGTAGGGCGGCAGTCCCCACAGCTCTTTGCGCTCCCGCAAGAAGGAACGTTTCGGCAAGCCGCCTGGCAGTTTTGTTCGGCTATAGCGTAACGTCGCCCACATAAAGGACGCGATTGACCCCATCCTGCAACTGGACACCCTTATGGTAGGGAGCGCCGATAACCTGCATATCCTGTTGGCCGGGGTGGAGCGTGTAGCCATTCGCAGACAGAAGAGAGCGCAACCCCTCCACAAAACTATGGGTGTTGGCGTCGCCGATGGTCGCATGCACCAAAATCGGCTTGTCCTTAGGTACGGCCTTTAGGATATCGGCCAGGACATCCTCTGGTCGAGCGACCCTTGGGCCGTTGTTTATGACGGGGCCCATGTGACCATAGTTGCTGCCGTTATTTGTGTAACTATCTCCCACCCGTACGCGCTCCTTTCCGATATCTTGGGTCATCTTCAAGGGCCTCTTTGCCGTAAGTAAGAGAACTACCCAAATAGCGAAGCCAGTGGCAGCGCTGGCGAGGCCTGCAGGGGCCAGCCACGCCGCATGCAGGGCAGGATTGAGGCTACCGACCATCGCGGCAACCCCGGCCGTGCAAAGGGCGCTCGCCGCCGTCCCCAATACCTGTCGACGCTCCATACTCTGTTGCTACCAAAACTGCCGATCTTGCGATAGCCAATCGGCCTTCGAGGGGGACTACAATGCGAGTAAACACGACCGGCAAGACGAGTTCAAAAAAGCGAACCTGGAAGGCCCCGTGATGGCCGTCGCCGGCCTCTATTACATTGAGAAACGCTGCTAGTTTTTGGTAGATCGAGCGTGCTGGAGATTTCGGGGTGGCTGGCAGAAAAGTGGTGGAGCGCATGAGCTTCTCAGTGAACGCTGGACAGTCGGCTGTGTTGAACCACCATCCCGGACCGGTGGTGTTCAGCCACGGTACGCTCATCATCGCCGCTTTGTGCAACGAGGGGGTGGTAGTGTCTGCCGATAGCCGAACCACAGTCTCGGACGGAATTTTCACTGATACGTCGGATAAGCTCATCGCAGCGCCCGACGCGTTGTCTGTAGGATTTGCCACCGGTAGTACGCGAGCAGACTTCGCACCTACTGCTCATCCTAATCTATCGGAGGTGGATTACGATGTTGCTGACGTGCTTCGGGCCGAGTTAATGGAACTTCGTTCACCGGTCGACGATGCAGCCTTCGAAAAAATTGCTGCTGCTTGCGCGGACGCGATAGCCAACTCCCGCGCTGGACAGCGGGCTTTGGTGATGGATCGACAACTGACCCAGATCGGCATTGTGACGTACGAGACGGTCTTTCGGTCGGCAACAATGAGACAAGCAGCCTTTAGAATCGTTGATTCGGGGGTGGTAGACGTTCAGTTATCGGGCGCCCAGATCCAGTTAGTGGATCAGCCATTGGCAATGTGGATGCTTGGTGCGGCTGAATACCTCCTGAGCGAAGTTTTGAACGGGCCGGGAAGAGATTTTGTTGGCAAGCCGACTCTCGACGCGATCTCCGTTCCGACCCGACCCAATCAGTTAAGTGTCGGCGACGTTTTCGCGATAGAGACAGATCTAATTGGCGCGACCGCCCGACAAAGCGCCGCCAAATCAGCCCCGGGCGTTGGCGTGGGTGGCCCGATCCGCGTCCTCTTGCTGGGACCAAACGGTATATCCAAACTGCAATAGAACGTGTGGTTTTCGAGAACCACTCCGCCGCGGCATCCCTAACGGCATCACGAACATTGAGGCCAACGCCTCCGCGGACAAGCACGCTTGTGGGGTTCCCTAGCTCTGTCCAGGGTGGATTGCATCATGAGTCCAATTCAAACACGAAGCCGCTCGAGATCAGAGTCAGGTGCGGATGTTGCCCTGTGCGGCTTTCTCGCGCGCGTCCCGGACCGGGTAATAGCGCTCAGCAATCTCGCCGAGTTTTTCGTTGTTCTCGATGTCCTCGACCATTTGCTGGAAGGCGACGCCGAGTGCGATCCCGGTCATGAGCAGTTGATCGGCCGTCTCCGCGACATCGGCCGGATCATTCGGCCCGATCAGGTAGCCGTTCCAAGACGCGCCATCGTCCGCCATCCGCATGTGACGGCGAAGCGACCGGCCCGACGGATGCGCCGCGTCGTTCGATATGACGCGATAGAGCAAATACATTTTGTTCAGCGGGCCTTGTTCGGCCAACTTGTCGATGGAGAGGTTCTGAACCTTCCCGAAGTCCTTGATCCGTTCCTCCAGCTTCTCGATATCGTGGGCGATCCCTTGTTTCACGATGACCTTCGCCTGACCCTTTTTGGCGGCGTCCATGTCCTCGATAAGCATGGCCTTGACGGTCTCGTAGTTGTCATGGAGACCCGCCATGACCAGCGCCGTTTCGAGGAAGGATCGGAGAAGCGTCCGCGCCTCCACGACCATCCCACGCTCCAGCAAGATCGACGCACCTTGGAGGTGACCGTTCGCTCGGTGCAGAACCAAAAGCGACAGAGGGAGCTTGTCGAAGGGTGATCCTTTGACAGTTTCACAAGCCTTGATCGCAGTGATCTGGAGCGACCGGATCACTTCGTTCAGCAAACCAAACCACTCGGCGTTGGTCGATGTCAGATCGCTGATGCTCTCGCGGGTTTCGTCAGACGTGAAACCCATCTCTACGAACTTGGTCATTGAGCGCTCCGTCCTTCGCTGTCGTCACACCAGCATACCGGACAGTTGGTTCCGCTCGACGTGCTGATGCAATGAGTGTTCTGATGGGAGACACCAAGCACTTTAGCGAGCGACCCAAAGACCTTGAGATGGCTTGGGTCGTCTTTCGCTCTTGGGCCAATTCGCGTTGAACCGGGGGCAACAATGGCCGACGTCCACGATCTGCACACGTTCATGGCGCAGGTCACTCAGGAGATGGCATCGGAGTATGACCGCATTTATGGCCGCGCGAGCGAGGACCCTGGCACCGCAGGGGATGAAGGCGAGGAGAACTGGGCGGCGCTTTTTAGAGAGTGGCTTCCTTCTTCGTACCACATCGAAACCAAGGGTCGGCTAATCGGCCACGATGGTCGAATGTCACCTCAGATCGACCTGCTAGTATTAAAGCCGGCTTACCCCAGGAAGCTCAGGGATAAAAAGGTCTGGATGGCAGGCGGCGTCGCAGCGGCATTTGAATGCAAAACCACACTAACCGCAAAGCACATTCGGGATAGTGTCGCGCGATGCGTTAAGTTTAAAGAGATTGTGGAAAACAGAACAGGTACGCCCTCCTGCGAACTGAAGTCTCCTCTATTCTATGGATTGCTTGCCCATTCCCATAGTTGGAAGGGCCCTAATTCCAAGCCTCTAGCTAATGTCGCGGCGGCGTTCGATGGGGCCTCTGCATCGATCGCCCATCCCAGCCTATTGCTTGATACTATTTGCGTTGCGGATCTCGCGACATGGATTCCGATATTCGCGACCTGCTATCGTGCGGATTGGGTGCCTGAAAGTCAGTCTGCACTGGAGGCATTATTTGGCGGGCCATGGGGCGTCACGACGTCTATGAACTGCGCCACAGCGTCATCGGATCAGCAAGAAAGCACATTCAGGCCGATTGGTCCCTTGATTGGAATCGTTACGCAGGCCTTGGCCCGAAATGACCTCAGTGTGCGAGATATCGCCGACTACTTCCGAAAGGCGAACCTCTGGGGAAGCAGCTCCGGGATCCAGCGCCACTGGCCCGCGTCCGTTTACTCTGCTGATGTGATCGCCGGTATAAACGCTGGTAGACTGACAAACGGAGGGACTTGGGATGCGTGGTCGCTCGGCCTGATCTAGAATCATCCTCCACTTTGTGCTGCCGCCGTATCCCTCCCAGCCCGGCGAGTGCCAATGCCATCGGCCGATTGCCGATGCCAAGGTGCTCAACTTCGCTCTCAAGACCCCCTTCACCGGAGCGGACTTCGTGATTCGCGAGGATGGTGCCTGCCGCGTGTCGCCCCAACTTGCTCGGCGGATTTGCTCGCTCTGAACTGCCTGCAGCCACACCCCAGGCCCTTGGGTGTGGTGCAACTGTGTCTTTTCGGCCCGCTTCGCTTTACCCCTTTCGTCACCCGCAACTTTTTTCGCGATCAGGTTGTCCCCGGTGTCTTCATCGCGTTCGCGGGTGGTTCGGCGGAGCGTGGCGCCAACGCCGTCGCGGGGTGCTGAAGCCCCGCGCGGGGCGCCGGCGGGCGCCGGCAAAGGGCGCGCGGGCGCGTCAGGAGCGAGCGGAACGGGCGTCATCGACGCAGTCTACGGCCGATCCGGCCGAGGGGGATAAATCCGCGCCGGACGGGGCCGGCCGATGTCCCGAAAGGGTCGAAATGTCCCGCCTTGTCCCAGGAGTATGCGTCCCGGGAGTCTCGCTCGGCGGAGCCGATGGTCGCCGTGAAAGCGTGGAAATGGGAGCAGACGCCCTTCATCGGGGAAGGGGGCAGGGCGCCCATTTCCACTGTTTCCGGCTACCCTTCGTCGCCGTAGCCCGGCACCACGCGCCCGTAGACGTCCAGCATCCTGAAACGGGGACACGTACTTTTCATCTTCGGAAACGGGGACACGTACCGGCTTCGCCGGAACATGTCCCCGCCACACGCCCGAGCCGCCGGCCACTTCCGCATGTGGCGAGGGTTGACACAATCGGAACAATACAAGAACACTGTGTGGCGCGCACAGGTCATCGGAGGGAACCCCAATGGGCCGCAAAGCCCGTCTCGTCCTGCCGGGCATTCCGCACCACGTGACCCAGCGCGGCAACCGGCGGCAGGCGACCTTCCTGCGTCCGGAGGATTACCTCTCCTATCTGGCGCTGGCGGGCGAGGCCTTCGCCGAGGCCGGGGTTCAGGTGTGGAGCTGGTGTCTGATGCCCAACCACGTCCACCTGATCGCCACGCCGCGCGACGAGGCCGGACTGGCGAAGGCGGTCGGGCTGACCCACCTGCGCTACACCCGGATGATCAACGGGCGCGAGCGCTGGACCGGCTATCTGTGGCAGGGGCGGTTCGCGTCGTTTCCGATGGACGATGACTATCTGCGCCAGTGCGTCCGCTATGTGGGCCTCAACCCCGTGCGGGCCGGGCTGGTCGCGCGGGCCGCCGACTGGCCGTGGTCGAGCGTGCGGGCGCATCTGGGCAGGGGGGGCGATCCTCTGCTGACGCCGGAACCGGTGTCGCGGCTGCTGGCGTGTGAGGGGCCGGATTTCTTCGACGTCGATCTGGCCGAGGAAGCGCAACGCAGGCTGCGCAAGGCCTGCCGGAGCGGCCGGCCGCTGGGGGCGGCCGAGTGGGTCAAGGCGCTGGATCGGGCGTGACCCGGCGCCCCTGGCGGGAACAGGTGCCGGCTTCGCCTTCGCGGGGACACGTACCGGCTTCGCCCTTCGCGGGGACACGTACCGGCTTCGCCGGAACATGTCCCCAACGCCTTAAGCGCCCATGGCGATCTTCAGGTTCTCGTCGACCTTGTCGAGGAAGCCCTCGGTGGTCAGCCAGCCCTGCTGGTCGCCGACCAGCAGCGCCAGGTCCTTGGTCATGAAGCCGGCCTCGACGGTGTCGATGCAGACCTTTTCCAGGGTGTCGGCGAAGCGGGCCAGTTCGGCGTTGTCGTCCAGCTTGGCGCGGTGGGCCAGGCCCCGGGTCCAGGCGAAGATCGAGGCGATCGAGTTGGTCGAGGTCGACTGGCCCTTCTGGTGCTGGCGGTAGTGGCGGGTGACGGTGCCGTGGGCGGCCTCGGCCTCGACCACCTTGCCGTCCGGGGTCAGCAGCACCGAGGTCATCAGGCCCAGCGAGCCGAAGCCCTGGGCGACGATGTCCGACTGCACGTCGCCGTCGTAGTTCTTGCAGGCCCAGACGTAGCCGCCCGACCACTTCAGGGCCGAGGCGACCATGTCGTCGATGAGGCGGTGCTCGTAGGTGCCGCCGAACTCGGCGAACTTGTCCTTGTACTCGGCGTCGAAGATCTCCTGGAAGATGTCCTTGAAGCGCCCGTCATAGGCCTTGAGGATGGTGTTCTTCGTGGAGAGGTAGACCGGGTACTTGCGGCTCAGGCCGTAGGCGAACGAGGCGCGGGCGAAGTCGCGGATCGAGTCGTCGAGGTTGTACATGCCCATGGCGACGCCCGAGGACGGCGCGTCGAACACCTCGTGCTCGATGACCTTGCCGTCCTCGCCGACGAACTTGATCGACAGCTTGCCCTTGCCCGGGAACAGGAAGTCGGTGGCCTTGTACTGGTCGCCGAAGGCGTGGCGGCCGACGATGATCGGCTGGGTCCAGCCGGGCACCAGGCGCGGCACGTTCTGGCAGATGATCGGCTCGCGGAAGATGACGCCGCCCAGGATGTTGCGGATCGTGCCGTTCGGCGACTTCCACATCTTCTTGAGGCCGAACTCCTCGACCCGCTGCTCGTCCGGGGTGATGGTCGCGCACTTGACGGCGACGCCGTGCTTCTTGGTGGCCTCGGCCGCGTCGATGGTCACCTGGTCGTTGGTGGCGTCGCGGTTCTCGACCGACAGGTCGTAGTAGTCCAGTTCAAGGTCGAGGTAGGGGAAGATCAGCTTGTCCTTGATGAGCTTCCAGATGATGCGGGTCATTTCATCGCCGTCCATGTCGACGACGGGATTGGCGACCTTGATCTTGGCCATGGGGGCGAAGTCTCCGTTGGAGCGCGCTCGGGCGCACGGCGCACAGGGCCGTACGGGGCGCGCGGGGGCGGGTCGGCTATAGCCGCTGCGAGGCGCCGCGAGAAGACCGATTGTCGCGGACGGGAATCCATTCGCCAAATCAACGGGCTGTTCAGGGATCAGGGCTATGGGTGTGTGGCAAGGGGAGGCCGCCCGCACCATGATGTCCGTCGAAAAGCCGCTGGCCCGCAGGCTGCTCTCCATCGTCATGCTGCTGTCGATCATCGTCACGGGCCTGGCCTCGGCGGCGACGTTCGCCTTCGTCCAGCGGTCCTCGATGGAGCGCCAGGTGGCGAGCCTGCAGGTCTATGTCCAGGAGCGGACCGCCGCCGAGGACCGGCTGTTCTCCGAACTGGTCAAGGTTCACGCCGACGCCACCGAGGCGCTGATGCGCCGGATCGACAAGGTGAAGGGGCCGGGCCTCGACGCCCGGTTCGACCAGCTGTTCCCGCTGCGGGCCGACGGCACCCGGCGCTCGGCGCCGGCGCTGTTCGACGGCCGGGTGAGCAGCGACGGCGGCTATGTCTACGGCATGGGCGCCTTCATCGCCGACGGGACCGACGTCACGGCGGACGAGAAGGCCTTCTTCGTCGCCACCCTTCAGGTCGCCGCCATGGTCGGCGAGGCGCAGCGGTCGCGCTACGACAACTTCTACATGTACACGACCGACAACCGGCTGGTCATGTTCGGGCCGGATCGCGATGACCGCCTACAGTACTACCGCCGCGACGCGCCGGCGAGCTTCTCCTTCCAGCATGAGGAGATGGCGACGATCATGCTGCCGGCGAACAATCCGGGCCGGGTCATGCGCTGCACCAAGCTGCGCAAGCTGCTGAGCGATCCGACCGGCAAGGCGCTGACCACCGGCTGCATGTCGCCGATCGACATCGACGGCCGGCATGTCGCGTCCTGGGGCACGACCATCACCCTCGACAGCTACCTGATGGAGGCCATCGAGGACGCCATCCCGGGCAGCGAGAACGTCATCGTCTCCGGCGACGGCGACCTTATCGCGGCGCCCGGCATGGGCACGCGCGGCATCGTCTCGCCCCGGGAACTCGCGGCCCAGGAGGCCGGACGGGACGTACCCGGCCTGGTGCGCGACATCCGGCGCAGCGGCGGATCGGCCGGCGCCTTCGAGCGCGACGGCAAGGTCATCGCCTTCGGCCATCTCAAGGAGCCGGACTGGTACTTCGTCATGACCATGCCGACCTCGGACATCGCCTGGGCGGCGGCGCGGACGGCCTCCTGGGTGCTGTTGTTCGGCCTGGCCGGGATCATCGTGCAGGCCCTGCTGCTCTATCGCATCATCCGCCGGGAGGTGGTCGCGCCGCTGGAGGGGCTGACCCAGGCGCAGGGCGTGGCCGAGGCCGGCGTCTCGGCCATTGAGCAGCGCGGCGACGAGATCGGCGCCCTGGCCCGCATGCTCGGCGACCAGCACCGCCGCAACGACGAACTGCTGCGGTCGCTGGAGGAACGGGTGGCCGTCCGCACGGCGGAGCTGGAGCGGGCCAACCGCGCCAAGTCGACCTTCCTGGCCAACATGAGCCACGAGCTGCGTACGCCGCTGAACGGCGTGATCGCGCTGACCGACCAGCTCGCCGAGACCGATGACCAGGCGCGCCGGCGCGAACTGGCCAGCCTGGTCTCGTCCTCGGGACGCCTGCTGGAGCAGGTGCTCAGCGACGTGCTGGACGTCTCCAAGATCGAGGCCGGCCAGTTCCGTCTTTCGCCGGCGCCGTTCGACCTGGGCGAGACGGTGGCGGCCATGGCCGACCTGCACCGGGCCGCGGCCGAGGCCAAGGGGCTCACCCTGACCTGGCGCATCGCCGAGCCGGCGCGCGGCGTGTGGCTGGGCGACAGCGGCCGCATCGCCCAGATCCTGTCCAACCTGCTGGCCAATGCGGTGAAATTCACCGAAGCGGGCGGCGTCAGCCTGACGGTCGATCGCGAGGGCGAGCAGCTTCGCTTCGTCGTCGCCGATACCGGTGTCGGCTTCGACGAGGGGGTCCACGAGCGCCTGTTCCGGCGGTTCGAACAGGCCGACGACTCGATCACCCGCCGGTTCGGGGGCACTGGTCTTGGGCTATCGATCTGCGCCGCCCTGACCACGATGATGGGCGGGGAGATCGAGGCGGCGGGCCGGCCCGGCGAGGGGGCCCGGTTCACGGTTCGCCTGCCGCTTCCGCGCGCCGTCGCGCCGCGCGAGGAGCGGGCCGCAGCGGCCGTCGACGTGGGCGTCCTCAAGGGGATGAAGGTCCTGATGGCCGAGGATCACCCGACCAACCAGAAGGTCGTTCAGATCATCCTCGACCCGTTCGGCATCGACCTGACCATCGTCGGCAACGGCGAGGACGCTGTCGAGGCCTGGAGCCGGAACCGTTTCGACGCCGTGCTGATGGACATGCAGATGCCCGTCATGGACGGCCTGACCGCCACCCGCGCGATCCGCGAGCGTGAGGCCGCGGCGGGCCGACCGCCCGCGCTGATCATCATGCTGACCGCCAACGCGATGGACGAGCATGTCGAGGCGGCGCATGCCGCCGGCGCCGACCTGCACATCGCCAAGCCGCTGCGTCCCGCCCAGCTGATCGCGGCCCTGGCCGCGGCGGCGAACTCCGGGGCCCCTGACGCCTCGGTCGTCAACGGCTAGAGCATTTTCCGGCGAAGCGGACGCCGGTTCGCCGCCAGAAAATGCGTCAAAACAAAGGGCTAGAGCATTCTACCGATCCGGTTGGATCGGTAGAATGCTCTAGCCGGCGGCCTTCACGATCGTCCGCATGACGTCGGCGATGGCGCCTTCGCGGGCGGCCTCGTCCTGCGGCGAGGCGGCGAGGAAGACCGCCACGGCGTAGCGCCTGCCGTCCTTCAACGTCAGCAGACCGACGTCATTGGTCGCGGCCGTGATCCCCAGGTCGGTCGCCGAGGTCCCGGTCTTGTGCGCCAGCGACGCGCCGTCCGGCAGCCCCGCTTTCAGGCGGTTCGGGCCCGTGCCGCTCGCGGTCATGATCCGGAGCAGCCGCTGGGTCGAGGCCGGGCGGAGCAGAGCGCCTCGCGACAGCTTGCCGAGGAAGTTCAACATCCCCGTGGCCGTCGTCGTGTCGCGGGGATCGGCGAGGTAGCGGGCCAGCGCCTCGCGCCGTCGAGGTTCAGGCACGGCGTCCCGCGCGGCGCGGAACGCCGGCCAGTCCTTCCAGGCGATGCGGAAGGAGTCCATGCCGCAGGCTTCGACCTGAAGTTCGCGCTCATAACGGTCGATGCCGATATCCTTCACGCCCTTGCCGCGCAGCCAGGCCGTCACGGCGCCGGGGCCGCCGATCCGCTTCATCAGTACGTCGGCGGCGGTGTTGTCGCTCTGCCCGACGGCGGCGACCAGCAGGTCCCCCAGGCTGTAGTCGACCCTTTCGGGCCAGGCCGCGCCGATGGCGCTGAGTGGCGGGGAGATGTCCTTCTCGGCGAGCGTGACCTGCTCGTCGAGCCGCAGGCGGCCCGCGTCCGCCTCCGCCAGGACGGCCGCCCCCAGCGGCGCCTTGAAGACACTTTGCATCGGGAAGCGACGGGAGCCGTTCCAGGCCCACATCTCGCCCCCTTCCAGGTTCTGGACGGCGACCTCCAGGATGCCGGGCCTGACCCGATCGGCGATGGCGGCGACCTCGGCGTCGAGAACCGCCGCGTCGATGACCGGCGTCTTCGCCACCGCCCCGGGCCGGTCCTCGGCGCAGCCGGCCACGGCCACGACCGGGGAAATCCCAAGGAGCGAAATAAGGGTTCGGCGACGCATGCCGTATTCATAGCGCCCTTTCCCGTCGCTGCGGGAAAGGCTTATCAAGCCCTCATGCAAAGCAGCCCCCCCGTCGTCATCCTCAACGAACCGCAGCTGGCCGAGAACATCGGCGCCGTCGCGCGCGTCATGGCCAACTTCGGCCTGGGCGAGCTTCGGCTCGTTCGGCCGCGCGACGGCTGGCCCCAGGAGCGGGCCTGGGCCAGCGCCTCGGGCGCCGACTGGCCGCTGGACGGCGCCAAGGTCTACGAACGGCTCGAGGCGGCGGTCGCCGATCTGCGGCTGGTCTATGCGACCACGGCCCGGCCGCGCGAAACCCAGATGCCGGTGCTCACCCCCCGGGAGGCGGCCGGAGAGCTCCACAAGTCCGTCGCCCGGGGCCATCGCGTTGGAATGCTGTTCGGCGGGGAGCGGGCGGGGCTGGAGACCGGCGACATCGCGCTTTGCCATGCCATCGTAACCATCCCGGTGGACGAGCGGTTCCGGTCGCTGAACCTGGCCCAGGCCGTGGCGCTGAACGCCTACGAATGGCGGATGGGCGTCGCCGATCGTCCGCGCGAAGCCTTCGCCC
Organism: uncultured Caulobacter sp.; assembly: GCA_964442795.1. Lineage (GTDB taxonomy): Bacteria > Pseudomonadota > Alphaproteobacteria > Caulobacterales > Caulobacteraceae > Caulobacter. The sequence continues at coordinate 46,066 of CAYTZY010000014.1, forward strand.
AGAATATCGACGAGCCGGCGGATATGGAGACGGTCGTCGGCCTGTACGAACAGCTGGAGGCCGAGCTTGATGACGCCGGCTTCTTCCACCCGCCGGAGAAGCGGCCCTCGATGGTCCGCAACCTGCGCGTCGCGCTGGGTCGCGCCCGCCTGACCGACCAGGAGGTCCGCACCTGGCGCGGCGTCGTCACCGCCCTGTCCCGGGGACGCGGCCGCGTGCTGGAAAAACTTGCGCGAGAGAAGGCTTCGCGCTCAAATGAGACCAAGGGGTAACATTTAGAATCCCCCGGGAGGTCACGATGAACCGGCGGGAACTGTTCGCGGCGATGGCGGCGCTGGGGATACCCGGTCTGGCGGCGGCGCCCGGCGAGGCGCGGGCTGACACGGCGAGCGACGCCCGCGACCTCTGGCTCTACGGCCTGCCGATCATCGAGATGGCCAGCACCCGGGCGCGACACCTGTCGTCGGGCCTGAAGCAGAACACGCTGCAGCATGCGCGGGCGTTGTCGGACGAAGCGACGCGGTTCGTGACCACGCCCAACAACGACACGCTCTATTCCCTGGCTTGGCTGGACCTCACCCAGGGGCCGGTGACGCTGACTGTCCCGCCGACGGGCGACCGC
>CAYTZY010000015.1:0-1535 GCA_964442795.1 uncultured Caulobacter sp.
CTGCTTCGAAGGCCATGACCAGCTCGACATTGTCGAGGCTGTCAGCGCCCAGGTCGTCGATGAAGCTGGCCTTCTCGGTGACCTTTTCGGGATCGGCGTCGAGATGCTCGATGACGATCTTACGCACACGCTCGAGAATGTCGGACATTCTGTAGGTCCTCTTTGGTATTGTCGTGGCCGCGCCAGCCAAGGCCGGACAGCGGAAATCGCGCTCCGCCTACCATGTTCCTTTCGGGGTGGCCAGCGGCCAGCCGACGAACAGGGAGGCTTCTCCTAGATCATCGCCATGCCGCCGTTGACGTGCAAGGTCTGACCGGTGACGTAGGCTCCCTCCTCGCTGGCCAGATAGACGCAGGCGGCTTCTACGTTGTCGCCCGAACCGAGACGGCCGGACGGAATTTTCCCAAGGATTGCCTCACGTTGCGCATCGTTGAGGCTGTCGGTCATCGGGCTGGCGATGAAGCCCGGCGCGACGGTGTTCACCGTGACGTTACGAGACGCCACTTCCTGGGCCAGGGCCTTGGAGAAGCCGATCATGCCGGCCTTGGAGGCGGCGTAGTTGGCCTGGCCGGGGTTTCCGGTGACGCCGACGACGGAGGTGATTCCGATGATCCGGCCCCAGCGGCGCTTCATCATGCCCTTCAGGGCGGCGCGGGAGAGACGGAAGTACGACTCAAGGTTCACCTTGATGACCTGCTCCCAGTCCTCGTCCTTCATGCGCAGCATCAGGCCGTCCCGGGTGATGCCGGCATTGTTGACCAGGATGTCCAGCGGCGCGCCGGCGGCCTCCTCGGCCTTGGCGACCAGGCCGTCGACGCTGGCCGAATCGGACAGGTTGGCCGGGGCGATCGAGACCCGCTCGCCGAACTCGCCGGCCAGGGTGGCGAGCACCTCTTCGCGCGTGCCCGACAGCACGACATGCGCGCCCTGGGCGTGCAGCGAGCGGGCGATGGCGCCGCCGATGCCGCCCGTGGCGCCGGTGACGAGGGCGGTCTTGCCGGTGAGGTCGAACATGTCTGGCATTTTTCCCTTGGTGCGTCCTTCGACACGGCCCTTCGGGCCTGCTCAGGATGACGTATTCAGTTGCTGGTCCCTATCCACGTCATCCTGAGCAGCGCCGCAAGGCGCGTGTCGAAGGACGCAGTGAACTCAAAGCGAATTGGCGAACGCTTCCAGATCGGCCGGGGTGTTCAGCGGCGTGGCTTCGGCGTCGGGAGCGATGCGCTTGGCCATGCCCGACAGCACCTTGCCGGAGCCGGCCTCGGCGAAGCGGGTGACGCCGCCTTCGGTGGCCATCCAGTCCATGCTCTCGCGCCAGCGCACGCGGCCGGTGACCTGCTCGACCAGCATCCGGCGGATGGATTCGGGGTCCAGGGTCGGGCGGGCGGTGACGTTGGCGACCAGGGGCGCGCGCGGGGCGATGATCGTCGCCCTGGCCAGCGCCTCGGCCATCTCGTCGGCGGCCGGCTGCATCAGCGGGCAATGGAAGGGCGCGCTGACCGGCAGCAGCATGCCGCGCTTGCAGCCTTTGGCCT
>CAYTZY010000015.1:1545-43030 GCA_964442795.1 uncultured Caulobacter sp.
GTCGGCGGCGAGGCGTTGTTGCGCCGGGCGCATCAGCGGGCAGTGGAAGGGGGCCGACACGTTCAGCGGAATGGCCCGGGCGCCCAGCTCCTTGGCCTTTTCGATGGCGCGGTCGACGCCGGCCTTGTCGCCGGAGATGACGACGTTGCCGTTGTTGTTGTCGTTGGCCACGACGCAGACGCCGACCTCGGCGCCCGCCGCGGCGGCGGCCTCAGCCAGGGCGACGTCGGTCTTCGGACCGATCAGCGAGGCCATGGCGCCCTGTCCCACCGGCACCGCGCGCTGCATGGCCTGGCCGCGCAGCTTCAGCAGGCGAGCCGTGTCGCTGAGGCTGATCGCGCCGGCGGCGGCCAGGGCGGCGTATTCACCCAGCGAGTGACCGGCGACGAAGGCCGCCTTCTCGATGGCGACGCCGAATTCCTTCTCCAGCGTGCGCGAGACGGCCAGGCTGACCGCCATCAGGGCCGGCTGGGCGTTCTCGGTCAGGGTCAGGTCGGCCTCCGGGCCTTCCTGCATCAGCTTGAACAGCTTCTGGTTCAGGGCGTCGTCGACCTCCTGGAACACCTCGCGGGCGGCAGCGAACGCCTCGGCCAGTTCGGCGCCCATGCCGACGGCCTGGCTGCCCTGGCCGGGAAAAATGAACGCGAGGCTCATGGAAACCCTCTCGGAAAGTGACGAATCCGGCGCGCACGGTTAGGGGAAAGGGTAACAGCGGGCAAGTTTCGCGATTTCCCGCCGGATCCGTGTCAGGATTAAATCTTGCCGACCTACAAGCTGATCATCTTCGATTTCGACGGAACCCTCGGTGACACGATGGGCTGGTTCCTCGACGCCTCCGACAAAATGGCCAGCCGGTTCGGCTATCTGCCAATCGACCGCGGCGACCTGGACAACCTGCGCCGCAAGAGCGCGCGGGAGATGATGAAGCTGCACAAGGTCTCGGTGCTGAAGCTGCCGATGCTGGCCGCCCACTTCCAGAAGATGATGAAGGCCGACGCCGGCAACATCCGCATGTTCGACGGCGTGCCCGACATGCTGAGGGCCGTGCATGCCTCCGGCGCGAAGATCGCCATCGTCAGCTCCAACTCCGAGGAGAACATCCGCATCGTGCTCGGTCCGGAGCTCTGCGGCCTGGTCTCGCGGTTCAGCTGCGGCGCCTCGGTGTTCGGCAAGGCCAGCAAGTTCCGCAAGGTGCTCGCGGCGATGAGCACCAAGCCTGCGGAAGCGCTCAGCATCGGCGACGAGACCCGCGACATCGACGCGGCGCGCGAAATCGGCATGGCGACCGGCGCCGTGTGCTGGGGCTACACCAACGCCGAAGCGCTGAAGGCCTACGGCCCGACCCATACCTTCGAGAGCGTTTCGGACATCGCCGCGGTGGTCGGCTGAGGCCTCCGCATCGCCTCTGGCGTTGCCCCCGCGTCATCCCCTAGCCTGCCTCCAACGATAAGGGAGGACTACGATGCGGGCGGTCGTGCGTCGGGCTGGGAAGCTGATCTGCGATAACATCGACGAGCTGGATCCGGGGCCCGGTCAGGTCAGGGTCAAGACGCTGGCCTGCGGCATCTGCGGTTCAGACCTGCACGCGCTGCACCACCTGGATCATATGGTCGAGATGGGCCGGCGCTCGGGCGGCGGGGGCGACATGAACCCCGCGGCCGACATCGTCTTCGGCCACGAGTTCTGCGCCGAGGTGCTGGAGGGCGGACCCGGCGCGACGCGGTTCAAGGCCGGGACCCGGGTGGTCTCCATGCCCGTCAACATGAGCCCGACCAGCTTCGACGCCGTCGGCTACTCCAACAAGTATCCCGGCGGCTTCGCCGAGCGCATGATCCTGACCGAGATGCTGCTGCTGGAGGTGCCCAACGGCCTGCCCACCGAGCACGCGGCGCTCACAGAGCCGATGGCCGTGGGCGAACACGCCGTCGCCAGCGCGGCGCTGGACAAGACCTCGGTCGCGCTTGTCATCGGCTGCGGCCCGGTCGGGCTGGCCGTCATCGCCGCCCTGAAGGTGCGGGGCCATGGCCCGGTCATCGCCGCCGACTTCTCGCCGCGCCGCCGCAAGGCCGCCGAGGCGATGGGCGCCGACGTCGTCATCGATCCCTCGCAGACCGGTCCGCACACCCAGTGGGCCGAGCACGGCGTCCCGATGACCAGCGAGGCCATGCGGGCGGCGCTGTTCTCCGGCAATCAGGGCGGCCGCCCGGTCGTCTTCGAATGCGTCGGCGCGCCCGGCGTGTTGCAGAGCGTGATCGAAGGCTGCCCGACCAAGGCCCAGATCATCGTCGCCGGCGTCTGCATGGAGCCCGACCGGATCGAGCCGTCGCTGTGCATCAACAAGCAGCTCGATCTGCGCTTTGTGCTCGGCTACCAGCCCGACGAGTTCGCCCAGAGCCTGCACAACATCGCCGAGGGCAAGATCAACGTCGAACCCTGGGTCACCGGCACGGTCGGCCTGGACGGCGTGGCGCAGGCGTTCGTGGACCTGGGCAACCCCGAGGCCCATGTGAAGATCCTGGTCAATCCGTCACTCTGAACCCCCTCATTGGGGGGCGAGGCGGTCGGTGAAGGCGCCTAGGGTCCGGACGTCGGCGAAGGGACGCCGGCGCCCGGGCCGGCAGGGCCCCAGCGACAGGTGTGTTCGTGAAGCGCGTATTCATGGGTCTGGTGGCGGCGGCGGTCTCCGCCGGCTCTCTGGCGGCCGCCGCGGCCATGCCAGAGGCCGTTCGCAAGCCGGTCGAGGCCTTCTACAACGAAGCCCATCAGGACATGGTCGATCCGGACGAGCCTGACGGCTTCAGGATCAGGATGCCGTCCGGCATGTTCTCCAGGGTCGACGCCAACGGCGACGGCGTCACCGACTGGATGGTCGACTACGAGGCCGCGCAGAACCCCTCCTTCTTCTGTGGCACCGGCGGCTGCCGGCGACAGGTCTATGTGTCGCGCGACGGCGGCTATGTGCTGGCCTTCGACCGGGTGATCCGCCTGTTCAAGATCCGCAAGTCCAAGGGCCAGCGCCTGCTGGACCTCGACTTCCACGGCAGCACCTGCGGCAAGGCCGGCGTGGAGGAATGCCCGCGCGGCTACATCTGGAACGAGACGCTGGGCCGGTTCATCGAACGGCCGGACGTCAAGGGCGGAACCTGGCTGGAGGGCGGCCCCTCACCGCTGGTGACCACGCCGCTCTCCGCCGCGCCGGAGGCCGTGCGGACCCAGCTGGCGCGCCGGGCGGCCTTCTGCGCCGCGGCGGGCGGGGCCACGCCCGAGGGGGAGGATGGCGTGTTCAACGACCTGCCGGACCTCAACGGCGACGGCGTCCGCGACTGGGTCGTGGGGAGCTACTACGACTATTGCGATATGGGCGAGAGCGGGAAGGACAGTCCGCCGATCCCGACCGTGATCCTGATCAGCAAGGGTGGGAGCTTCGTCGTCGGCTTCGAGGGGGCGGAGGCCAACTGGGGCATCGACCTGGCGCCCACCCCCACCTTCAAGACGATCGAGGGCGCCGACGACTGCGCGTTCCGGGAGGAGACCCCCTGCGCAAGGGTCGCCTGGCGCTGGAACGGCGAGGCGCTGGTCCGCACGCCCTGAGCGCTGGACCCGGCGGCCGGGCGGGCTAACTATCGGGGCAACCGGAGTTCCGCCATGAAACGTCTGATCGCCGCCGTCGCCCTCTGCGCCGCCCTCGCCGCCCCCGCCTTCGCGGCGCTGCAGCCGGGCGCCAAGGCGCCGGATTTCGCCACCACCGCCTGGCTGGACGGCAAGCCCGCGCCGTTCAGGCTGTCCGAGGCCCTGAAGAAGGGCCCCGTGGTGCTCTACTTCTTCCCGGCCGCCTTCACCGACGGCTGCACCATCGAGGCGCGCGAGTTCGCGCTGGCCTCGCCGGAGTTCAGGGCCATGGGCGCGACCGTGGTCGGCGTCACGGCCGGCAACACCGACCGGCTTGCGGAATTCTCGAAGAGCGAATGCCGCGACCAGTTCGCCGTCGCGGCCGTCTCGAAGGACACCATCAAGGCCTTCGACGCCACCCTCGCGATCAAGCCCGACCTGTCGGGCCGGACCAGCTATGTCATCGATACCGACGGCAAGGTGCTGTTCGCATATTCGAACCTGACCAACCCCGTCGAGCACGTCACCCGCACCAAGGCGGCGGTCAAGGCCTGGAAGGCGGCGCGAGGGAAGTAGGCCGACCTCGGGCAACCGCCTCTCCCGCTTGCCTTTCCGGCGGTTCTCGCGTACTAGCGCGCCTCTTCACGGAAGGCGGTCTGTCGCGGAGCCTTGAATGGGTCGGGAAACTCCCGGCCGCCGCGCCCAGAGCCATCGTGACCGGGGACTCTTCCCTTCCCGGCCGCGCCGCCTTCCAAACCGGAAGAAGGAAACCTATGGCGCTCTACGAGCACGTGGTCATCGCGCGGCAGGATATCTCGCCGCAGCAGGCCGAAGCCCTCAACGAGGAAATGAAGGCACTCATCGAAGGTCTGGGCGGTCACATCGCCAAGATCGAGTACTGGGGCCTCCGCAACCTCACCTACCGCATCAAGAAGAACCGCAAGGGTCACTATTCCCTGCTGGCGATCGACGCCCCGTCGGACGCCGTCAAGGAAATGGAGCGCCAGCTGTCGATCAACGAAGACGTGCTGCGCTACATGACCATCCGCATGGAAGAGCTCGACCTCGAGCTGTCCCCGGTTCTGGCCCGTCGCGACCGCGACCGCGAGCGTTCGGATCGTCCCGAGCGTCCCCGCGAAGAGTTCGCGTCGTAAGGGAGAGTAGAGGATCATGACCGACACCACCGCTCCCGAAGCAACCTCGGCCCCGGCCGCGAGCGGCCCGCGCCGCCCGTTCTACCGCCGCCGCAAGGTCTGCCCGTTCTCCGGCGCCAACGCTCCGAAGATCGACTACAAGGACGTGAAGCTGCTGCAGCGCTACGTCTCCGAACGCGGCAAGATCGTGCCGTCGCGCATCACCGCGGTCTCGGCCAAGAAGCAACGCGAACTGGCCAAGGCCATCAAGCGCGCCCGCTTCCTGGCCCTGCTGCCCTACGTCGTGAAGTAGGAGAAGGACCATGAAAGTCATTCTGCTCGAACGCGTCGAGGGCCGCGGCGCCCTTGGCGATGTCGTCACCGTCAAGGACGGCTTCGCCCGCAACTACCTCCTGCCCCGCTCCAAGGCCCTCCGCGCCACGGCCGCGAACCTGAAGGTCTTCGACGCCCAGCGCGCCGAGATCGAGGCCCGCAACGCCAAGGCCAAGGAAGCCGCGGCGGCCGCCGGCGAGTCGCTGGACGGAACCTCCTACATCCTGATCCGTCAGGCCGGCGAAAGCGGGCAGCTGTACGGTTCGGTCGCGGGTCGTGACGTCGCCGACATCGTCAACGGCGAAGGCGGCAAGATCGACCGCTCGATGGTCGTTCTCGACAAGCCGATCAAGACGCTCGGCGTGCACGAAGTGAAGGTGAAGCTCCACTCGGAAGTCATCGTCTCCGTGAACATCAACATCGCCCGTAGCCAGGACGAAGCCGAGCGCCAGGCGCGCGGTGAAAACGTCATCGCCTCGCAGTTCGATGAAGATGCGGCCCTCGCGGCGGAAGCTGCGGCGGACATGCTTGAAGGCGGCGCCGGCAAGCAGGACGGCCTGGGCGACGAGTACTAGGCTCGCCTCCATTCCGATCGAGATCGGGCGGTCCGGGACATCCGGGCCGCCCTTTTTCGTATCGGCGCGGCAAGGGACCCGCTCTCCGTCGCCGTCCCCTTCGCGGTTGTGAATTGCCCGCGGCCGCCGGGTCGAACATACACGGAACTCCACAACAGAATTGCCGGTGCGGCAGATCGGCCCGCGCCATCGCCGGGCGGCAGCGTTAATGAGTTCCCATGGCCATCGTCCCCGCTCTCGACCTGCGTCCCGTCGACGCTGATCCGCAGATCCATGCGGCGCCCTCGAACATCGAGGCCGAGCAGGCGCTGCTGGGCATCCTGATGTACGACAACGCCGCCTATGAGCGGCTGAGCGACCAGCTGAGCGGCCGGCACTTCTACGAGCCCTTCCACCAGCGCCTGTACAGCGCCATCGAGGCGCACATTCGCAAGGGCCAGCTGGCCGAGCCGATCCTGCTGGCCGAGGAGTTCAAGAAGGACGTCGCCTTCGAGGAACTGGGCGGCATCCGCTACCTGGCCGACCTCTTCGAGCGCGCGCCGCCGGCCGCCAACGCCGCCGACTACGGCCGCGCCATCTACGACCTGGCGCTACGCCGCGACCTCATCCGCATCGGCGGCGAGATCATGGTCGAGGCCCAGGCCGCCGACCCCGACATCACCGCCCGCGACCAGATCGAGCAGGCCGAGCAGAAGCTGTACGGCCTGGCCGAAAGCGGGACCTCCTCGGGCGGCTTCATCCCCTTCTCCAGCGCCCTCACCGGCGCTGTGCAGATGGCGGCCGAGGCCTACAGCCGCGACGGCGGGCTGGCGGGCCTGTCGACCGGACTGATGGACCTGGATCGCCAGCTGGGCGGCCTGCACCCGTCCGACCTGCTGATCCTCGCCGGCCGGCCCTCGATGGGCAAGACGGCGCTCGCCACCAACATCGCCTTCAACGTCGCCCGCAGCTACGCCTGGGAGCCGCAGCCGGATGGCACGCGCAAGACGGTCAGCGGCGGGGTCGTGGCCTTCTACTCGCTCGAAATGAGCGCCGAGCAGCTGGCCATGCGGATCCTGGCCGACGCCTCGGGCGTGTCGGGCGACAAGCTGCGCAAGGGCGAGATCGACGCCAGCGAGTTCGGTCGCCTGCGCGACGCGGCCATCGAGATCCAGGAGGCCCCGCTCTACGTGGACGCCACCGGCGGCCTGTCCATCGCCAAGTTGACCGCCCGGGCTCGTCGCCTGAAGCGCTCGGTCGGCCTGGACCTGATCGTCATCGACTACCTGCAGCTGATGACCACCGACGGCGGCGGCCGCGACGCCAACCGCGTGCAGGAAGTCTCGGCCATCACCGGCGGTCTCAAGGCCCTGGCCAAGGAGCTGAACGTGCCCGTACTGGCGCTGTCGCAGCTCAGCCGCCAGGTGGAAAACCGCGAAGACAAGAAGCCCCAGCTCTCCGACCTTCGCGAGTCCGGCTCGATCGAGCAGGACGCCGACGCCGTCATGTTCGTCTACCGCGAGGCCTACTACCTGGGCCGCACCGAGCCGCGCGAGGGCACGCCCGAGCACATGACCTGGCAGGAGGAGATGGACAAGATCGCCAACCTCGCCGAGGTCATCATCGGCAAGCAGCGCCACGGCCCCATCGGCACCGTGAAGCTGCACTTCAACTCCGACACCACCAAGTTCGGCAACCTCGCCCGCGAGGGCCGGTTCGACGTTCGGTAGAGCCCCGGGCTATACCCCTCGCACCTTCCCGCGCTTGACCCTGCCCCGCCCTGCCCTTAGCCGGGCCCCATGACTGCGGCCCTGCTGACCATCGACCTCGACGCCCTGGCGCGGAACTACCGGTTCCTGCGGGACACGGCGGGCGTGGAGGCTGCCCCGGCGGTGAAGGCGGACGGCTATGGCCTCGGCGCGCTCGAAGTGTCGCGCCGGCTGCTGGCCGAAGGGGCGCGGGCCTTCTACGTCGCCCGGCTGGCCGAGGGCGAGGCGCTGCGCGCGGCGCTGGGCGGCGGGCCGGTGATTCAGGTTCTGGACGGCGCCACCGCCGGGTCGGTCGCCCGGCTGCACGCCGCCGACCTGACGCCGGTGATCAACAGCCTGGAGCAGGCAGGCCGCTGGCGGGGCGAGGGGCGCGGGCGCCCGGCTGCGCTGCACGTCGATACCGGCATGAACCGGCTGGGCGTCACCTTGGCCGAGGCGCGGGGCCTCGCGGGCTGGGACGCGGTCGAGCTGGTGATCAGCCACCTGGCCTGCGGCGCCCAGCCGGAGCATCCGATGAACGGCCGCCAGCTGGCCGTCTTCCGCGAGGCGCGGGAGCTGTTCCCGGCGGCGCGGGCGAGCCTGGCCTCGTCGGGCGGCATCTTCCTGGGACCGGACTATGCGTTCGACCAGGTCCGGCCCGGCGTCAGCCTGTTCGGCGGGGGTCCCCGGGACGTCGCCGATGATCGCATTGCCCCGGTGGCGCGGCTCGAAGCGCCGATCCTGCAGGTCCGCGACGTGCCGGCCGGCGACACCATCGGCTATGGCGGCGCCTTCCAGGCCGCCGCTCCAATGCGCGTCGCCACCGTCGCGGCCGGCTATGCCGACGGCGTTCCGCGCAGCAGCCATCCGGCCGGCGCGGTCTGGTTCGACGGCGCCCTGCGACCGATGCTGGGGCGCGTCTCCATGGACATGATCGCCGTCGACGTCACCGGCTGCCTGGCCGCCCGACCGGGGGCCATGGTCGAGATCCTGGGACCCAACCGTCGGGTCGACGACGCCGCGGCGGCGGCGGGGACGACGTCCTACGAGCTGCTCACCCGCCTGTCGTCCCGCGCCGAGCGGCGCTGGATCGGCTAGAGCACGATGGGGTCAGATGGAATCATCTGACCGCTGAATCGTGCTCTAGAATCAAATATTTAGAGCGCGTTCGGGCGGCGGAACCGCGTACACTTCCGCCTAACGCGCTCTAGTTCAGTCCGCCGGCCAGCGCCGCCGCGCCGACCGCGCCCAGCGCCCCCATCGCGACGATCGAGCCGACAATCATCGCGATGACCACCTGGACGACGATCATCACGATCACCACGACCGCCGTGTACCCGAGCGCCTTCTCCTCCGGCGCCTTCATCAGCTTCGGCAGACCCAGGTAGAGCAGGTAGAGGCTGTAGAGGCCCAGGATGCCCAGAAAGGCCAGCATGGGAACGAGATTGAACACCCCGGCCAGCCAGGCCGCCGTGCTGCCGTAGGCCGCGACCTTCAGCGCCTGGATCGGGTTCTTCTCGCCGCCGAAGCTTGGCGCGAGACCGTCGATCACAAGAGCCATGATGTAGACCCCCGCCAGCGACAGGCCGTAGCCGACCACCGCCCCAACGAGCGTGGACGGCGCGAACAGGAACCCGCCGATCAGGGTTGCGCCGAGGAACTGGCAGACCGGCCCGATCGCCGCCAGGATCATGATGTAGCCGGTGAACAGCCCCTTCACCGTGGCCGGTTCGGTCGCAATGACATCCCAGGTCGGCTTCGGCCGCAGCAGGATATCCTGAACCCTCTGGACCAGACCGGACGATGATCCTCCGTCAACAACACTCATCTGTGCCTCCCGAACCGCGTGGATCGCTTTCGTGGCGGAAGCCTACCGGAGTCGCGCCGGTTGGCGAGACACGGTTCCGCGAACGACGCCCCGAGGATTGGCCGGGCGCTGTTCCCGTTTTGTCGCTATGGTCGGATCACCCTCGAATCAGGAGCGCGCATGGCCCGCGACGGCGCTGTCTATGTCTGCCAGTCCTGCGGCGCGGCGCAGTCGAAGTGGGCCGGCCAGTGCCCGGCCTGCAGCGCCTGGAACAGCCTGGTCGAGGAGGTCACCTCGCGGCCGCCCGGCGCCCTGGCGCCGACGAAGGCAAGCAAGACCCGCGGCCTGGCCTTCGAGGGCCTGGAAAGCGAAAATCCCGAGCCGCCACGCATTGTCACCGGCGTCGATGAGTTCGACCGTGTCTGCGGCGGGGGCGTGGTGCCGGGCAGCGCCATCCTGCTGGGCGGCGATCCCGGAGTCGGCAAGTCCACCCTGCTGCTGCAGGTCGTGGCCAACGCCGCGATGCGCGGGGCCCGCTGCGCCTACATCTCCGGCGAGGAAGCCGTGGAGCAGATCCGCGGCCGGGCCGGCCGGATGGGCCTGGCCCAGGCGCCGGTGAAGCTCGCCGCCGAGACCGCCTTGCGCGACATCCTAGACGGTCTGAAGCGCGAACAGTTCGACCTGGTGGTCATCGACTCCATCCAGACCATGTGGAGCGACGCCCACGAGGCCGGCCCCGGCTCGGTCACCCAGGTGCGCAGCTGCGCCGCCGAACTGGTGCGGCTGGCCAAGAAGAAGGGGATCGCCATGATCCTCGTCGGCCATGTCACCAAGGACGGCCAGATAGCCGGGCCGCGCGTGGTCGAACACATGGTCGACGCCGTCCTCGCCTTCGAGGGGGAGCGCGGCTACCCGTTCCGCATCCTGCGCGGCGCCAAGAACCGCTTCGGGGCCACCGACGAGATCGGGGTCTTCGAGATGGGCGACATCGGCCTCAGCGAGGTGCGCAATCCCTCGGCCCTGTTCCTGAACGAGGGCGGCGAGCGCGCGGCCGGGGCGGCGGTGTTCGCCGGCATCGAGGGCAGCCGGCCGGTGCTGGTCGAGTTCCAGGCCCTGGTCGCGCCGAGCGCCTACGGCACGCCGCGGCGGGCGGTGGTCGGCTGGGACAGCGGGCGACTGGCCATGGTGCTGGCGGTTCTGGAGTCGCGCTGCGGCCTGGGCCTCGGCAACCGCGACGTCTATCTGAACGTCGCCGGCGGCCTGCGGATCAGCGAGCCGGCGGCCGACCTCGCGGCGGCGGCGGCCTTGGCCTCCTCGGCGCTGGACGAGGCCCTGCCCCAGGACTGCGTCGTGTTCGGCGAGGTCAGCCTGTCGGGCGAGGTCCGTCCCGTCGGCCGGATGGAGTCCCGCCTCAAGGAAGCCGCGAAACTGGGGTTCAAGCGGGCGCTCGCCCCCGTCGGAGCCGGCGACGCCCTTGCGGTGACCGGGGTATCGCGGCTGGCCGATGCGGTCGGGCGGATCGGTGAGCAGGCGTGGAGTTGACCCCGGCATGACCCAGTTCGACTTCATCGCCGGACCGCTGCTGATCGTCTCGGCCCTGATCGGCTTTGGCCGGGGTGCGACGAAGGAACTCATGACCGTCGTCGCCTTCCTCGTCGCGGCCATCACGGCCGTATTCGCACTGCGTTTCACGGCTCCGATCGGCCGGGCGATCGTCGAACCGGACTGGGCCGGCGTCGGGATTGCCCTTCTGTTTGTCTTTGGTCTGACCTATATCGCGCTGCGACTGCTCGGCGCGGGTCTCCAGCGGCGGGTGCACGAAACCCAGGCTCTGGGGATTCTGGACCGCGGCGTCGGCGCCGGGTTCGGATTTGTCAGGGCCATGGTGCTGCTCGGGGCGTTCAGCCTTCTGTTCCAGATGGCCAGCACGACCGAGTCCGCGCCGAAATGGGTGACGGGCGCCCTCACCTATCCTCTGGTGGACGCGTCCGGCCGGATTCTGAAGGCGTTCGCGCCGGAGGGGTTCGACGTGGTTCGCGCCGTGGCGCCGACCCTGGAAAGGGCCGTCGAAGCGGGGGCCGCGGCGCCGAAGGGTGGCGGAACAGGCTACGGCGAGGGCGAACGCGACGCCATGGACGACCTAGTGGAGAAGACGCGATGACCCGCCTGGGCAGGACGACGGACACCTACTCCCACCTCGTCCGGCGCGATCCCGACGACGATACCCTGCGGCTCGAATGCGGCGTCTTCGGCGCCTTCGGCGTCCGCGACGCCGCCGCCGTCGCCGCCCTGGGCCTGCACGCCCTGCAGCACCGAGGCCAGGAGGCCTGCGGCATCGCCGCCTTCGACGGCAAGAGCTTCCACACCGAACGCCACCTGGGCCATGTCGGCGACGCCTTCGGCGGCGACGACCTGATCGAGCGCCTGCCCGGCGCCCACGCCATTGGCCATACCCGCTACGCCACCGCCGGCGGCAGCGGCATCCGCAACGTCCAGCCGATGTTCGCCGACCTCGAGGCCGGCGGCGTCGCCTTGGCCCACAACGGCAACCTGACCAACTTCCTGGCCCTGCGCGAGCGACTGGTCAGCGAGGGGGCCATCTTCCAGTCGACCAGCGACAGCGAGGTGATCCTTCACCTGATCGCCCGGTCGCGGAAGGCGCGCGTCGTCGACCGGTTCATCGACGCCATCGGCCAGATCGAGGGCGGCTACGCCCTGGTCGCCCTGACCAACAAGAAGCTGATCGGCGTGCGCGACCCGTTGGGCATCCGCCCGCTGGTGCTGGGTGATCTCGGCGGCAGGCCGGTGCTGGCGTCGGAGACCTGCGCGCTGGACATGATCGGCGCCCGTTTCGTGCGCGACATCGAGAACGGCGAGATGGTCGTCATCGACGAATCCGGCGTCGAGAGCCTCAAGCCCTTCCCGGCCCAGAGAGCCCGGCCCTGCGTCTTCGAGTATGTCTACTTCGCCCGCCCCGACAGCGTGGTGAACGGCCGGTCGGTCTATGACGTGCGCAAGCGCATGGGCATGCGGCTGGCCGAGGAAACGCCGGCCGAGGCCGACGTGGTGGTGCCGGTGCCCGACAGCGGCGTGCCCGCCGCCCTGGGCTATGCCCAGGCCAGCGGCGTGCCGTACGAACTGGGCATCATCCGCAGCCACTTCATCGGCCGCACCTTCATCCAGCCCACCCAGGGCGTGCGCGAACTGGGCGTGCGCATGAAGCACAGCCCCAACCGCGCGGTGCTGGCCGGCAAGCGGGTGGTGCTCATCGACGACTCCATTGTGCGCGGCACCACCAGCCGCAAGATCGTGCGCATGGTCCGCGAGGCCGGCGCCACGGAAGTGCACCTTCGCTCGGCCAGCCCGCCGATCATGTGGCCGGACTTCTACGGCATCGACATGCCCGACCGCGACAAGCTGCTCGCCGCCCGCAAGTCGCTGGCCGAGATGACCCGCTTCCTCGAAGTCGACAGCCTGGGCTTCCTGTCGGTCGAGGGACTCTACTGGGCGCTGGAAGCCGGTCCGCGCGACCCCGCCGCGCCGCAGTTCACCGACCACTACTTCACCGGCGACTATCCGACCCGCCTGCTGGACCGCGAGATCGCCGAGGGCCAGGCTGACGGCGGCAAGCAGTTGTCCTTCCTGGTGAGCGCGTGAGTCAGCCGTCGGCGAAAGCCGGCTGGCTGAAGGGCCTCAAGCCCGACCCCTACATCATCGCCATCCTGCTGATGGTCGTGCTGGCCAGCCTGCTGCCGGTCAGCGGCCAGGGCGCGGTCTGGTTCGGCTGGCTGACCAAGGCGGCCATCGCGCTGCTGTTCTTCCTGCATGGCGCGCGACTGCCGCGTGAGCAGGTCGTCGCCGGCCTCATCCACTGGCGGCTGCATCTGACCGTGCTGGCCTTCACCTTCGTGCTGTTCCCGGTCCTGGGCCTGGGGCTGGTCCAGCTGCCGGAATGGCTGCTGCCGGCCCCGCTGGCGGCCGGAGTGCTGTACCTGTGCCTGCTGCCCTCGACGGTGCAGTCCTCGATCGCCTTCACCTCGCAGGCGCGCGGCAACGTCGCCGCCGCCGTGGTGGCGGCCTCCGCCTCCAACCTGATCGGGGTCATCCTGACGCCCCTGCTGGTCGGCCTGTTCCTGCACACCACGACCGGTGGCCTGTCGCTGAAGGCGGTGCAGGACGTGGCCGTGCAGATCCTGCTGCCCTTCATCCTCGGCCAGCTGGCCCGGCCGTGGATCGCCGGCTGGGTGGCGCGCCATGCGAAACTGGTCAGCTACACCGACCGGGGCTCGATCCTGCTGGTGGTCTACGGCGCGTTCAGCGCCGCCGTCGTGGGCGGCCTCTGGAAACAGGTCAGCGCGCTGGAGCTCACCGTTCTGCTGGTCCTCTGCGCCGGACTGCTGGCCGTCGTGCTGATCGCCAGCCTGCTGGCGGCCCGGGCGCTGGGCTTCAACAAGGCCGACGAAATCGTCGTCGTCTTCTGCGGCTCCAAGAAGGGTCTGGCCACCGGCGTGCCTATGGCCAGCATCCTGTTCCCGGCCGCAACGGTCGGCTTCATCGTCCTGCCGATCATGCTCTTCCACCAGCTCCAGCTGATGGCCTGCGCGGTGATCGCGCAGCGATACGGCGCGCGCGACAGCTGAACGGACCTTGCGCTGGATCAAGGCGCGGGCGCATCCGCGCTCTAGGCTCCCGGTGACGATCAGGAGCCGACCATGCAAGCCAGACCCCCGCTCAGCCGCGTGCTGTTCGCCACCGACCTGTCGCACGACGGAGACCTCGCCTTCGCGCACGCGCTGCGCATCGCCCTGGCCGGCAAGGGCGAGCTGGCCATCGTCCACGCCGCGTCGCGCGACGTCATCGGCAAGGAGTGGGACCAGTTCCCGCGGGTCCGGGCCAGCCTCGCCGGCTGGGGCTTCCTGGAGTTCGGCGCGCCGGCCTCCGCGGTCGAGGAGAAGCTGGACCTGCGCGTCCGCAAGATCGACATCCCCGACCCGGACCCGCATCACGGTGTGAAGGAGGTCCTTGAGCGGCGTCCCTGCGACCTGGTCGTACTGGCCAGCCATGCGCGTCAGGGCGTTGATCGCTGGCTGCATCCCTCCCTCGCCGAGCCCATCGCCCGCGAGGCGAAGGCGCCGAGCCTGACCCTGCCGCCCTCCGCCGCCGGCTTCGTCGATCCCGGCACGGGCGCGGTGAGCCTGCGCAACGTGCTGGTCGCCGTCGACCATCACCCCAGCGCCGCCCGGGCGCTGGCGATCGCCGCCGACCTGACGACCATGCTGGGCGCCGCCGGGGCCATCTTCCATCTGCTCCATGTCGGCGAGCACTTCCCCGAGATCCCGGTCCCCGACGCCATCGCCGCCCGTATCCGCAGCCGGCAGCAGGCCGGACCCGTGGTCGACACGATCATCGACACCGCGAGCGAGGTGGACGCGGATCTGATCGTCATGGCCACGCGCGGCCACGACAGCCTGCTCGACTCCCTTCGCGGCAGCACGACCGAGCAGGTGCTTCGCAATTCCGGGCGACCGCTGCTGGCGGTTCCCGCGTGATCACGGCGTCAAGGCAGGACAAGCCGCCCAAGCCTCGCTAAAGGGGGGCGCATGGATTCCCGACCCCTCCAGAACCGCATCGCCCTCGTCACCGGCGCCACACGGGGCATCGGCCAGGCGGCCGCGCTCGGCCTCGCCCGCGCCGGCGCCCATGTCATCGCGCTGGGCCGCACCCAGGGCGGGCTTGAGGCGCTCGACGACCAGATCTTCGCGGACACCGGCGCCCACGCGACCCTCGTCCCGTTCGACCTGCGCCAGCCCGAGGGCCTGGACGCGCTGGGCGCAACGATCCACGAGCGCTGGGGCAAGCTGGACATCCTGGTCCACGCCGCCGCCGTGCTGGGCGGCATCACCCCGACCGGACATATCGAGCCGAAGAAGTGGGACGAGACCCTGGCCGTGAACCTGACGGCCAGCTGGCGGTTGATCCGGTCCATGGAGCCGCTGCTGAAGGCTTCTGACGCCGGCAGGGCCATCTTCCTGACCTCCGGCCGCGTGGTGCGGCCCAAGGCCTTCTGGGCGGCCTACGCGGCCAGCAAGGCGGGCATGGAGGCGCTGGTGCGCTGCTGGGCCGACGAGGTGGAGAACACCACTGTCCAGGCCGTGCTGCTCGATCCCTCGACCATGCGTACCCGCATGCGGGCCGAAGCCTATCCCGGCGAGGACCCGCTGACCCTGCCGGAACCCTCGGAGATCGCGCCGCTGGTCGTCCAGCTGGCCCAGGCGGACCTCGGTCCGACCGCGCCGACGGTCGAGTTCAACGACTGGAAGGCGGCAGGCGGAAAACTGTAGCCGCCCGACCTGCTACTTCTTGCCCGTCCGCGTGGTCGGCCGGGGCGGACGTCCCTTCACAGAGCCCCCGCCGCGCAGCTTCTGGATGCCGGGGCGGGAGCCCTTGGCGCCCTTGGCCTTGGTGAACTTCAGGGCCGTGGCGGCGCGGGCTTTGGCGGCCTTGACGCCGGTCAGCTTGACCACCGTCTTCTTGACCGGCTTGGGCGCCGGTTCGCCGGCCGCTTCGGCGACGGCGGCGGCCTTCTCGGCGCGGGCCTCGGCGGCCAGCGACATGGCCTTTTCCTTCTTGGCCTCGCCGCCCTGCTGGAACGACGGCGCGCCGGCCTTTGCCCCGCCCTCGGCATAGGGGTTCTTGTTGCTCTTCAACGAGACACGGATCGGCACGCCGGGCATGTCGAAGCTCTCGCGAAGGCTGTTCACGAGGTAGCGGCGATACTGCTCGGGCATCTGCTCGGCGCGGCTGGAGAACAGCACGAACGTCGGCGGGCGGGCCTTGGTCTGGGCCATGTACTTGGGCTTGATGCGCTTGCCGCCGACGGCGGGCGGCGGGTGCCGCTGGATGGCCATGGCCAGCCAGTCGTTCAGGTCCCGCGTCTTCACCTTGGTCGACCAGTCGTTGTGGGTCTTCAGGATCGCCGGCATCAGCTTGCCGATGCCGTAGCCGGTCTCGGCCGACAGGGCCACGACCGGCGCGCCCCGCACCTGGGGCAGCATGCGCTCGGCATGTTCCCGGAAGGCCTTCAGCTGGCCGGCGGGGTCTTCGACGAGATCCCACTTGGCCAGCACGAAGACCAGGCAGCGCCCTTCCCGCTCGACCAGGTCGGCGATCTGCAGGTCCTGGATCTCGAACGGGTGGGTGGCGTCCATGACCAGCAGCACCACCTCGGCGAAGGTGATCGCGCGGATCGAATCGGAGGTGGACAGCTTTTCGAGCTTGTCCTGCACCTTGGCCTTGCGGCGCAGGCCGGCGGTGTCGACCAGGCGGATGCGGCGCCCGTCATGCTCCCATTCGATGGAGATCGAATCGCGGGTGATGCCGGCTTCCGGACCGGTCAGCATGCGGTCCTCGCCGATCAGGCGGTTGACCAGGGTCGACTTGCCGGCGTTGGGACGGCCGACGATGGCGATCTGGATCGGCTTGTCGCCGTCCTCCTCGTCCTCGCCGCCGGCGAGCTCCTCGCGGGCGACCAGAGCGGCGTAGAGCTCGGCCATGCCCTCGCCGTGCTCGCCGGAGATGGCCAGCGGCTCGCCGAAGCCGAGCGACCAGGCCTCGGCGATGCCGGAATCGCCCTGCCGGCCCTCGGCCTTGTTGGCGCCCAGGATCACGGGCTTTTCGGTCAGGCGAAGCAGCTGGGCGAAGATCTCGTCGCCGGGGGTGATGCCCTCGCGGGCGTCGATCAGGAACAGGACGACGTCGGCCTCGTCGATCGCCAGCTCGGTCTGCTGGCGCATGCGCGCTTCAAGGCTTTCGTCGGTGACGTCCTCGAAGCCGGCGGTGTCGATCAGGACGAGTTCCAGGTCGCCCAGGCTGCCCTTGGCGAAGCGGCGGTCGCGGGTGACGCCGGGCTGATCGTCGACGATGGCCAGCTTCTTGCCCGCCAGGCGGTTGAACAGCGTGGACTTGCCGACGTTCGGCCGGCCGACGATGGCGAGCTTGAGGGGCATGGTTGAAACGGCCTTGAGACGGCGCCCGGATGAACGCCGTCGGAGAATAGCAGAATTGCGCGGAGTGGAAGGGACGCGGCCTGCGGGCCGCGCCATTACCATAGAAGTCTAGCGGATGGCCACCAGCTGGGCGTCGTCGGTCACCAGGTAGACCATGCCTCCCACCGCGATCGGCGAGATCAGCACCGGCGCGCCGACGTTGATCGTCTTGAGGATCTCGCCGGTCTTGGCGTTGAGCGCCACGGCCCGCCCGTCGCTGGAGGCGAGGATCAGCCGGTCGGACGCCAGCACCGGACCGGCCCACAGCGTGCGGCCGCCCTTGTCTTCCTTGCGGCCGAGACCCAGGAAGCCGCCCTTCTTCTTCACCACCTGATCGGCGTTGAGATCGCGGATCCAGTAGACCTCGCCCTTGGAGCGGGAGGCGCAGATGACCTCGCCGGCCTGGGAGACGATGTAGACCACGTCGCCGGCGGGCCAGGGGCTGTTGATCGAGGCGACGGGCAGCGACCAGCGCGCCTGTCCCGAGCGAAGGTCGGTGGCGGCGAACACGCCCGAGTGGCTGGCGGCGTAGATATCGCCCTCATAGACCACCGGCCGGCCGGCCACGTCGCGGATCTCCGACAGGGCGCTGGTGCGGCTGGCCTTGGCCAGGGTGGTGTTCCACAGATCGTTGCCGTTGGCGGCGCGCAGGGCGACCACCTCGCCCGAGGCGAAGGCGCCGATCACGGTGTCGCCGGCGGCAGCCGGGCTGGAGGACGCGAGGATCCGCGCCGGCTCGACCAGGGCCTGATAGGTCCAGCCCGGCGATCCGGTGGCGGTGTCGAAGGTCAGCAGCTCGTTGTCGGTGCTGATGACGAACACGCGGCCGTTGGTCACGGTCGGCGCGCCGTGGATCGGCGAGGCCGTGTCGCGGCGCCAGCCCACTTCGCCCGAGGCCGGGTCGACCTGGGCCACGAAGCGGAATCCTGACGAGACGTAGAGCTTGCCGCCCGACCAGGCGACGCCGCCGCCGAAGCCGCGCTTGTCACGCTTGGTCCGCGAGTGGATCGTCTTGCGCCAGATCACCGACCCGGTCCGGGCGTCGACCGCGGCGAGATCGGATTCGGCGTCCATCACGTAGAGACGGCCGTCAACGAAGATCGGCGGGGCGGTGACGTGGAAGTGGCGGTTGGAGCCCTTGCCGAAGCTCTTGCGCCAGGCGATCTCGAAGTCCGGCGCGGCCTCGACGTGATCGATCTTCACGGCCGGGTCGCCGCCCGGCTGCGGCCAGCTGGCGGTCGCCGTGGCGACGGGCAGGTAGAAGTCGAGGCCCTTCAGGCTCTCGCTCGCCTCGACCTTCTGGTCGAAGGCGACGATCGAGATGCGACGGCCGTCGCCCGCCACTTCCTTGGGCTCTTCCTTCTTGAACGGGTTCATGTCGCCGACCGCGCTGAGGGTCGAGCAACCGGCCAGCGCCAGGGCGCTGGCGGCCAGGACGGCGACGCCGCCGATACGCTTGGTCATTGAGCGGGTCCCTGCTGGACTTGGGGTTCGGCGCCCGGCGGCAGCATGCCCGCGGGCAGGGCCGGAGCCGGAGGCGGAAGGGCGGCGGCGGCCTTGACGGCCGCGGGAATGGTGGCGGCGGAGCCGGAGTCGATCAGGGCGATGGCCGCCTGCGCCCGCTGGCGCATGCCGTCGGAGGCGTCGAGCACCTGCGACAGGACCACGAAGTCGGCTTTCGCGTCGCCCGGCTTGCCCGCCATGATCTTGGCGAAGGCCAGCGCCTCGCGCGCCTCCAGGCGGTAGGGCCGCTTCTCTTCCATCAGGGGGGTCAGCCTCGCCTCCAGATCCGCATAGGGAGCGGTATCGAGAAGCGCCAAGGCGGATTTGAGGCGGGCTTCATCGGCCAGCACGGGGTCCTTGGCGACCTTGGCGGCCTCGTCGAGAAGGGCCACGGCCTCGTCTGTCTTGCCCGCCGTCATGCGCATGCCGGCCTGCGACATCAGCGCCAGGGCCGGGTACCCCTTCACCGGGGCCTTGGCGACTTCGCCGAGCAGGGCGAAGGCCTTGGTCTCGTCGCCCTGTTCGCGCGCCTTCATCGCCTCGATGTAGGTGGTCGCGGCCTTGTCGCCCTGGCTGGTGGTCCAGGCGTCCCAGCCCCACAGGCCGCCCGCGAAGATCACCGCGGCCACGCCGACGCCGATCGCCCAGGGCAGCAGCTTCAGTCCCAGCGCCTTGTAGCGCTCGGCCCGGATCTGCTCCTCGACCTCTTCAAATACATCGACCACGTACAGACGCTCCGAATTCCGGCGATAAGGCCGGGAACCTATAGGGTCAGCCGCGCCGCCGCAACGCGGCTCAACGGCTGGATGTCAGGCCTTCTTCGAGAAGTAGGTCTCGGCCTCGCCGGGGAAGGTCCGGGCGCGCACGTCGGCGGCGTAGGAGGCGGAGGCGGCGGCGATCTCGCCCTTCAGATCGGCGTAGCGGCGCACGAACTTCGGGGTCCAGTCGAACAGGCCCAGCATGTCGTCGGTGACCAGGATCTGGCCGTCGCAGCCGGCGCTGGCCCCGATGCCGATGGTCGGCGCGGCGATGGCGGCGGTGATATCCCGGGCCAGCGGCTCGGCCACGCCCTCGACCACCACGCAGAAGGCGCCGGCGTCGGCGGTGGCGCGGGCCTCGGCCAGGATGCGCTCGCGTTCGGCGTCGGTGCGCCCCTTGGCCTTGAAGCCGCCGTCGACCAGCACGGCCTGGGGCCGCAAGCCGACATGGCCCATCACCGGGATGCCCCGCTTGACCAGGTATTCGATGGTGGCCGGCACGGTCGGGCCGCTCTCGACCTTCACCGCCTGGCAGCCGGTCTCCTTCATGATCCGCGCTGCGTTGTCATAAGCCACGCTTGGCTCGCCCTCGTAGGAGCCGAAGGGCATGTCCACCACGACCATGGCCTTGTGTGAGCCACGCATCACCGCCTGGCCGTGCAGGATCATCATTTCCAGGGTGACGCCGACGGTGTTGGGCAGGCCGTGCACGACCATGCCGACCGAGTCGCCGACCAGCAGAAGATCGCAGGCCTCATCGAGGATGGCGGCGACCGGCGCGGTGTAGGCCGTCAGGCAGACAATGGGCTCGGCGCCCTTGCGAGCGGCGATGTCCGGCGCGGCGAGGCGGCGGACGGGGTCGTTGCGGTGAGCGGACAGGGCGGCGTCTCCCCTGCGGGGTTACTTGAGGTCCTCGACCGCCCGGGTGACGGCGAAGGCGAGCGCCATAACACCCAGCGCCGCGCCCATCCAGATCACCTGTCCGCCGTAAGGCAGGGCCGAGGCGGCCTCACCGACCTCCAGCAGGCTCATCAGCGAGCCGCCCAGCGCCTCGGCCTGGCGGCCCGTGGCGGCGGCGGCGGTCTCCAGCACCATACGCGAGCCGAGCACCTGACCGACGCCGAACAGGCCGGCCACCAGTCCCGCGGCGCCGAGCGCCAGCTGACGCACATTCCAGCCGCGATCCAGCCGCATCTCCACAAGCCGGGCGAAGGCTTCGCTGTCGGGCATGACCGGCGGTTCGTTGAACAGCCGGTCCAGCTTCATCTCGAAATCGAGGTCAGACATGACCCACGCTCCCCGCCGGCTCGCCTTCCGCGCCTGTCGCAGGCGCAAGTCGTAGCCGGAGCCTATCCAGACCACGTTTGACATGAGATTTGACCGTTCCAAGTGGCAGGTTCAAGGCGTCGGCCGCCTCGACGTGAGAAACCCCCGCCCCGTAGCAGAGCGAGACGCACATGCGTTCGGCCGGCGACAGGGCCTTCATGGCCTCGTCCAGGTCGATCCGCGAGGCGACGAAACTCTCGCCGCCATGCCCCTCGTCCGCGGTTTCCGCTTCGAGGTCGAAGCGGGACTCCTTCTTCCAGCGCCGCACGTAAAGCCGAGCCGCGATCTTGCGGACCCAGGCCGAGAAGGCGCCCTCGCCGCGGTACTCCGCGATCCGCTCGAAAGCGGCGAGGAAGGCGTCCTGGGCGACGTCGTCGGCGACGGACGCCTCGGCGCCCATGCGGCGCAGCAGGCCCCGTACGGCCGACCCGTGCCGACGAACCAGCTCGCCGAAGGCCGGCCGATCGCCCGCCGCCGCGAGGGCGGCGAGCTCGACATCGTGCAGACTGGCGGGTGTTCGAACCCCGGCCATGGGCTTGCGCTCCCCTTCAAGCCGCCTGACGGATCAGGGTTGCTTGGCCTTGTTCGGGTTGAAGAAGCTGAGGACGACGTAGGCCGCGCCGATGATGATCGGGATGCCGCCGAAGCCGAGCATGGGGTGGAAGGCCTCGGCCTCCTGGTAGCCGATCATGAAGCCCAGCAGGCAGATGCCCGCGCCGACGGCGATCCAGATAACGCCGGTGCGCACATCGCTGAGGGCGGTCGGCGCGACCTTCACGTTCTTGGTCATCGCCTCGATCATTTCGGGCGGCACCGGCTGGCCCTTCTCGATGGCCGCCCGCAGGGTCGCCTGCATCTCGCGGCGCTCCTTGCTCTTGAGCCAGGCCGGAATGACGATGATCGAGATGATCATCAGGAAGGGCATGCTGACCGCGACCAGCGGGATGAGATCTTCCATGGCAGTTGTGTCCTCGATGTCGGGGCGGAGCGTCGTTGCGTCCGCCTTCTGACAGGTAGAGGCCCGCAGGATCGCCTACGGATGCGCCATTCTGGATGAAATGTTCGTAACGCGAAATCCGCCCGCTCCGGGCGGCGTCGGCCGGATGGTCAGGCGAACGCTGCTGCGTACTGCTCAGGCTTGAACCCGACCACCAGCGAGCCGTCCACGTCCAGCACCGGACGCTTGATCATCGACGGCTGGGCGACCATCAGCCCGATGGCCTTTGCCTCGTCGATGCCCTGCTTGTCGGCGTCCGGCAGCGCCCGGAAGGTCGTGCCCGAGCGGTTCAGCAGCACCTCCCAGCCGACCTTCCCGGCCCAGGCCTTCAGCGTGGCCGCGTCGATGCCGACGGCCTTGTAGTCGTGGAAGGCGTAGGCGATCCCCTGCCCGTCCAGCCAGACGCGGGCCTTTTTCATGGTGTCGCAGGCCTTGATGCCATGCAGGGTGACGGTGCGGGTCATGGGCCGCCCATAGCATCGCTGCGGCTGTTTGTATCGGTCCTGCGGGTCCGGGCTCGCCTACCGCCGGGTCGGAAACTGACGGCGGGCGGTCAGGCGGATGATGAAGACCTCGTGGCTCTCCAGGCCGTCCAGGTCGCCGATCCGCGCCGCCAGCGCCTCGGCCTCGTCGGCAAGCGGCTCGGCCTCGGCGCGCGTCGCCGTCCGGCCCCACAGCGTCGTGATCGCCGCCCGAAGCAGCACCAGGGCGGCCAGCGGATAACGGGCGTCCAGCCGCGCCGACCATTCGGCCAGGTCCCCGGCGTCGCCGGTCGCCTCGTCCCGTCGGGCCAGGACCATGGCCGCGGCCTCGGGCAGCGCCGGCCAGTCCATCAGGAAGGCCAGGCCCTCGGCGAAGTCGGCGCACCGGGCCGCGACCTCGAACGCGCGATCAGCGGCCTCGACATCGTCGAAGTCCGGCAGGGCCTTGAGGAACCGGCGCAGATGGTCCGCCGACAGGGTGCGCTCGAAGGCCGCCCAGCGCTCCTCGTGCGCCGCCAGGGTCTCGCCGGACTTCTCCAGCACCTCGATCCACGCCTCGTACCAGGGCTCGGCGGCCGGATCGGCGCGACCGTCCAGCGCCCGGGCCCGATTGCGCGGGTCGGCCGCCTGGAGGGTGGCCAGCGCCTCCTCGATCCGACCGGCGCCGAGCAGACGCCGACCCACCGCCGCGGCTGTTCCGGGGTCGTGGCGCAGGGTCGAGGGCACCGTCTCCAGGAAGGCGTCGACATCGCCGGCCGCGTCGGCCACCGCGCGCAGCACCCGGGCCGAGGGCTTGAAGGCCGGGCGCGCGGCGATGCGGGCCTTGAGCTCGGCCTGCACGGCGGCGCCGAACGCCGGGCCGAACCCGGCGAGGGCCGGGCCAAGCCGCTCGGCCCACGACGCCGAGCCGCGGAACAGCATGTCGGCCACCTCGCCGGCCAGGGCGATGTCGGCCGGCGCGCGGCCCGCGAGGTCCGCCATGTCCTCCGCCGCCGCGACGAAGACCTGGGCCAGCTCGCCCTTCGGGTCCTTGACGCGCAGCGACAGGCCGTCGGCCAGGTCCAGGAAGGTCCACAGGCGGCGAACGGCCAGGCCCGCCTCCAGATCGGCCAGCCGCCCGGCGATCATCCGGCGCAGCACATGCAGGTCGAGGATCAGGTCGGGCCGCTTGCGCCAGGAGACCTTGGCCCGGCTGCCGCCGATCATGGCCAGCCGCTTGTCGATCTCCTCGGCCAGCGGCGCGGCGCCGACCTGGGCGGCCAGTTCCATGCGTAGCCGCCGCTTGAGCGCCGGCTGGCTGTCGCTCAGTTCGAGCAGCAGCGCCGCGAGGCTTTCCGCCCCCATCGCTTCGAGGTTGGCCGCCGTCAGTCGCCGGGCCGAGGCTGGAGCCTTCTTCGCCGTCATGCGTCCGGGCGTAGCCGATCCGGCGGCGCGGAACCAGTCGCGCCTTACCCGACGACAGCATTGCGGGCGCGCCACCGCCGGCTAGGGTCTTCCGTGACAGGATCACGGAGGCCCATTCCATGACCGATCCCGACTGGAGCGCCGCCCGCGAAGCCTTCGCCGGCGACGGCGTCACGCCCCTGCGGGGCGCGCTCGACGCCGACCAGCTGGCGGCCGCGCTGGACGCCTGGACCTGGAGCATCGCCCACCCCGGTCCCCGCGCCTCTCACATCCGGCAGGCCACCGAGGGCGTCTTCTTCAACGACCTGTTCAACCCCGACTGTATGACCGGCTACCGGGCCATGCTGGAGGCCTCGCCCCTGCCGGCGCAGGTGGCGCGGCTGTGGGGCCACGGGCCGGTCTGGTTCATGTACGAACAGGTGTTCCTGAAGGAGGGCGAAGCGGCCCGTCGCACGCCCTGGCACCAGGACTCATCCTACCTGACCATCGCCGGCCCCGACCTGGCCGTCGTCTGGATCCCGTTCGAGCCCCTGCCGGCCGAGGCCTCGCTGGAGTTCATCCGCGGCTCGCACCATGGCCCGCTCTACAACGGCTCCAGCTTCGCGCTCGGGGACGACACCGCGCCGCTGCACCCGCAATCGTCCCTGCCCCGCCTTCCGGACATCGAGGCGCGGCGCGAGGCGTACGACATCGTGTCGTGGGCGGTGGAGCCGGGCGACGTCATCGTCTTCCACCCGCAGATCCTGCACGGCGGCGCGCCCACGGTCGGCGGCGCCCGGCGACGGACCCTGACGCTGCGCTTCTTCGGCGAGGACTGCGTCTACGATCCGCGCGAAGGCGGAGCGGGCCCGCCGATCCCCGGCTTTCACAAGCGGATGAAGGCGGGAGACAGGTTCCGGGACCCGTCGTTCCTGCAGCTTCTGACCGGCTGAGCGCCCGTCGCGTGCGCGGCGACCTCTCCGACGATCAGCACCACCGGGCCGTCGAAGCGGGCGCCGGACAGGGTCTCGCCGAGATCGCCAAGAGCGCCGTGGATCGCCCGCGCCTCTGGCCGTCCGGCGTTCTCGATGGCCATGACAGGGGTTCCGGACGGGCGGCCGTGCGCGACCAGCCGTTCGGCGACGGCCGCGAACTGCTCCCGGCCCATGTAGAGGGCCAGCGTCGTCTCCGGATCGGCGGCCGCCGCCCAGCCCGTTCCGGTGAGCTCGCCGTCGCGGATGGTGGCGGTGGCGAAGGTCACCCGCCGGGCCTCGCCGCGATGAGTCAGCGGGAAGCCGAACTGGGCGGCGGCGGCGCAGGCGGCGCTGACGCCGGGCACGACCTCGGTCTCGACGCCATGGGCGTGGAGGAAGGCCGCCTCCTCGCCAACCCGCCCGAAGATCGAAGGATCACCGCCCTTCAGCCGCACCACGTTCAGCCCGCGCCGGGCCAGTCGCAACATCAGTCGGTTGATCGTCTCCTGTTTCATGCTGGCGCGCCCGGCGCGCTTGCCGGTCTGCATCTTCAGGCAGGCGGCCGGGGCAAGTGCAAGGATCTCGTCGGAGACGAGGGCGTCGTAGAGCAGCGCCTGGGCCCCCTCGATCGCGCGCAGCGCGCGGACGGTCAGCAGGTCGGCGGCGCCGGGGCCGGCCCCGACCAGCTGGACGCGACCCATCCGGATGTCATGCGGCATGGAGGGGCTCCGGTTTGAGGACGTCGGCGAGCATTCGGGAAATCTGCGGGCGGCAGGAACCACAGGCGGAGCCGGCGCCGGTCGCTTCGGCGACGGCGTCGACATCGACGGCCCCGGCGGCGATGGCGGTCTCGATGCGGTCAGCGCGCACCGCTCGGCAGGCGCAGACGATCGGCGCGGTCGAAATCGGCCGGCCCGGCGCGCGGCCGATGAGCAGGACGGCCCGCTCGGCATCGCTCAGGCGCTCGGCGCCGAACAGTTCGGCCAGCCAGTCGCGCGGCGGCAGGCGGCCGGCGGTCGTGGTGAACAGCAGGCGGTCCAGCCGCGCTTCGCCGAGGAAGGCCTCGCGCACGTCGCCAGCCGTCTCGTCCTCGAAGCGCAGCACGTCGGCGGCCCCGCCCCGGGTCAGGGCCTTGCGCAGCGCCTCGCGCTCGCCCGCGTCGCCGCGGCCTGCGAACTCGTGCAGCTGGCAGGCGTCCTGCGGAATGCGGCGCCAAACCAGGTCCAGTCCCTTGGGCGCGGTCCAGGCCTCGCGGGCCAGGAAGAAGCCGCGCCAGGTCTCGCCGTAGCGCCGCACCCGAGCCGGGCTGTGCTTGAACTCCGGCTGGCCGGAGCGCGGATCCACGGCCGGCGCGACCAGCGGATTTACCCGGCCGGACGGCGCGTAGGCGGCCGTCCAGTGCATGGGCATGAACAGGTCGCCCGGACGCTGGCGATCGGTGACACGGGCGAGGACCACGGCCTCACCGCTGGCCGTCACCACGCGCGTCAGGGCGCCATCGACGACGCCTGCCGCCGCCGCGTCGCGCGGATTGATGTCGACGCGCGGCTCCGGCTCGTGGCGGCACAGGTCGGGGACGAGGCCTGTACGGGTCAGGGTGTGCCAGTGATCCCGGACCCGGCCGGTGTTGAGCGCCAGCGGATAGACGCCATCCACAGCATGGGCGGCCCCCTGCGGCCGCACCGGGTTCATCCGCGCCCGGCCGTCCGGGGTCTGGAAGCGGCCGTCGGTGAACAGCCGCGCCGTCCCGCCCGCCGCGGTCACCGGCCACTGGACCGGCTCCAGCGCGTCGTAGCCGTCCTGCGTCAGGCGGACGAGCGGACCCAGGTTCAGCACCCGGTCGGCATTTTCGTAGGCCGACAGCCGCGCCCATTCGCGAAACACCTGGGCCTGCGAGCGCCAGTCAAAAGCCTCGGCGAACCCCATGGCGCGGGCGACGTCCGCGACGATCCGCCAGTCGGCGCGCGCCTCGCCGGGAGCGCCGAACAGCGCGCGCTGGCGTGAAATGCGGCGCTCGGAGTTGGTGACCGTGCCGTCCTTCTCGCCCCAGGCCAGCGCGGGCAGCTTCACATGCGCCAAGTCCATGGTGTCGGTGCTGGCCATGACGTCGGAGACGACCACGAACGGGCAGTTCGCGAGCGCCTCACGGACCTTGCCGGCGCCCGGCATGCTGACGGCCGGATTGGTGGCCATGACCCAGACCGCCTTGATCCGCCCGTCGGCGACGGCGTCGAACATGTCGACGGCCTTGAGGCCGGGCTTCCCGGCGACCGCCGAGGCGCCCCAGAAGCGGCCCAGGCGAGCCCGGCTGTCGGGGTCGAAGTCCATGTGGGCGGCCAGCGTCGTCGCCATGCCGCCGGTCTCGCGGCCGCCCATGGCGTTGGGCTGGCCGGTGATCGAGAACGGGCAGGCGCCCGGCTTGCCGATGCGGCCGGTGGCGAGGTGGGCATTGAGGATCGCCAGCCCTTTGGCCACGCCCTGCGTCGACTGGTTGGCCCCCATCGAGAACAGGCTGACCGTCCTGGGCGTCGCCGCGAACAGGTCGAAGAACCGACGCAGGTCAGCCGGCGCCAGCCCGCAGTCGTCCGCCACCGCCGCCGTCGACTGGTCGTCCTCGGCCAGCGCCGCCTCGACCTCCGCGAAGCCCGCGACATGGGCTGCGATGTAGTCCCGGTCGATGTCTCCTCGCCGGATCAGGTCGGCCAGCAGGCCGTTCCACAGCCGCACGTCCGTCTGCGGCTTCAGCGGCAGGTGCAGGTCGGCGACGTCGGCGGTGTCGGTGCGGCGCGGGTCGATGACGACATGGACCTGCCCCCGCGCCCTCGCCGCCTCCATGCGCCGGAACAGCACCGGATGGGTCCAGGCGGCGTTGTGGCCGCTGAACACGACCAGATCGGCCAGCTCGAGGTCCTCGTAGCAGCCGGGCACCAGGTCGGCGCCGAAGGCCAGCTTGTGCGCCACCACGGCGGAGGCCATGCAGAGCCGGCTGTTGGTGTCGATGTTGCCCGAGCCGATGAACCCCTTCATCAGCTTGTTGGCGACGTAGTAGTCCTCGGTCAGCAGCTGCCCGGAGACATAGAAGGCGACCGAGTCCGGTCCGTGCCGGGCGATGGTCTCGCGGAACCGTCTGGCGACCAGCGCCGTCGCCTCGTTCCAGCTCGCCCGGCGACCGCCGATCATCGGATGCAGCAGTCGTCCCTGCAGCCCGACGGTCGAGCCGAGCGCGCCGCCCTTCGAACAGAGCCGGCCGAGGTTGGCCGGATGCGCCGGATCGCCGGCCGCCGTCAGGGTGCGCCCCTCCGGCTTCACCGCCAGACCGCAGCCGACCCCGCAGTAGGGACAGGTCGTGCGGGTCGGGGCTGCGGCCTCGCCCATGATCAGATCCGGCCCAGCAGCAGCCGGCCGTCCTGGACCTTCAACGGTACGACGGGCGCACAGCCCTTGCCCTTGTCGGCGCCCATCGGCTCGCCGCTGGCGAGGTCGATGTTCCAGGCGTGCAGCGGACAGGTCACCGACCGGCCGTGGACGATGCCCTGGCTCAAGGGGCCGCCCTTGTGCGGACAGGCGTCGCGCAGGGCGAAGACGCCGCCGTCGCCGGTGCGGAAGATGGCCACGTCGCCCTCAGGCGTCGGCACGCGGCGGGCGCCGCGCACCGGGATGTCGGTGACCGCGCCGACGTCGGTCCAGAGGATGGGATCCTTCACGAGGGCGTTCATGCCGGCTCGAACTCCATGCGTCGGCTGAGGGGGGTGAACTCGTCGCCGTGCCGGCCGGCGACGCGCTCCGCCCACGGATCGACCCGCGAGAAGCGCTGCGACCAGGCGAAACGGTCGTAGAGCGCCCGGCGGGACCCGGGGTCCTCGACGGCGGCGCGGATGTGCTCGAGCCCGACCCGCGCCATCCACTTGTAGATCCGCTCCAGGTACCAGCCCTCCTCGCGGTAGAGCTGGGTGACGGCGCAGATCACCCACAGCGCCTCCTGCTCGCTCGCGACCCGGGTCAGCAGTTCCGTGCCCTGGATGTGCAGGCCTGCCGCGCCGCCGACATGGATCTCGTAGCCGCTGTCGACGCAGATAACGCCGATGTCCTTGCAGGTCGCCTCGGCGCAGTTGCGCGGGCAGCCGCTGACCCCGAGCTTGACCTTGGCCGGCGTCCAGGAGCCCCACATGAACTTCTCGAGCCGCACGCCCAGGCCGGTCGAGTCCTGGGTGCCAAACCGGCACCAGTCGCTGCCGACACAGGTCTTCACGGTGCGCAGGCCCTTGGCGTAGGCGTGGCCGCTGACCATGCCGGCGGCGTTGAGGTCGGCCCAGACGGCCGGCAGATCGTCCTTCCGGACGCCCAGCAGGTCGATGCGCTGGCCGCCGGTGACCTTGACCGAGGGAATCGCGAACTTGTCGACCACGTCGGCGATGGCGCGCAGTTCGTCGGCGCTGGTCATGCCGCCCCACATGCGCGGGACGACCGAATAGGTGCCGTCCTTCTGGATGTTGGCGTGCACCCGCTCGTTGATGAAGCGCGACTGCTTGTCGTCCCGATACGCGTCCGGCCAGGCGCACAGCAGGTAGTAGTTCAGCGCCGGCCGGCACGACGCGCAGCCGTCCGGCGTCGTCCACTCCAGCGCCTGCATGGCCGCGGGCATCGACTTCAGTTCCAGCTCGACGATGGCCCGCCGGACGTGGTCATGGCCGTGACCCGTGCAGCCGCACACCGGTCTGGGTCCCGTCTGCGCCTGGAAGCCGTCGCCGAGCGTCAGCTTCAGCAGCTTCTCGACCAGCGGCGTGCAGGAGCCGCAGGAGGCGGAGGCCTTGGTCACCGCCCGCACCGCGTCGAGCGTGTTCAGCCCCTGCGCCGCGATGGCGCTGGTGATGGTCCCCTTGCAGACGCCGTTGCAGCCGCAGACCTCGGCCTCGTCGGCCATGGCGGCAACGGCGGCGCTAGGGTCAAGCCCGCGAAGGCCCTCCGTCGCCGCCTGGCCGAAGATCAGGGTCTCGCGAATGTCGCCGACCTGCGCGCCCGAGCGCATCAGGTCGAAGTACCAGCCGCCATCGGCCGCATCCCCGAACAGCACCGCCCCGGCGACCCTGCCCTGCTGCAGCACCACCCGCTTGTAGACGCCGCGCCCGGCGTCGCGGAACACGATATCCTCGCAGCCCTCGCCGCCCGCGAACTGGCCGGCCGAGAAGACATCGACGCCGGACACCTTCAGCCGGGTCGAGAGGACAGAGCCTTCGTACGCGCCGTCCTCGCCGGTCAGGGTCTGGGCCAGGGTGCGGCACATGTCCCAGATGGGCGCGACCAGGCCGTAGCATTGGCCGCGGTGCTCCAGGCATTCGCCGACCGCGTAGATATGCGGGTCGGAGGTGCGCATGGCGTCGTCGACGACCACGCCGCGGTTCACCTCCAGTCCCGCCGCTCTCGCCAGCGCCGTGTTCGGGCGGATGCCGACCGCCAGGACCAGCAGGCTGCAGTCCAGAACCCGGCCGTCCTTCAGCCTGAGGCCGGTGACCCTGCCGTTCTCGCCGACCACGTCCTCTGACTGGGCGTTGAGCACCGTCTCGACGCCGCGCTCGGCCAGCGCCTCGGCAAGCAGGAAGCCCGCGGAGGCGTCGAGCTGACGCTCCATCAGCACATCCATCAGGTGGACCACCGTCGCCGCCATGCCGCGCCGAACCAGGCCGTAGGCGGCCTCGATGCCGAGCAGGCCGCCGCCGATGACCACCGCCCGCCCGCCCGCCTCGGCCGCGGCGACCATGGCGTCGACGTCGTCCAGGTCGCGGAAGGTCACGACGCCCTGCTGTTCGATGCCCGGCAGCGGCAGCCGGACGGGGTCCGAGCCCGTGGCCAGGATCAGGCGGTCGTAGGGAACCTCCAGGCCGCCCGCCGCGCGCACCACCTTCGCCGCCGGGTCGATCGCCTCGACGGTCCGCCCGCTGTGCAGGGTGACGCCGTTGTCGCGGTACCAGGCCTCGTCGTTGATGACGATGTCCTCGAACCGCTTCTCACCCGCCAGCACCGGCGAGAGCATGATGCGGTCGTAGTTCACGCGCGGCTCGGCGCCGAAGATGGCGATGTCGTAGCGGTCCGGGTCGCGCTTGAGCACCTCCTGCACCGCGCGGCAGCCCGCCATGCCGTTGCCGACGACAACCAGTCGTTCCTTGGCCATGACCTTGGCTCCTTACAGACGCAGGGGGGCGGTGGCGGAGCCGGCGAGGCTGGACCAGGTCTTGCGCCAGCGGTGCTTGACCCCGGTCAGACCGGCCAGGGCCAGCAACGACAGGGCGGCGAAGGCGAGCAGCCCGGCCTGGTAGGAGCCGGTGGTCTGCTTGGCCCAGCCGAGGCTCGAGGCGAGGTAGAAGCCGCCGATGCCGCCGGTCATGCCGACCAGGCCGGTGACGACGCCGATTTCCTTGCCGAACCGCTGCGGGGCCAGCTGGAACACCGCGCCATTGCCGGCGCCGAGCGCGATCATGGCCAGCATGATCACGGCCAGAGCCAGCGCCGCGCTTCCGGCGTGGAAGCTGGCCAGGGCCAGGGCCAGGGCGGCGATGACATAGACCACGGACAGGGTCTTCACGCCGCCGAAGCGGTCGGCCAGGGCCCCGCCGACCGGACGGGCGAAGGATCCGGCGAAGACACAGGCGGCGGTGAAGAAGCCCGCGGTGACGGCGGGCAGGCCGTACTCGGCATTGAAATAGATGGTCAGGGACGAGGCCAGGCCGACGAAGCCGCCGAAGGTCACCGCGTAGAGCGCCATGAGCCACCAGGCGTCGGGGACCTTGAGCACGCCCATGTACTCGGTCAGGGTCTTGGCCGGGGGGCGGTTCGGCGCATCCTTCGCGAAGACCAGATAGACGACGAAGGCGACGGCCAGCGGCAGGACGGCCAGGCCGATGACGTTGCCCCAGCCAAAGTATTTGGCGAGGGTCGGCGCGAACAGCGCGGCAAGCGCGGTGCCCGAGTTGCCGGCGCCCGCAATGCCGAGCGCGAGGCCCTGATATTCCGGCGGATACCAGCGCGAGGCCAGCGGCAGGGCGACGGCGAAGGAGGCGCCGGCCACCCCGAGGGCACAGCCCAGGGCCAGGACCTGGTTGTAGTCGCGCACCCCGAAGACCCAGGCCAGGCCGAGGCCCGCTATGACGATCAGCTGGCCGATGACGCCGGTCTTCTTGGGGCCGATATGGTCGACCATGATCCCGGCGACCAGCCGCAGGAGCGCCCCGACCAGCACCGGTACGGCCACCATGAAGCCCTTCTGGGCCGGCGACAGGTCGAAGTCCCTGGCGATGGCGACGCCGAGCGGGCCGAGCAGGACCCAGACCATGAAACTCAGGTCGAAATAGAGGAAGGCGGACAAAAGCGTCGGCGTGTGGCCGGCCTTGAGGAACGCGCGATTCAGCATGGCTGGAGGGCCCCGTGCAGGATGAACGGAAGCGGCGGCGTCGCCGTGGGGGATAGGCTCGTCGTCGAGCCGGTCCGGAAGCCGCGAACGCCATTGTCCTGAGGCCGAGGTCATGAGGCTGCGGCTTCTGCGAGCCGTCACGCCCCAACCGGCATCGCGGCGCGCCGATCCATGTTGCAGTGCAAAAAGAAGGCGCCCTTCCCGGTGCGGCGCCTGCTTTGGCGGCGGGATTCAGCCCGCGGCGGGCATGAGGTCTTCCCGGAAGACCTCCCCGGCCATGGCGGCCGCCGCGTCGTCCGACGGCAGATGTCCCCAGCGAGTCATCGATCCGACCAGCGACGCGACCCGCGTTGGCGTCGGCCTGTTGATCATCCCGCCGCTGAAGTCGATGTCCGCCAGGCCGCGGGCGATCAGGTCGGGCGCGAGGTTCAGGGCCTCGCGACGGGCCAGCAGGCCCACCAGCTCGGTCCGGTTTGCCGGAGCCTGCGCCCAGGCCGCGGCCCGCAGCAGCGCCCTGAGGATCGCGTCCAGTTCGCCGGGCCGGGTCTCCGCCCAGGTGCGGGCGACAGCGAAGACCTTGTCCAGGGCGTCGGGCGCCAGCGATGAGGATCTGCCCACGACCTTGCCGGCGCCCCAGGCCACGGCGGCGGCGTTCCAGGGTTCGCCAGCGCAGAATCCCTCGATCACCCCCTCCGCCAGCAGTTCGCTCATCCGCTCCGGCGGCGCCACGGTCAGGCGGATGTCACGGTCGGGGTCGATGCCGGCGCCGGCCATCCAGTCGCGCAGCAGGTAGTTGTGGATCGAGTACGGGAAGACCACGGCGAAGGTCAGCTGGCTGGCCCCCTCCTCCCGCCGTCGCGCGATGAGCCTCGCCAGTCCGGCCGCGTCCCCGCCGGTGGACTCCTCCAGGCGACGCGACAGGGTCACGGCGGCGCCGTTGCGGTTCAGCGCCATGGGCGCGGTCATGACCGTCGCCTCGCTTCCAATGCCCAGGGAGGCGGCCAGCGCGAGCGGCGCCAGCATGTGAGCCCCCTCGAGCGCGCCGACGGCGACCTTGTCCCGCACCGTGGCCCAGGACCTCTCGCGGCTCAGCTCGACGTCGAGCGCCTCGTCGGCGAAGAAGCCCATTTCGCGCGCCACGATCAGGGGAGCCGCGTCGTTCAGCGGGACAAAGCCGAGGGTCAGCCTGACCGCCATCAGGCGTCTCCCTTCAACACGCCGGCGAAGGCCAGCAGGTCGGCCGCCACGGCCCCGAGCGGCCGGCCGCTGTCCATCGAGAGCTTGCGCAGCAGCCTGTAGGCGGCGTCCTCCTCGAGCCCCCGCTCCTTCATCAGCAGCGCCTTGGCCTTCTCGACGGTCTTGCGTGAGGCGAGGTCGGCCTGGGCCTTCTCCAGATCCTGGCGCAACTGGTGCATCAGCGCGAAGCGGGTCATCGCCACCTCCAGCACCGTACGCACCCGTCCGGGCGCGAGGCCGTCCACGATATAGGCGGCGACGCCCGCGCGGACGGCTTCCTCGGCGAGGCCGGGTTCGGAGCGGTCCACGAACATCACCACCGGCCGGGTGTTCGTCCGGGATGCCTCGCGCAGGCTCTCGAGCGTATCGCGGTCGGGACTGTCGGCGGCGACCACGACCACATCCGGTGCGAAGGCGGTCGCCAGGGCCTCATCGAACACGGGAGCGTGGCGCACCTCAAGCGGCTCCACGCCGGAGAGCCCTTCGGTCACCAGCGCCGCTCTGGCCGGATCGGGGTCAATGACGAGGACGCGCATGGTTTCCCCGTAGGCGGGTCACCCCTCACGGGCGGGACGGTTTCGACGGGAAAGCAGGCGGGGGCCGCGAAACGCCCGATCGCGCGTCAGCCGCCGCCGTTTTGTTGGGCGCCTTCCAGGGCGATGAGGGCGGCGAGCAGGGCGGCCCTCTCGTCCGGCGTGTTGGCCCCGCGCAGCCGGACGGCGGCGTCGGGCGCGCAGGCCGGACGCGCCAGCCCGGCGCGCTCGATCAGCCGCGCCACCGGCCAGCCGGCCTCGGCGTCGACCGGAAGGGCGTCGACGTCGCAGACGATGGGCAGATGCAGTCCCGCGTAGGCGGTGCCGCTCCCAGGGGTGTCCAGCAACGGCGTGATGTCTCCCGGCCGCGCCGTCGGCGCGTCCACCGCCAGCACCAGGACACGGCGGCATCCCGCGGCGGCCAGACGCCGTACTCCGGCGAGGATGCCGCCGACAGGCCCGCCTCCCGGCGCTTCGTCCTGGACATCACCCGAGCCGCCGACCGTCAGGACGAGGTCCGCCCCCACGGCCCGGGCCAGGCGGGCGCAGCGCTCCGTGGCCGAAGTCCCGTTCCAGATAAGCCCCGCCTTGTCGGCGCCCATTCGGGCCGAGGCGCCGCCCGTCAAGATCAACGCCCCTATCGGCATGGCCAGACCTCAGCGCCCGGGCTGTTCAGCTGTAGCGGTGAAGCGTTCGCCATCAGTCTGCACAGGCCGACGGGCGGCGACCATCATTCCGGGAGGCTACTCCCACTCCATTGTTCCACAATGCCCTAACTGTCTGTCTTTAAACGCCTATTTGAACTTTCCTGCCCTGCTGGCCGGCCTGTGGTCCGCCAGATCGCTGCACTATTGAATTCATTGAGAAAATCAGCACGAAATTTTTTTGGCGAGTCCAGCATCTATCGCTGGCTATTCCGCGACGGAAGCGGATTCCTTGGACCGACTGCGACCTCGGCCATGCTGAAAAAGGACCGTCACCCGTCGATTAGGACAACGTCCGACAGCGCCGGTCGGGCACGGTCCAGCGGGTTCCTTGCCCTTGCGGCGGCGCTGGCCGCTAGGCAGTCTCTGCCGCGCGGGCGCGTGCAGGAGACAAGGCGGCCTCATCGTGACCCGTGCCTTCGGCCGGTGCAGGGGTAGCAACCGACTTCGCATCGCTCTTGCCCGCATCTTTCCGCGTTATCGTACGCCGCCACAGCCGCGCGACATCTTCCGGCAGCATCCAGGCGGCCGGGACAACGATCAGCGTCAGCATTGTCGAGGTGATGAGGCCGCCGATCACGATGAAGCCCATGGCATTGCGCCATTCGGAACCATCGGACGCAGCAAGCGCCACCGGGATCATCCCGAAAATGGCGGCGAAAGCCGTCATCAGCACCGGGCGCAGCCGTTCCGGCGCAGCTTGCGCCATTGCATCTGCCTGCGAAAGCCCGTCCTCCACAAGCTGGTTGGCGCGGTCGACGAGCAGGATGCCATTCTTCATCACAATGCCCATCAGCGCCAGCAGCCCGATCTGGCCGAACAGGCTCATTTCCTGCCCGCCGATCAGCATGGCGATAAAGGCGCCCGAGAATGACAGGGGTGCCGTCAACATGATGAGGAAAGGCTGGCCAAAGCGGTCGAACTGGCTGGCCAGCACGATGTAGAGCGCGATCAGCGCCAGCAGGAAGGCAAAGCCGATAGCCGTTGCGGTTTCCGCCATGCGGCGCGCCTGCCCCTCCAGAACCAGTTCGATCCCAGGCGGCGGCGGATTGGCCGCAATGAGGGCGTCCATGGCATTCACGGCCGCCCCCAGCGACACTCCGGTAGCGCTGTTGGCCAGCACCGAGACCTTGCGGCCCCGGTCCTGGCGGTCAATCTGCACGGGGCCGGTCCCGATGCGCGGATCGGCCACCTGGCCCAGATCGACCAGCCGGCCGTCAAGACTGCGGGTCTGCAGGGTTGCCACCATGTCAGGCGACTGGCGCTGCGCTTCTTCGAGGCGCACCCTCACATCGTGACGACGGCCACCTTCTTCAAACGTGCCGGCCTCCACGCCGCCCAAAAGAATCCGGGTCGAGTTGGCAAGGTCGCGCGCCGAAACGCCAAGATCGGCAGCCCGCGTGCGGTCGATGCGCAACTGCAGTTCCGGCCGGCCGCCTTCATAGCTGGACCGGACGTCGGCGAACTCCGGCCGCGATTTCATCGCCGCCACCAGCCTTGCCGCATAGGCCTCGGCCTCAGCCAGATCGCGGCCCATCACCACCTGCTCGATCGCAGCCTGCCCGATGCCACCGCCTGAAACCCAGGGCACTTCCGAGGCAACGATCTCGTTGGCTTGGGGAATGGCCTGTCGCAGCGCAGCGCGGGCCTTGTCCATCACCTCCATCTGGTGGATCGACCTCGCCTGCTTGGGCGTGATGGCAATGTAGAACTCCAGTTCATTGCTGCGCTGGCGGCTGCCGGCCCCAACCGTCACGAACACCAGCTTCACGTCATCGATGGCGCGCAGCGCGGCGTCCGCCCGCGCCGCCGCCGCGCGCGCCCCGGCGATGCCCGTGCCCTGCGGCAGTTTCACCGTCGCCAGAAACTCGCTGCGGTCGGTGGACGACATGAAGGTTGATGGCACCATGGAGGCCGCCACGCCGCCCACGACCAGGCTGCCCAGGGCGATAGCCATCACCAGCCGGCGCCGTTCCAGCGCCCAGCGCACGATACGGGCATAGCGGCGCTCCGTTCCCTGGTGGAAGGCTTCGATGCGCGCCAGCCACGGCCCGCCATGATCGCCGGCCTTCAGCAGGCGGGCTGCCAGCATCGGCGTGAGGGTGAAGGCGACCAGTAGCGAAACACTGACCGAAAAGACGATGGCAAGGCCATATTGGAAGAAGAAGCGGCCGACGATGCCTTCCATGAAGGCGATGGGCACGAACACCGCCAGCGTGGCGAAGGTGCCGGCGAGCACGGCAAGCGCCACGCGCTTTGTCGCGGCAAAGGCCGCCGTGCGCGCATCGGCACCTTCATCGATATCGCGCTGGATCGCTTCGGTCACCACGATCGCATCGTCGACCAGCAGACCGATCGCCACAGTGAGCGCCAGCAGCGTCATCATGTTGATGGTGAGATCGAACGCGCCAAAGGCGATGAAGGTGGCGACCAACGAGGTCGGAATGGCGAGCGTGACGATGATCGTCGCCCGCCAGCTCAGCAGGAAAAAGAAGGTGACAAGCACCACCAGCACGATGGCAACGGCGATTTCGAACTGCACGTCCTTGATCGAGGATTCGATGAAGCGCGACGTGTCACGCGCGACAACCATGCTGACGCCCGGCGGTGCTGATTTCGCCAGCGCCTCCACCTCGGCGCGGATGGCGCGGGCGACCTCGACGGTGTTGCGCCCGGATTGGCGCCGTACCTCGAGCGCCACCCCCGGCGCACCGTTCAACTGGGCGAAGCTGCGCTCGTCCTGCTGGCCATCCTCGATCCGGGCAACGTCGCGAACACGCACGGCGGCGCCGTTGGGCAGCCACTGGACGATAATGGCCCCGAATTCCTCGGGCGCGCGCGCCTCGGCCATGGTGCGGGCGCCCAGTTCCCGCGCCGCGCCGCCGATCTCCAGGCGGCCGCCGGGCAGTTCGGCATTGCCGCCGCGCACCGCCCGCACCACATCGTCGGCTGTCACGCCAACCGCGCGCATGCGTGCGGCATCCAGCCAGATCCGCATCTCTCGCTCGCGCCCCCCGGCCAGGGTGACCGAGCCGACGCCGGGCACACGCTGGATGCGCTCCTTCACCACCTCGTCGGCATAGGTGGTGAGTTCGCGGATCGGCATGTCCCCGGACAGCATGATCGACAGGATCGGGCTGGCGTCCGGGTCGACCTTTTCGACCACGGGCGGGTCCGCGTCGGTGGGCAGACCGCGCAGGGCGATGCTCACCTTGTCGCGCACATCCTGCGCCTTCACATCGCCGTCTTCCTCCAGCTCGAACTCGAGAAACACCTGGGAGAGCCCCTCGGCACTCACCGAGCGCATCTGGCGCATGCCGGAGATGCTGTTCAGCTCCTCCTCCAGAACATCGCTTACCTCGGTTTCGATGGTGCCCGGCGCCGCGCCTTCCAGCGACGTGCTGACCGAGACATAGGGAAATTCGACACGCGGAAAGAGATCGACGCCAAGCCTAGTGAAGTTGATCAGGCCCAACACAACCAGCGCGCCGATCATCATCGTCGCAAACACCGGTCGGCGGATCGAGACATCAGCAAGCCACATGGCGGCGCCCTCCTACCGCGCGCCCGGCGCGCTGCCGGCCGCAGGACCCGGCCGCGCATCTGTCGCGCGCACGCGCACCTTTGCCCCATCAGCCAGCGTGGCCGGCGGATCGAGCACGACCTTCTCGCCGGCCGCCACGCCCTCCAGGATCCGCACGCGGTCAAGATCGACATCGACGGTCTTGACCGCGCGGCGCCGGACCGTGTCACCTGCCAGCACGAACAGATGCACATTGGCACCGTCTCCGCGCAGGGCACGGCGCGGCACGATGATCGCCTCGACCGGGTCGGTGATGATCTCGGCCACTACCGACACACCGCTGTTGATCGCATAGCCCGGGTTGCGCACCGGCAGCCGCACCTCCACCGTGCGCGCCTTGGGGTCGATGAAATCGTTTATGATGTAGACTTCGCTGGGCAGCGGTTCGGGCTGGCCGGTGATGAACAGCCGCGCCGGCTGGCCCTTGCGCAGGTCCGCCACTCGGGCTTCGGGCACGGCGACGATGGCTGCCACCACGCGCAGTTCCTGCAGCTGCAGCGCCGCAGATTGCCCGCCCATCGAGAAGCGACTGTTGAGGAACATGCCCTCGTCCACCATGCGCTGGGTGACGACGCCGTCGTAGGGGGCGCGCAGGACGGTGTCGGCCAGCGCCTGCTGCGCCGTCGCCAGCGCCGCACGGGCCTGGTCGCGGCGGGCGCGCGCCACGTCGCGCGCGGCTTCCGCCTCGTCGAGCCGGGCGGCTGGCGCAAATCCGCTTGCTTTCAGTTCCCGCACCCGCTGGTAGGCCCGCTCGGTCTGCACCGCCTCGGCCTCGGCCAGGCGCACGGCCGCTTCGGCTTCGCTGGCACGGCGCTGATAATCGGCCTGCCTGATGCGCAGCAAGGGCTGACCTTTGCTGACGCGGTCGCCGACGCGCACGAACACGCGGTCCACCGGCCCTTCTACCAGCGCGGTCACGTTGCTCGTCTGCATCGCAGCAACCGTGCCCGATGCGCGCACCGGTAGGGACAGTTGCTCGGCGCGCGCAGGAGCGGCCTGCACTTCGATCGCCCGGGGCGCAGCCGCCGGCGCATCTTCCGGCTTGGGCTCCGACGAGCAGCCGGCTAGCGCCAGAATGGCCGCGCACAGACCAGCGGCACGCGCAGCATTCCGTTTCCACACAGCATCAAGCACCAAGATAGGCTCCCCGGCCGGACGCCAGCAGGTCCCCGGCTTCACTTTCTACCGTTGTATCGGCGACGCTCAGCCGCTTGCCGATCTTGACGACCCGGCTTCGCGCCAGAATTCGGCCTGCCAATGCCGGGCGATGATAATCGACCCTAAGATCAGCTGTCGCCTGCGCGAGACCACCGGCCGCCAGCACGGCATAGAGCCCGCCCAGATCGATGAGCGAGGCGAGCACGCCGCCATGCGCCGCGCCGATCGCCGGATTCGACACCAGATCGTCGCGCCACGGCATGGCGATCACGATGCCCGCCGGTGATGCCGACACGAGATCTAGGCCCAGCCAGCGATGGAAGGGGGCGATGTGCAGCGCCGCCTGCAACCCTTCGATGGTGGTCAAGGCGCTCCGGTCAACGGACATCTGCAGTTTCCGATCGAGTCTGTGCGTCGCGGAGAAAACCCACGATGGCTTCGGCGAACGCATCGTTGCGGTCTCCCACCACCATGTGGCCGGCGCCGGCGATGTCGGTGAAGCGGGCGTGCGGCACAAGTTCAAGGAACGCCCCCGCCCCTTCTGGCGACACCAGATCGCTGGAACCGCCACGGATCAGATGCACTGGACAGGAAAGCCCTGCAGCTGCATCGCCAAGCCGCTCCATGCGGGCTTCGCCCCGGCTCGACATCACCGAGGTGATGAAGCGCGGGTCCCAATGCCAGCGCCAGCGCCCGTCGGCGCCCTCCCGCAGATAGGGCGCGATCCGCTCTACCGGTGTCCGCCGGCCTTCCCTCGGGCGATAGATGTCAACAATGTTGGCGGCCTCCTCGGGCGAAGCGAAGCCGCTTTCAAGATGGGCCGCCATGAAGCCCATCACCCGAGCAACGCCGGCGGGCTCCATGTTGGGCGCGATGTCGACGAGGGTGAGCGAGGCAAAGCTGCCCGGCCTGATCTCGCCTTCGGCAATCAGCCCGGACAGCCCGCCCAGCGAGGCGCCGACGAGCGCGGGGGGCGTGCCCAGCCGGTCCGCCACGCGAAGAAGATCGTCTGCAAAATCCTCGATGCGATAATGGCCCGAAGGCGCCCAGTCGCTTTCGCCATGACCGCGCAGATCGATTGCAATGGCTCGAAATCCCGCAGCCGCGAGCCGTTCCTGCGTGCGGCGCCAGCTCAACCGTGTCTGCCCGCCGCCATGCGCCAGCAATACCGGTGGTGAGCCAGCCTCCCCAACAGCATCCGCCGCGAGCAACTGCCCTTCGGCTCCGGAGAATATGATCCGCTGAATCAAGCACACGTCTTTCTGTATATCGCCTTACAATAAAGCGCCTTGCCATATCGTCAATGCCCGAGCATGATGACGATATGCCGCTGCGTGCGATTTCGACAAAACAGGACCCGGCCCAGCCGTTGCTGACGCCGCGTGACGACATCATCTTCCGGATGGAGGAGATCACGCGCGCCCTGCGACAAGCCTTTGAGCGCCGCATCGCCCACACCGGGCTGACAAGGACGCAATGGCGGATCATTGCCTATCTTCTCCGGCAACAGGGCCTGACCCAATCAGATCTAGCCCGCCTGCTTGACCTGGAGCGCGCCACGGTCGGACAGGCGATCGACCGCCTTGAAGAACTGGCCCTGGTGGAAAGGCGACCGCATCACACTGACCGCAGAGTGTGGCAGGTGCATCTTCGCGACGCGGCCTATCAACTGGTGCCGCTGCTGCGCCATGAGGCGGATCGGCTGCACGATCAAACCTGGGCAGGCATATCCGACGACGAGATGGAAACGCTGGACAGGATTCTGAGTAAAATTGCAGCCAGTTTGGTAAAGTCTGAGTGAGCGTCCAGTCAGAAACAGCAAAGGAAGCAACAATCCTTCAGTATTTCTGCAAAGCGGGCAACGTTTCTGATGGCACGGCGATGCGCTGCGAAATTCTACGCCATTGCCGCCAATCCCTGCCCCCTTTATCCGTTTCTCGTCACTGCCCCACTCGATTGTCTGAAGTTCTCATAAGTCTCTGAAAATCCTATAATAAGCACCCATTTTGACGGCCATCTTCCGACTGAGAGGCCGTCAGAATGCTACGCTTTTGATTTCCTTGAGAAAACTGCCAGAAAAATATTTTTGTGGTTCCGGCATCTATCGAGGTCAACCGGCCCGCAGACCCAGCTTCTTGGCTGCCCGGCATCACTCACACGGATGTCCGAAAGGACCGTCATTCATACGTAGCAGGACTCAGCCGTCGGATCGAGCGG
>CAYTZY010000016.1:0-6511 GCA_964442795.1 uncultured Caulobacter sp.
GGCCTCACACCATGGCAGCGTGTGAACAACCTTCTTGGAAACGACAGCTAGCGCCCCAGCACGCGCGCCAGCGCGGCCGAGTCATAGGGCTTGTCGAGGGTCTGGACGCCGTCCACGCCCTCGACGGCCTCGCGCTCGCTGTAGCCGCTGGCCAGCACGATACGCAGGTCCGGCCGCAGGATGCGGGCCCTGCGCGCCAGTTCGTCGC
Organism: uncultured Caulobacter sp.; assembly: GCA_964442795.1. Taxonomy (GTDB): domain Bacteria; phylum Pseudomonadota; class Alphaproteobacteria; order Caulobacterales; family Caulobacteraceae; genus Caulobacter. Next base: position 209 of record CAYTZY010000016.1, read on the forward strand.
CGCGCAGACCGGGCAGGCCGATGTCGGTGAACAGCACGTCGATCCGCGCGCCGGACTCCAGCACCGCCAGGGCCGCGGGCCCGTCGCCCGCCTCGAGCACCGCAAATCCCAGTTCGCCGAGCATCTCCGCCGCGGCGGCGCGGACCAGGGCGTCGTCCTCGACCAACAGCACCGTCTCGCGGCCGGCCAGCAGGCTCGCGGCCACCTTCCGGGCCAGATCGGCCTTGGTGTAGGGCTTCGACAGCAGCGACACGCCCTCGTCGAGGCGGCCATGGTGGACGATGGCGTTCTCCGTGTAGCCGGAGGTGTAGAGCACGACCATGCCCGGGCGGATCTCGAGCGCCCGCCTGACGAAGTCCGGCGTCTTCATCGCACCGGGCATGATCACGTCGGTGAACAGCAGGTCGACCGGCTCACCGCCCTCGAGAATCTTGAGGGCCGCCTCGGGGCCGTCCGCCTGGCGGCAATGGTAGCCGAGTTCGGCCAGCATCGCGCAGGCGGCTTCCCGGACCGCCTCCTCATCCTCGACGACCAGGACGGACTGGCCCTCGCCGGCGGCATCAACATCGGCCGGGGCCGGCCCTGCCTCGGCCTTGCGCGTGCGCGGAAGGTAGATCTTCACCGTCGTGCCCTGGCCGGGCTCGCTGTAGATCTGGATGTGGCCCTTCGACTGCTTCACGAAGCCATAGACCATCGACAACCCAAGCCCGGTGCCCTTGCCCTCGGCCTTGGTGGTGAAGAACGGCTCGAACACCCGGGCCACCGTCTCGCGCGACATGCCCTGTCCGGTGTCGGAGACGGCGAGCAGAACATACTGGCCAGGGGTGATGTCGGCGTCGCGGGCGGCGTAGCGGTCATCCAGCGCGGCGTTGGTCAACTCCACCGTCAGGCGGCCGCCGCCGGGCATCGCGTCGCGCGCGTTGATCGCCAGGTTGAGCAGGGCGCTTTCGATCTGGGCCGGATCGGCGACTGTGTTCCAGAGGCCGCCGGCGACCACGGTCTCGACCTCGATCCCCTCGCCCAGCGTCCGCCGCAGGAGCTCGGCCATGTTGCTGACCAGGCGACCGGGGTTGACGACCACCGGCTCCAGCGGCTGGCGGCGGGCGAAGGCGAGCAGCTGTCGGGTCAGGTCCGCCGCGCGGTCCGCCGCGTGGATCGCATTCTGCAGCCGGGTCTTGGTGCGGGCGTCCTTGATGCTTCGCTCGATCATCTCGAGATTGGCGCGGATCACCTGCAGCAGATTGTTGAAGTCGTGGGCGACGCCGCCGGTCAGCTGGCCGACCGCCTCCATGCGCTGGGAGCGCCGCGCCGCCTCCTCTGCGCGCTCGCGCTCGGTGATGTCGCGCGAGGAGCCGACGATGCGCACGGGCAGGCCCGCCGCATCGAACACCGGCGCCAGGGTAGACTCCCAGGTGATCGGACCGACGCCGGGAACCTCGGCCGTATCCCGCACGGTGATCGCCCTGCCCGCGTCGACAGCCCGGTCGTAGAGCGCCTTGAAGCGGCCGCCCATGACCGGGAAGGCCTCCATGATGTCGCGGCCGCGATAGGGGGCCATGTCTCCGCCCAGCAACCGGGCCAGCGCCGGGTTGAAGTCGCCGATCAGGTAGCGGCGGTCAGGCGTGATATCGAACGTGTAGAGATAGTCCGGCACGTTCTCGAACACGGTCCGCACCAGCTTGCCGGCCTCCAGCCGGGCGTCCTCGGCGGCGTCCCTGCGCGCCAGGGCATCACGGAGCTCGCGGTTGGAGCGCCCCATGGCGAGCACCGTGAAGGCGAGGACGATAAGGCCGATGCCGCCCAGGCCAAGAGACAGGTAGAGGCTGAGGCGCTCATTGCGTTCCGCCCTCGCCTGCCGCTCGGCGAGCAGATGCTGCTCCTGCGCGATGATCTCGGCGGTCAGCGCGCGGATCCTGTCCATCTGGGCCTGGCCCACGCCGGTCGACATGCGCTGGCGGGCGCCGGCAAGGTCGCCGCGCTGTCCGAGCTCGAGGTTCGCCTTCAGGGTCTCCAGCCGCAGCCGGGCCGCCGCCTCGAGCTGGCCGACCCGCTCGATCTGTTCGGGATTGTCGAAGACCAGCTTTCGAAGCTGCGAGATCTGTTCCGGGAACTGCCGCGTTCCCGAGCGCCAGGACCGCAGGTAGCTGTCCTCGCCGGTGATCAGGTATCCGCGCTGGCCGGTCTCGGCGTCCTGCAGACTGGAAAACAGGTTGCGGGCGGTCTCAAGCACACGGTGGGTATGCTCGACCTGCTGATGGCCGCGGCGCAGGTCCACCAGGTGATTGAAGGCCGTATAGGCGGTCAGACCGGCGATCGCGGCGATCAGAAGGATCGGAACGAGAAGAAAACGCTTCGGGTCCGACACACTGCACCCCCAACCGTCCGCCGACGCGAACGGGGGACCCTACCCGGACTGGGGGATGCTGGGCAATCGTCGAGCCGTGCTCGGGTGGGCCCGGCGCGTCGAGGGGCGATGAGGGGGAGACTGGCTGGGGAACTAGGACTCGAACCTAGAATGACGGTACCAAAAACCGCAGTGTTACCATTACACCATTCCCCAGCAGGAACGGCGAAGCCCGGACGAACCGGCTCGCGAGAGGCGGGTCAGATAGCGCAGGCGACGGCAGGATGCAACGCCGCTGTGAAAGCCATTTTCAGAGCCCCGATATGGTCGCTTGCAGCCCTGGCGACTCGTCTCTATAAGCCCCCTCCTCTAGTCGGAGTGTAGCTCAGCCTGGTAGAGCACCGTCTTCGGGAGGCGGGGGTCGGAGGTTCGAATCCTCTCACTCCGACCAGTTCTTCTGGTCCCGACCAGATCCTTCGGAGCGCGTGCGGAACACGCGCTCCCGAGGGACCTCCCCCGGCCCAGGCCGGGCAAAACGCCCAATACCGCCAAAGAACCAAAGGCCAGTGTTGCCGCGTGTTCATTTGACCGCAACGCGCCACCCTGTAGCGTGAGCGCGACTTTCAACCCGGGTGCCCGATGAAGCAGTTTTTCCTGACCATGGCCGGCGTGTTCGCCGGTCTGTTGGTGTTCTTCGTAGTCGTACCGTTCCTCCTGATCATGTCGATCGTGGCCAGCGCGCAGCCGAAGGACACGACCCCGTCGGTCGCCGTCCTGCAACTCGACCTGCGCGACGGATTGACCGATCAGGACCCGCAGAACCCGTTCGCCATGTTCGGCGGGTCGGGCATGTCGGTGATCTCGGTGATCGAGGCGCTGAACCACGCCCAGACGGACGACAAGGTGAAGGGCGTCTTCGTCCGGCTCCCCGAGGGCGGCATGGCGCCGGCCGCCGCCGACGAGCTGCGCCAGGCCTTCCTGCGCTTCCGCAAGGCCGGAAAGCCGATCTGGGCCCACAGCCAGGGCCTCTACCCGTCAGGCGTGGTCTCCTCGACCTACATGCTCGGCGCGGCGACCGACCAGCTGTGGATGCAGCCCGACAGCAGCTTCCAGGCCACCGGCTTCGCGGTCGAGGACATGTTCTTCAAGCGGCTGTTCGAGAAGTACGGCGTGAAGGCGGAGTTCGAGCAGCGCCGCGAGTACAAGAACGCGGTCAACCCGTACCTGTTCGACAACTACACGCCCGCCCACAAGGAGGCGGAGCTGTCATGGATGACGTCCATCTACCGGACGGCCGTCCTGACGGCGGCGATCGACCGCAAGAAGGAGCCGATCGCCTTCGCCCGCGTCTTCGAGGCCGGTCCCTACTCGGCCGAGGAGGCCAGGGCCAAGGGGCTGATCGACCGCGTCGGCCAGGTGCGCGAGGCGTCCGACGCTATCCTGGCCAAGGCCGGCAAGAAGGCCAGACTGATCGACTTCAGCGACTACATGAGCAGCGTGCAGCGCACCGCGAAGACGGCTTCGGCCATGGGCGGCAAGCCCGCCATCGCGGTGATCGGCGCCGAAGGCCCGATCATGACCGGGACCAGCGGGGGCGGGAACCCGTTCGGCGGGGACGAAACCGTCTGGTCCGACGACGTGGCCGAGTCGTTCTACAAGGCCATCGAGGACAAGGACGTGAAGGCCATCGTCTTCCGCGTCTCCTCGCCCGGCGGCTCGGACACCGCCTCCGAGCAGATCCTGGCGGCCGTCCGCGCCGCCAAGAAGGCCGGCAAGCCGGTCGTGGTCAGCATGGGAACCTACGCGGCCTCCGGCGGCTACTGGATCTCCTCTGACGCCAGCAGCATCGTCGCCCAGCCGACGACCCTGACCGGCTCCATCGGCGTCTATGGCGGCAAGTTCGTGCTGGGCGACGCGCTGGGCCGCTTCGGCGTCGACGTGCGCCAGACGGCGGTGGGCGGCGAGTACGCCGGCGCCTTCGGAACCGGCGAGACCTTCGACCCGGCCCAACGGGCGGCATTCGCCGGCTGGATGGATCGCATCTACGAGGGGTTCGTGAAGCGGGTGTCCGAAGGGCGCAAGATCCCGGCCGACCGCGTGCGCGAAATCGCCAAGGGCCGGGTGTGGACCGGGGTGCAGGCGCGCCAGCTCAAGCTGGTCGACCAGATCGGCGGCTACTACGACGCCATCGACCGGGCCAAGGCGCTCGCCAACCTGAAGGGCGAGGTCCGCATCAAGCACATCGGCGGCGGCGATTCGGCTTTCGAGGCCTTCGAAAAGCTGTTCGGCGTCAGCTCCACCTCGCTGCGAACCCTGGCGGCCGCCGGCTGGGTGATGGGCGATCCGCGGGCCGAGGCGATCCTGGACGAGATGGCCACCGCGCGCCTGCGTGAGCGCGGCGCCACGGTGCTGGCCCCGACGCCGGTGCCATAGCGCCTCGCCTTTCCGGGCAGGAACAGGGCCTCCGGCGAGCGATCGCCGGAGGCCTTCCTGTTCGGCGCCCCGCCGAGCGGCCGTCCAGCCTCTTTGAAGGGCAAGGGCGAATTCAGCCCCATCCTGTAGCGTGTGCCGGCTTGGCGAAGCCCCATTTCACGCTACGATGGAACACACGGCCGCGGTTCGCGGCATTGAGATGTCTCCACGCCCGCGCCAGACGATCGTCATCGCGCGCCGGCGGGACAGGTGAGGACCAGACGTGACGTTATCAGTTCGGCGACTCTGGATCGCAGCCGCGATCCTGTTCACATCCGCTTTGCTCGCGGTAACCCCCGGCCTGGCGCGCCAGACGCCGGCCGCCATTCCGACGGCCGAGGACTTTGGCCGCGAGGCCTCTGTCCGCAGCGTGAGCATCTCGCCGGACGGCAAGCATATCGTGGGGATCACCTCGCCTGACGGGGTTGCGACCTACGTGTCCATCTGGCGCACCGACGCGCCGGGCGAAACGCCCCGGGTCCTGGGCCTGGCCGGCCGCAACAGCATCCAGGGCGTGCAGTTCATCAAGAACGAGCGCCTGGCGGTCCGGGTTCGCCAGACCTATACCTCGGGCGTCACCAAGACCCACCTGTTGCGCCTCTTCATCGTCGACCTCGACGGCAAGAAGTGGATGACGGCGCTGGGCGGCGACAATCCGGGCGAGTTCGTTTCGGCCCAGGTCATCGACACCCTGCCGACCGATCCGACCAACATCCTCGTGGCCTCACGCGACGGCATCTACAAGCTGGACGTCTTCACCGGTCGGTCGGGCCGGGTGTTCGTCTCGTCCGACAAGTTCGGCGGCGAACAAATCGACCTGACCGGCGAAGTGCGGACCCGCCAGTCGGTCGATTTCGAGAACGGCAAGGTCTACATCGCCCAGTGGATCCGCAATCCCAGGACCAATGAATGGGAGGAGCATTTCCGCTGGTTCGCCGCCGACCGTGAGCCGCGCGAGATCATCGGCTTCACCCGCGATCCGAACGTCGTCTTCATCCGCAGCAGCGCCGGGCGCGATAAGGCGGCGATCTTCGAGTACGACATCACCACCCGCCAGACGGGCGAGCCGATCTTCGAGACCAAGCTGTTCGATGCGACCGGGGTGATCCAGTCGAACGCGCCGGAGGACTACGGCCGCCTGCTCGGCTTCACCTACGATGCCGAGAACGGCCGGGAATACTGGATCGACGGCAAGATCGACGCGCTCTCCAAGGGTCTGCGCAAGGCCTTCGACATCAAGACCACGCCGGTCGCCTGGACCGATATCGCGACCGGCGAGAAGCTGCGCTACAGCACCGCCGACGGCGCCGATGTGCGGATGACCAGCTGGTCGGACGACCTCAGCCGCGCCATCGTCGTCAAGACCGGCGCCTCGCAGCCGCCCGAGTACTACCTGCTGGCGGACGGAAAGGTGACGCTGCTGGGCAAGTCGCGCCCGTGGATGAACACCACCGGGCTCGGGCCCTCGCCGATGCGCTGGACGTGAA